>JAFDWT010000055.1:15361-47726 GCA_018268335.1 Armatimonadota bacterium | reverse complement strand
TTCACCGATCTGGCGACTGGCTTGCCCGCCTATATGGAAGCCGCATCCATCGATGTGGCACCACAAGAACTGGCTTGCGACACGTCCTCGTTTTTGCGCATCAGCGGCTACAACGGTGCCACCTTGGTTGGAACTAGAGTGGACTCTGCTCCTGGGGCCGACAGCTACACCTGGCCTGGGTTCACTCTCACTCTGTTCACCACCGACTTGTTTGACCCTACCGTCCTGTTCGACAGAGTTGTCGTGAGCTTCGAATCTGCGCCCTCCACCGGTGGCGATTGGGGTCCGATCTTCGTCGCTGACAACTTCAACGCCTATCCGATACCGGAGCCGACATCGTTGGTCGGTGCCGGTCTCTTGACTTTGTGTGCTCTGCGTCGACGTGCCTCGGGGAAAATTTGAAAGACGGATAGAGGAGTTATGCGGGGATAATGCCGGACATGCTGAAACGCATGCTCACTCTGTCAGTGGTGGCTGCTGCCGCCTGCCTCGCGACGGCCGCCGACGTGCCGAAAGAGATCAAGGCCCGGTACGACACCTTGAACAAAATCATCAAGGCCCGAGACGTCGAGGGTTTCAAGACGTTTTTTGCTCCGGAGTTTGTCAACATCGATCCGAAAGGCGCCAAGGTCGACCGGAAGGAGTTCCTGAAGATGATCGACGGCATCTTTGACGGCGCCACGAAGATGGAAGGCCACGAGAAGCTGATCAGCGCCACGACGAGCAAGGGCGTGGTCGCGGTCAAGTTCGACTTCAAACTGACGGTGACGAACGCCAAGGGAACAACCCTGTACCACGAGGTCGGCACCGACTATTGGAAGAAGATCGACGGCAGGTGGGTGTTCGTCAAGACGATCGACAAGAAGTTCGACGCGACGCCAGTCAAGTGACGCGCCTGACGGCCGGGCTTTCGGGCCCGGCCGTCAGTTTGCTTTTTCGACGCGGTAGACGGTGAAGTAGCCCTTCTTCATGTTCGCCACGTCCATGTCGTTTTTGACAACATAGCGGCGACCGTTGGAGTTCTGCTCGAATACCGTCCACTTGAGGCCGTCTTTGCCTACGCTGGCGACCACCGAGGTGTGGTGCGGATAGAACTGCTGCCCGTAGGCGTTGCCATTCCGCCAGGAGATCTCGACGTCCCGCAGTTGGACAATGTCGCCAGGTTTGACTGCTTTGCGACCACCGGAGTCGGGCCATTCTTTGGCCTTACCGCCCTCCATCCACACCCGGTAGACGGGGGTGCCCCAGACGTAGTCCCCTGGTGCGGGCTCGTCTTCGGGGAGCCTGGTGCTGACACCCATGAGCTTGAGCGCGCCGAGCGCCAAATCGGAGCACTCGCCGCGGCCGACCTGCTTCTTGAGGTTGGACTCGCAGTAGCGGACGATGGCCGGGCCAAGTTCCGGTCTAGATTGTTGCCCCAAGGCGACGGCGGCGATGACGGCGAGCATGTTCCTACCTAATAGACGCGACAAGGAAACCGACTGGCGCCGGTCTCACAGCCTTGACGGCAGTTCGCCCTTTCTTCGTTCACTCCTTCTCGCGCTGGTTACCGAGTAAAGTCACACCCATGCGACCTCTCCGCGCTTGCCCGATGTTGCCGCTGGCGTTGATTTCAGCTCTTGGCCTGGCCCAGACGCCGCTCGCGGCCAACCACCAGCCGCCTGTCTCCCTCAAGGTCGGAGACCGGCTAGCGGTGATCGGCGATTCGATCACCGAGCAGAGGCTTTACTCGCGGATGATCGAGGAGTATTTGACCCTGTGCCGACCCGACCTGCAAGTGGAAGTGCGCCAACTGGGCTGGAGCGGCGAGACGGCAAGCGGCTTTGTCAACCGGATGCAGCAGGATTGCCTGCAGTTCAAACCGACTGTTGCCACCACGTGCTACGGCATGAACGACCACGGCTACCGGAAGTTCGAGCAGCCGATTGGCGACCTGTACCGGAACAAGATGAGCGTGATCCTGGACGCCTTCCAGAAGGCGGGCATGCGGGTGGTGGTCGGTTCGCCCGGCATCGTCGGCAAAACGCCGAGCTGGGTGCGCGGAGCGGGCAATGTGGACGACATGAACGATGGGCTGGTCCATCTGCACAACATTGGCCTTGAACTGGCCCGGAAGCGCGGCCTCGGGTTCGCGACCGTCTTCGAAGACATGGTCGCCCTGCGCGACAAGTCCAAAGCCGTATACGGGGACAAACTCGAAGCAGCTGGCTCCGACGGCGTCCACCCCGGGTGGGCCGGTCACCTGGCCATGGCCCATGCCTTCCTGAAAGCGCTAGGAATGGGCCAAAGCGACCTCGCACGGATCGCGATCGACCTCTCGGCCAAAACCGTGTCCTGCACGTCCGGCCACGTGGTCCGCAGCCATGATGGCAATACCTTCAGCTTCCGCAGCACCCAGTATCCGTTTTTCTTGCAGAGTGATGCAAACCCGACGAACTCGGCCACCGCGGCTGCCCGGTTCATCCCCTGGAACCAAGACCTTAGCCGGTTCATGCTCGTGGTCAAGGGTGGCAAAGCGACCAAGTACACCGTCGCCTGGGGCAGTCAGAGCAAGAAGTTCACGAAAGACGCTTTGGCAAAAGGGATCAACCTAACCGTCGAATTCCCCACCAACCCATTTTCTTTTGCATTCGGGCAATGTAGCCAGGCCATCGCTGACAAGCAGGCATACGAGACCAAGCAGATCAAAGACATCTTCCGCCGACCTGACTTCAAGTCGAACGAAGCGGCGGTCGTCCAGCAAACAGAGATGAGGCGTGCGGCATTTATCGAGCGCGTCCAGTCGCTGCGGGTGCCGGTCGACCATACGATAACGATCACCCCGAACTGATGGACGTCCGCGACCTGCACGAGCAGAACCGGCGAGGCTGGAACCAAGGGGCGGAGGCGTACGAGGCGGACGAGCGGGCACGCCTGGAGTTCTTGCGGTCGGGTGGCACCAACTTCTGCCCGCCTGAGTTTGCGTACTTGGAGGGACTCTCGGAGTGGTGTGGACGGGCAGTGCACCTGCAGTGCGCCAGTGGGCAAGACACTTTGTCGCTCTGGAACCTCGGCGCCCGCGAGGTTGTCGGCGTGGACATCAGTGACCGGATGGTGGAATCTGGTCGCCGGACGGCTGAGGCCCTGTCGGCCCCAGCGACGTTCTATCGTTGCGATGTCCTGGACACTCCTCACGAGCTGGACGGCACCGCCGACCTGGTCTATACCGGCCGGGGAGCTTTGTGCTGGATCATGGACATCGTCGCCTGGGCGAAGGTGCCGGCCCGGTTGCTGAAGCCCAGGGGCCGGCTCTACATCTTCGAGGGCCATCCGTATATGAACGTCTGGCAACTCGAGCCGTCGAGTTACGTTTTCGACCCTGTCTACGGGGACTATTTCAACGAAAAACCAATCTCAGACGCTGGCTGGCCGACGACCTACATCGGCGACTTAGGGATGCAGGCCGCCCAACATGAGGTTAAGCATGAGAGGCAGTGGCGGATCGACCAGATTGTCAACGCCTGCCTCGACGCCGGGCTGGTATTGACGAAGATGGGGGAGCACCCGGAGCCCTATTGGAACCAGTTCCCCAACATTCCTGCAGAGGAACTGCGACGGCTACCCCAGACGATCTCTCTCCTGTTTACAAAGCCTTGAAGCCACAGCCGTCCGGCTTGCCGCTGCTCTTGGACTTCACATTGACCTCTTTGCCTAGGAACCGTGGGAGCATGTCTTTGAACCGCATGGCTTCGGCGTGCTGAGTGGCTTCGGCATAGCTGAGGCCGCAATACTTCACCAGATACGCTGCCCAGAGCTGGCTGGTCCGGTTGGCGGTCGTGCAGTGCAAGAGGACCTTGCCTTTGGACTGGCCGAGGGCCTTGGCAAAGGTGGCGAGCTTATCGGGCGTGAAGTCGGCTGGGGCGGACATCGGGATGTTGACGTATTCCATCCCCAGGTCGCGGACGACTTTCTCTTCGTCGAAACCGTCCTTCTTAAGCCGATCCATCTCGGGTGCCGAGCGGATGTTGATGACGGTCTTGACCCCTTGCTTGGCCAGATCCTTGAGGCGGGCTTCGTCAGGCTGCGAGGCATTGAGCACGTCGCCCAGGTCCCACATCACGAACGCCATGAAGTCTGTCTGGCTTGGCGCGAAGACGACTTTGGGCGGATCGACTTTGATCTGTCTTCCTTCAGCCTTTGGCGACTTGGGGGACTTGAGCGCGCCACCGTGTCCGAGCGGGCCGCCTTCTTCGTAGACGACGTTCAGTCCCGCCAGGCTGGCGATCCGGTCGGCCGAGATGTTCATGGCCATACCGGCCTTGACGGCGGCGTCCAGCGGCACGCCGCGGTGGGCGTGCAGGTAGGCAACCCAGACATAGCTGGCCCGCCAGGCGACTGTGCAGTGCAGGAGGACCTTGCCTTCGGCCTTGTCCAAAGCCTCGGCGAATTTGGCCACCGAGCCTGGGCCGTATTGTTCGTCGGTGGACACCGGGATGTGGACGAAGTTGATCCCCAGTTCCTTGAGCAACGCCGCCTCGTCAAACGGAACTGCTTGGCGGTTGTCTAGTTCGTCTTGGCCGCGCAGGCAGATGACGGTTTTGACGCCCTCTTTGGCCAAGTCGCGGAACGCAGCCTCCGAGGGTTGGCCCGCGACGTAGCAGGCGCCGACGTTCCAAATCCCGGCCTGGAAGCCGGGCTTGTCGAGCTTTTCGGGAGCGGTGAACGGACGTTTGTCTAAGGCTAGGGTCGTAGCTGCACAGACCGAAACGACGATGAGGCTGACCAGCTTGGAAAGGCGGACCATGCTTCGAGCTACCGGTGGGCCGTCGGTCAAGTTCCCATGCTGGCAAGTTGGGCAAGAACCACCCGGAGGATGGCAAAAAAGTCCTAGTCAGTCACTTTTCGCCAGAGAACCGAGCCTGGAACTCGCGCGGTGAGACGCCGAACCCCCGCGTGAACGCTCGGCGGAATGTGTCGTGGTTACCAAACCCTGACGCGCGGGCGACTTGCTCCACCGGCATGTCCTGGCCTAACAGCAGGGTCTTGGCATGGTCGAGCCGGACGCGTTCGACGAGTTTGGCCGGGGGGATGCCGAACTGTTCGCTAACGACCCGGTTGGCCTGCCGCGGGCTGAGCTTGAGGTGAGACGCGACCCGCGCCAAGCTCAAGTCCTCGCCCATGTGCGCGGCGATCCAAGCGACGAGCCCGCTGCCTGGGGCGTGGTTGTCGAACTGAAGCCGTAGGACGTCGGAGAACTGCTGTTGGCTCCCCGACCGCCGGAGGTAGACAACGAGTTCGCGCGCGACCCGCAAGGCAGCTGCGGAGCCGTAGTCGTCTTCGACGAGTTGTAGGCTGAGGTCGATCCCTGAGGCGACTCCGGCCGACGTATGAAACTTGCCGTCGCTGACGAACAGTCTGTCTTCGACCACGTGGACGGCAGGGAACCGCTTGGCGACGTCGGCGACGAACTGCCAGTGCGTGGTCGCCCGGCGACCGTCCATCAGACCGGTCGACGCGAGGCCGTAGAGGCCCGTGCAGACCGAGGCGATCCGCCGGGTGCGTGGCTCCTGCCGCACAAGCCAAGGGACGACACGCTTCAAGACCGCAGGGTTCCGCAGACCGACGCCGCCAGGGATGACGATGGTGTCCAAGGGTTCGACGTCGTCGGAGGCGGTGTTCACGGCCATGGTGAGGCCAGATTCGGACCGCACAGGCTTGCGGTCAAGACCGACTGTGAGGATCTCGTAGCCTTCACAGTCTGGAGCCTTGGCAGCGGCAAAGACTTCGTGGGGCCCGACCAAATCGAGGGCGGCGAACTCCGGAAAGAGAAGGAAACCCACCCGCAGGCGCGGCATGCCGGGATCATACCGATCCTTTCCCTAGCTGTTTGGCAATGGTGTGGTCTTCTTCGAGTTTTAACCTAGCAAAGGTACGATGCCTGTCGAGTTCAATGGCAAAAAATCTCTTTTGCCCTTAACCAGGCCGGACTTGACGTTGAAAATCACCTTGTCCGGTGGGAACCACCATGACGCGCAGACCGCTGATCCGAACACTTGTCGTCGCTACCGCCGCGGTCAGCCTGGCCATCACGGTCTTGGCCGGGCCGGTGCGCGAGGTCGCCCAGATGTATCTAGCCAGCGGTTGGCGGCTGGCCCCGGCGGGGACACCGACCAAGGTGGGGGACATGTTGGCCGGAGGCGAGGCTAGTCCCGATGGCAAGTGGGTGGCCTTCGCTTCGGTCGGCCAGGGCGACCACAAGGTGTTCCTCTTTGACCGCCGCAGCGGCAAGTTGGCCGACACGCTCGCCATCGGCCGGGGCTGGGTCGGGATGGGCTGGACTGCTGACTCCCGTTCCTTGTTTGTTAGTGGAGGAACTTCCACGCTGGTCCATCGACTGTCCGTCAGTGCCCAAGGCAAGCTGGCCAAAGACGGTCAGATCCCAGTGGTCGGGCCGGAAAAGAACAAGTTCTGGCTGAGCGGCCTCGCCGTAGTCGGCGACTCGCTTGTCGTCGCGTCTTCGGCCAGCGACATGCTGGTCAAGGTCGACCTGGCCAGCGGCAAGTCGGTCGCGACGCGGGCCCTGGCGGCTGGTGATGCCCCCTACCAAATCCGAAAAGCGCCAGGTGGACACCTGCTGGTGTCGCTGCAAGGTTCGGCGCAGGTGGCGGAGGTCGACCCTGCGGATCTCTCGGTGGTCAAGACAATTCCGACTGGCCGGCACCCGAACGACCTGGCGGTCGGTGGCGGGCGGCTATTTGTCAGTTGCGGCAATGACGACGTTGTCGATGTTTTCGACGCTGCCACGTTGGCCCACGAGGAAAAGATAGTCGTCCGTCCTTGGCCCGACGCCCCGCCTGGGTCGACGCCGAACGCCTTGGCGTTGACACCTGACGGCAAATGGTTGTTCGTGGCGCTGAGCGACGACAACGGCGTCGCCGCTGTTGATGTTTCTCGTCGTGGCCGGTCGGTGGTCCAGGGCTTTGTCCCTTCCGGCGCGTACCCGTCGGCTTTGGCAACGACGGC
This sequence comes from Armatimonadota bacterium, assembly GCA_018268335.1. Lineage (GTDB taxonomy): Bacteria > Armatimonadota > Fimbriimonadia > Fimbriimonadales > Fimbriimonadaceae > JAHBTB01. Next base: position 40,724 of record JAFDWT010000055.1, on the reverse strand, counting down.
AGACGGCCGACACCTCTTGGTCGGGTCGAGCAAGAACTTGGGCACTGGCCCGAACGGCAACACGGACAAGATCAACCCGGTGGTCGGCACGGGCTATCCGTATATTGTCACGTTGCTGAACGGCGCGGTCTACGACGTCGATGTTTCGGAGACGGCGGACCTGCGGCAGATGACGGCGACCTTCTTTGAGGTCTCGAAATACAAACCGAGGATGGTGGAGAAGCCCTACTCGGCCCCGGCGAAGGGGAGCAACCCGATCCCCAGCGTGCTGGGAGACGCCTCGCCCATCAAACACGTGCTGTACATCATCAAGGAGAACCGCACCTATGACCAGGTGTTTGGCGACATGACGAAAGGCGGCAAGCCCTATGGCAATGGCGACCCCAAGCTCTGCCTCTTTGACGAGAGCGTCACCCCCAACCACCACGAGCTGGCCCGGCAGTATGTGCTGTTCGACAACTTGTATGCGAGCGGGGAAGTCTCGGTGGACGGACACCATTGGTCCAACGGCGCCTATGTCCCCGACTTTATGCAGCGGACTTGGCCGCAGCAATACAGCGGCAAGGGCACTCCCCGGCTGTCGACGAGCCTGGCTGAGACGCCGACGGGCCGCATTTGGGACCAGATGCGCGAGGCCGGCAAGAGCTACCGCACCTACTACTATCACACCACCGACCGGCAGAACGCCGACTGGGCGGCCGCCCGGAGGAAGGGCGTGCGAGACAACGAGAGCGTCGACATCTTCATCGATGACTTTCACAAGATGGAGGCTTCGAAGTCGGTGCCGGCCTTCATGGTGATGGCGTTGAGCGAGGACCATACGACGGGTACTCGCGGGGGTGCGTTTACGCCCAAGGCTTGTGTGGCTTCCAACGACATCGGGATCGGCAAGATCGTTGAGGCGGTTTCGCACAGTTCTCTGTGGAAGGAGTTCGCGATATTCATCATCGAAGACGACGCGCAGAACGGCGCGGACCACGTGGACGCCCACCGCACGGTCGCCTTGGTGGTGTCGCCTTTCACCCGCGGCATGGGCGTCGACAGCACCCACTACACGACGACATCCTTGCTACGGACTATGGAATTGATCTTCGGCGCCAAGCCGATGTCACAGTTCGACGCGGCGGCCACGCCGATGTACAAGGCGTTCAAGATGAAGGGCAATGTCACGCCTTACTCTTGCCTGAACCCGCAGCAGGACATCATGGCCAAAAACCCTTCGGGGTCGGAGAACGCGTTGTTGGCGGCCATCGACTTCTCGGAGCCCGACCAGATGACACTTGAGCAAGAAATCGCGATGAACCGGGCGGTGTGGCACAGCATCAAGGGAGCGACGCCTTATCCTGGGCCAGTGCGTCGGTTCGGAGCTACGGTCGCGGATAACGACGACTAGATCGGGAACCGCTCCCTGGCCCCCTCCTCCCGCCGGAGCGGCAAGAGGGAGCCAAGGGACAACCGCCTATTCTTGTCCCACGACGATCGAGATCGTGGTCTCTTCGCCCTTGTTCTGCGTCACGTTCAGCGCGACTTTTCGGCCGTCGGCTAGCTTGCCGCCCAGGACGACCATGTCGTTGCCGTCGGTGCCCGTGGACGCGTTAGACTCGACTTTGAACTTGCTTATGTAGAACTCGGCGACCTTCTTCGCGTCGTCCTTGGTCTGGCGGATGCACAGGAATTGGGATTTGCCGTTGGCCTCCGACTTCTGGGCGTTCACGCTTGTGGAACCCGGGTAGAAGGGCAGCCCGAGTTCGGACTCCTTGACGGCGTCCTTGCTCATTTCCATCTTGCCGTCGGGGCCGTCGACCTTCATCGAGCCGTCTTTGCCTTCGACCGTCGCGGTGTTCCCTTTGGCGTCGGTGGCGGTCACCTTGCCGTCGGCGCTGGACATGGCGGTCGTGCCGTTCTTGTCCTTGACCTCGACTCCGCCTTTGCCGTCGATCTTGACGGTTTCGCCGTTCTCACCTTTGATCTCGACATTGGGTCCGCCGCAACCGGCCAGGGCACAGACGAGCGAAGCAGCGGAAAGCAGAAAAACGTGAACCTTCATGGATTGAAGATAGCACAGGTCGGTCTAGGAGACCACCTTGATGGAGATGGCCTGGCTGACGATCTTGAGGGCCGCGGTCTTGTATGTCATGCGGAGCGTGTAGTCGCCGGGGCTCAGTTGGAAGTCAGACTTAAGAACCCAGGATCTGATCGTGGTACTCCCGTGGGCGGGGACCATGAGGATGGCGTTGGCCGTGCATGCGGTCTGCCTCCGTTCAGTGAGGTGTTTCAATCCCTCTGCTGTCCGGGAGACCGGCTGACCCCAGGAGTCGAAGAGGTACCACATGGTGTCATCGATGTAGTCGCAGGTGCCGCCTATTTGGACGGTCTTGCCGGTGTTGTTGGTGACGCGGAGCGTGACCAGACCGTCGGCCTGACTGACGACCAGCGGGCTGGTGGTGGCGTCGATGGTGAAGTGGGTCGTCGGCTTGTCGGGCAGGTACTCCAGGCTCCGGTCGGCGCATCCGGCGACGGCGAGTAGGACAAGAACGCAGGGCCCGGCGGACTTCACGAAAAGTGAATGTCGCCTGGCGGCCTGAACGTTCAATGCTTCTTGGGCGGGTAGCCGACCTATTCGAAGATCAGCGCACCCTTGGCTCATCAACCTGCCCGGCGACGTCGGCGCAGGAAGGCTAGCCCGCCAGCAGCGAGGGCGATTGTGCCTGGCTCGGGGACAGCGGCGGTGTGGACGTCAATGGAGACGTTGTCCATGTCGAGATCGTCATGCGACCCGTTCGGCAGGATGCCGGGAGACAAAAACATGCCGACTCCAAAGGTCATCACCCCGCCGCTGGCCGAGAAGTCGGGTTCGGATCCAAAGTCATAGCTGCCATCGGCCTTGATCTTGCCGAAGTCGCTGGCCAACATTCCCGTTCGGGCCGCGTTGTGCCAGATGTTCTTTGGTGGAAGGAATCCTGCTGAAGCGCCGCCGAAGTAGATGTTTCCGCCCTGGCGGATAGTGATCGGCAAGCTCAATATGGTCAGTGTGGACGTCCGGACGTCGCCGCTGATGTCCAGGCTGTCGATGGCCCCGTCGGTGGAGGGGTCCCACACCCACGTTGAGTTCGACGCGATGGCGCTGACGAAGTGGATGCTCGGGTCGATCGTCGGGAAGATGCTCTCGAAGATCTGCATGTAAGCGTCAGGGTTGCCACCTGATCCAAAGAAGTTGTTCGTAGTGTTGTTGCCGGTGTTCGAAAAGACATCGAGCGTGTAATCGCCGCTGTTGAACGTGCCGTCAAAGAAGGTCGACGCTTGAGCGTGGGCGACCGTGATGAGAGTTGCAAAAGTCAATAAGTTTCGGGTGCGCATGGCTGATCCCCTTGTGGACACCATTCGTGTCCGACCCCATTTTGGAGGTTGATACTATTCAGTTGGAACAGAAGAAGAACGGGTGCGAGCAAAGTCCAGTGCTTTTGCTGGGTATGGGTCGGATATTCGTCTGGTTTCAGAGAGTCGACTGGCCCCATGTCCGCAATGGACAACGGAGTCTGGACGCTTCGAGACGGGCCGTGTGGCCCGACCGTCATTGCCCTGACCTCCGATGGGTGCCACTGGTGAAACCAGTGCGACGGCCGAGTAGCTCCATGCGGGCTGCTAACAAAATTCCATGGACAGTCAAGCCTAAGCTCGCTAGGCGAAGCAAGTAGGCCATACCGTCATTGTGTCGATCTCAGGTGGAGGCAACGGTCGAATTCATAGCCTAAGAGCTGGTCTGACTGGCTAGATCGCCACTAAGAGGCTCTTTGAAGACGTGAGGCCACCACTCATTGGTGGACACTTTCTAGTGCCGTGACCTAAAAGTGAGGGCGATCGCATTCACCTCGCGTAGTCGTGCCTGATCCCGGCATGCTCGCAAGTTGCCTGCATCTTGCTTGTGACACGTCGCACCCACATGAAAGTGTTAAATTGATAAATTGATAATTCGCCCCGGGAGGTAGCAGGCCAACGAAGGAATCCCACCTGAGCTGGTCGCCGCGGAAAAATTCGGCTAGCCAGTCCCCCGCCAGGAACAAAAATCAATGGCCCGGTCGAGAGGACTCGAACCTCCGACTTCTTCCTCCGGAGGGAAGCGCTCTATCCACTGAGCTACGACCGGGCGACCTGTCCATGATACTTGGACCAGGCTCATTGGCCCCGGCCCGAGACAGAGAAGTCGTGCTCGCCCGACCCGACCGCCAGCCCCTCGTGCGCCCCCGGCAGGAAAACCGTCGCCGTCGAGTTAGGCGGAACAGTCACGTGCAAATTGAAGGCCCCGCCTTCCACCCGCCACGACGACTTGATCCAGCCATAGGGCGACAAGTGGCTCGCCTTAGCCCAAGTCATCCCACCGACCACCTGAGGCCGCACAAAGAAGTGCTTGAACCCCGGCGACGCCGCATCGATCCCGATACCCGCAATCCACTGGACCATCCAGTTGCTCACGTCGCCGAACATGATGTGGTTGAGCGACGACTCGCCCTTCCAGTCTTCCCAAAGCGTCGTCGCCCCCTGCTCGATCCACCACGCCCAACTCGGCTGCTCCCGCCGAGTGACCAGCTTGTAGGCTAGGTCGGTCCGGCCGTTCTCGCTCAGGACGCGCAAAACAAACTTGGCCCCGATGATCCCCGTGTCGATGTGACCTTGGGTCTCGACGTTCTTGATGAGTGCGGCAAGGGCCGCCGACCGGTCGCCCTCAGGAATGACCCTGAAGTACAGGCCGATCGCCAGAGCCGTCTGGCTGGACTTCTCGAACTGGGAAGGACCGTAATACTTCTTTGCCGTCGCGGCGCTCACCCGTTCGGCAATATCGCCGTACCTTCTTTGGTCGCCGTGGAGCCCGAGCAGTAAGGCCGCTTTGGCCACGATCCGTGCGTCGTTGATCAACATCACCGACGAGGTCAACTGGCTGGGCGTCTCCGTCTTCCAAGGCACCCAGTCACCCAGGCTGTCAAAGGGAACGACATCATCAACAGTGCGGCCATAAAGGGTGTCGACGTACTTCTTCAGCCGTTCGTAATTCGCCGTCAGCATCTGGTCATCCGCCAAGTACCGCGACATGTCGTCGGCGATGATATGGAACGCACTGTCCCAGGAGGGATGGATCGCGTCCTGCCCCCAGCCCGCGCTGGGGATGATCAGGCTGAACCGCCCGTCTGCCTTCTGGTCGTCGGCATAGTCGCCCAGCCACTTGGTGTAGAAGCTGGCCGAACGGAAGTTCATCATCCCTGCCTCCGCCGCCAGATGGGCGTCGCCGGTCCAGCCGTTCTTCTCCCGCTGCGGACAGTCCGTCGGAATGCTCTGCGCGTTGCTGAAGTACGCCGCCCTAGTCGCCGCCTGAATCTTGTTCAGCATCTCGTCGGAACACTCAAAGCTGCCCGCCGACTCCAAGTCCGTGTGCGCAAACCGCCCCTCGAAGTTGTCGACTGTCGGCATGCCAGGGAACCCAGTGACTTCCACATAACGGAAGCCAGCGTAAGAGAACCGCTGCTCCCACACCTCGGTCCCCTGGCCCTTGCAGATGTACACATCGGTCTGGAACGGCTGCGGCGGAGTTCGCTTGGCCATGAACTGCTCGATCTGCGACCGCTCGATCATCCCCTGGCCGTCCAGCTTCTCGCTGTAGCGCAAGGTGATCCGCGTCCCCGCCGTGCCCCTCACCTTGAGCCGGACGTGCCCGGCGATGTTCTTGCCGAGATCGACGACATAGACCCCCGGCTTGGGCTGGCTGACCTTGGATGCCTTGAAGGTCTCCTTGATCACCACACCTGGGCAGGGCCGGGCCCGGAGTTCTCCCCGCGGAGCCTGCATCACCGTCGCTGGAAGCCAACCCGTCGAGTCAAAGTCCGCCGTGTTCCACCCCGGCTTCTGCAACCGAGCGTCATACACTTCGCCGGTGTAGATGCCGTCAAACAGGATCGGGCCGGTCGAAGTCAGCCAGTTCTCGTCGCTCACCACGGCCTCGCCGTCGCCATTGGCGTATTCGAACACGAGGTACGCCCTGAGCTTCGGCCGGTCGCGCCACTTGGCTTGGTCAAAATTCCAAGTCGCCTTGTCGTGCTGGTCGTACCACCCGGTGCCAAGGACGGCGCCGATACAGTTCGGCCCTGGACGCAGGAGCTTCGTCACGTCATAAGCGGTGTAGAGCACCCGCTTGTCGAAGTTGGTGTATCCGGGCTCCCGCTCAGCCCCCGGAGCCACCGACGAGCCGTTGATCGAGAACTCACCATAGCCAAGCGCGCTGGCATAAAGCCGAGCCCGTTTGACTTCTTTATGCACCATGAACCGGTGTCGGAGCAGAGGTGCTGGTTCGGGGGTCGAATCGACGCGCGAACCGCCGATCCATTTGCTGTGGTTCCAGTCTTCCGGCTCCAGGATCCCCATTTCCCAGATCGCAGCCGAACTCCATGGAGAACGCTTGCCGTCGGAGCCCCACACCTTCACCTTCCAATAGCAGGCCGTACGACCTTCCAATCGTTTCCCGGCGTAGGGAACAAGCACGCTCTGTCCTCCCACCACCTTGCCCGAATCCCAAAGGTCTCCCTTGCCTTGCTTCAAGAGGGCTGGCGAGGATGCGACGAGCACACGGTAGGCCGACTGCGTCCAGTTCTTAGACTCTGTTTCAGTCCGCCAGGAGAGCCGCGGCTTCTCAGCTTCGACGGCCAGAGGCTGCGACTCATGCTCGCAGGTCAGACCCGTGACCTTCACAGTCGCACTACCGACTGCCGCCAAGGAAGCCATGGACAGCAGGAGGACCAGGGGGCAAAGGGCAAGGACGTTCACGCCCGAAGTTGTACCTAAGCGATGCTCTTCTGGAACTTGGCACTGGCGGCGGCCAGCAGCAGACCTGCGATCACCCACATCGCCAAGACACTCGGCCACAGCTCGGCCAGACCCGCCCCACGGACAACGATCCCACGCAGGACGTTGAGCTCGTGGGTCAGTGGCAACGCCAGAGAGACCAGCTGCAAGAACCCTGGCATCGTCTCACGAGGGAAGATGAAGCCCGAGATCAGGATGGCTGGCAGAAAGGCGAACGTCGAAAGCTGTGCGGCCTGCGCCTGGTTCTGCGCCACCGCCGAGATGAACAGCCCGAGCGACAGTGAGGCCAGGACAAACGGGAACGTACAGGCATACAGAAGAGCCAGGTTTCCCGCCACCGTCACGTCGAACAAGAAGTAGCCGAGGCCCAGCACCAAGGTCATCTGGCCGATGGCCAGCACCATGAAAGGGAACAGCTTGCCAAAGATCAACCCGTACTTGCCCACCGGCGAGACCATGAGCTGTTCCAGCGACCCTTGCTCACGCTCCCGGACGATGCTGCCAGAGGTCAACGAGACCAAAACAATCTGCAGGATCAGCCCGATGAGCCCGGGGATCATGAACGTCGAGGTCTTGCTCGTCGGATTGAACAAAACGTTCGTCCGGACATCGACATTGGACAGCGAGAGGGCCGGCGGATCCGAGCCAGCTTGGACGCCCAGGAACGCCGTCCGCGCCCGGAACGACACTTGGCTGTCGCTCCCGTCGACGAGGACGCCGACCTGCGCCCGCTTGCCGGCCAGAACGTTGCGGCTGAAGTCGGGTGGGATCACCACGGCCACCCGCGCGGTGTTAGCGCGGAGCATCTGCACCGCCTCGGCTTCGTTGTCCGCCTTGCGGTCGAAGTCCAGATATTGCGTGGCATGGAGCCGCGCGACATATTCGCGGCTTTCGCGCGAGTGGTCGTAGTCCACCAAGACGGTAGTGATATGCCGGACGTCGAAGTCGATGGCGTATCCGTACATGACAACCTGAAAGATCGGCAACATGATCGCCAAGCCGACGCTGCCCTTGTCGCGCAGCAGGTGCTTGAATTCCTTGACCGTCACCGCCCAGAAGCCGTTGAAGAGGTTGGGTTTCATACTTTAGCCAGTCCCCTTGTCAAGGCGACAAAGACGTCTTCGAGGCTGGGTTCGATCGGTCGGATCGCCGGATCCTCGATACCGGCCTTTTTGGCGAAGTCCACGACGGAGCCGTCCGAAGTGGAGGCGTCGACGACCAAGTGGACCTCAGACTCGACCAAGGTCGCATCGTGAACGAACTTTGCCTGTCGCAAGGCGGCCAAGGCAAGTGCCGGCCGATGGGCCGCGACGGCGACCCGGCGGGTACCTTCAGGCGAGACTTCAGGAAGCGCCTTCAGCTCAATAGGCGAGCCCTTAACCATCAGCTTGGACAGATAGATGTACGCGATGTCGTCGCACCGCTCGGCCTCGTCCATGTAGTGGGTTGTGACAAACAGTGTCTTGCCTTCGGCCGCCAGTCGGAAGAGCAGGTCCCACAGGTCGCGCCGGGCGACCGGGTCGATCCCCGCCGTCGGCTCGTCCAGAAAGAGGAGCTCGGGCTCGTGGATGATCGCGGCCGCCAGCGCCAGGCGCTGACGCCAGCCACCGGACAGCAGCCCGGCCCGACGTTCAAGGTAAGGGTGGATGCCGACTAGGTCGATGACTGCCTGCTTGCGCTCTTCCAGATGGGCACCTTTCAGGCCGTAGACGCCACCAAAGAAGTCCAGGTTTTCCAGGACGCTCAGATCCTTGTACAGCGCAAACGACTGGCTCATGTAGCCGATCGACTGCTTGACCGCTTCTGAGTCCTTGACGACGTCGAACCCGTTGACCGTCGCCTGGCCGCTCGTCGGCGTCAGCAGCCCGGCGAGCATCCGGATGGCCGTGCTTTTGCCGCTGCCGTTCGGGCCCAAGAAGCCGAAGATCGAACCCTTGCGGACGTTGATCTCCAGGGCGTCGACCGCCGTGAAGTCCCCAAACTTCTTGGTCAGCGCGGTGGTCTTGATGGCGTTGCCGTCACTCATGGGGTGTTGAACTTGCGGACCGTCGCCGCCATGCCGGCCTTGACGCGGGTGTCTTTGTTCTTCAGGCGAATGCGCACACCGAAAACCTGCTTGCCGCGTTCTTCCGTTGTTTGCAGGTTTGCGGGAGTGAACTCTCCTCTAGTCGACACGCTCTCCACGACTCCTTCGACGAGTCCGTCGATCCCATCGACCGCCAGGGTCGCCGGAGTGCCGTTGGTGATCTTGGCGAGGTCGGATTCCGGCACATAGACACGGATCCAAATGTCGGTGGGGTCGCTGAACCGAATAGCCGGCGTACCTGCGGGCACCAGGTCGCCGACGGCGACGAGCAGCCGCTCCACCGTCCCGTCGACCGGGGCCCGCACGATCCGGTCGGCCAAAGTGGCGTCCGATCCCTTGGACCGCGCCAGGGCGGCCTTGGCTGCGGCTTCGGCCGCAGCGACTTCTTGTGGTCGCGCCCCGTTCTTGAGTTCGGCTAAGAGGGCTTCAGCTTGGGACAGCCTGGCCGCTCCGGCGTCGATGTCTTCCTTCCTTGTGCCGGCAAGTGTGAGTTGTAGGCTGGCTTTAGCACTGGCCAAGTCACTCGCCGCTTGACGCACATCTTCTGGCCGAGAGCCGTTCTTGAGGAGGTCGTACTTGGCTTGGGCCTGCCGGACAGCTTGCCGCGCTTGCTCCAGCTCTTCAGCCGGAGTCCCCAACTGTGCCCGGCGCCACGCTTCTTCGGCGTCGTGGGCTTGCTGGGCAGTGGTTTGGGCTTTGGTCTCGGCGGCCTCGGCGTCGGCGCGACTGACAGCTCCTTCCTGCGCTAGCTTGGCCATGCGGTCGGCATCGCGTCTGGCTTGCTCGGCCGTGGCTCTTGCGGCGACTGCCCGAGCGCGAATTTGCCCTCGTTCTTCCGACGTGAGGCCACGTTCGGCCTGTGCCAACTGGGCCTTGGCACCGTTGAGGGCCGCCAGACCCGCCGCCAAGTCTTCTTTGCGCGAACCGTTGACGACCAAGTCGTACCGGGCTTGGGCTCTTGCGACTTGCTCGCGAGACAGTGACACTTCTTCAGGACGGGCCCCGTGGCGGAGTCTTTCTAGCGTCGCCCTGGCTTCGGCGACGACGCCTTCCTGGCGGCGGATCTCCTCCACCCTCGGACCGGCGGCGACGAGTTTGGCCTGCTCATTCGCTTGCTCAGCAAGTGCTTTGGAGCTTGTCGCGTCAGCCGCGACGGGTTCTGTTTCCAGTTCAAGCAACGGCTGCCCCGCCTTGACAGTGTCGCCTTCTTTCACCAGCAACTTCGCCACGCGCCCCGTCAGCCTAGGTGAGAGACTGCTGGGCTGCGCTTCGAAGACTCCCGAGAGCCCCGATCTCTTGGCTGCGCGAGACTGCTCGACGAAGTAGCCGCCGACAGCGAAGGCGGCAATGACGACGATCGGAACGAGCCTACGCGGATTGAACGCCACTGGTACCTCCGGCGGGGAACGCCAGCTTCATGAGGACGTCGAAGAACGCCGCCTCGGCTTCGGGGGTGACGACATCGCGCCCCAGCATGACGTTGTAAAACTGTCGGAACCGGAAGTAGCCGTCGACCGCCGACATCACGACGACCATAAAAACAAACGGGTCGACTCCTTCGGGAAATCCGTGTTTGGTGGGATTGGAGGCCATCTTCTCGCGGACGCTGGCGGCTCGTTCGCGCATGTCCGGTGTGGTCAGCGAAGGCTCGAGAGACATCCACGCAACGAAGCGTGGCAAGTCTGGGTCGCTCCGCAGCGTGTCGAACTTTGCCTTGATGAAGTCGCTGGCCGAAAGCCCTTCTTCGTCGCTGAGAAAGCGGCTGGCCAGCTCCCGGATCGGGCAGGTCTTAGTGTTGATCACCTCGCGCCACAGTGCTTCCTTTGTCGAGAAGTGATAGAGCACGAGGCTCTTGGTGACCCCCGCGCCTTCGGCGATCTCGGCCGTGCTGGTCGCCGAGAAGCCCTTTTCGGCAAAGAGCCGGGTCGCTGTCTCGACAATCGCCGCCCTAGTCGCCGCCGGGTCGAGAGTCCGTGTCGCCGTGTTTGACCGCATGGTCAATAGTTTGACTGACCGGTCGGTCAAACTATGGGCATGTTGGTCTTATAGGACATACACGTCCTTTAAGACCAAGAATGAATCAGGCCAAGACGGCCTGTTGCCAGGCAGGGGCCATGGCCACGGACTCGCCCGATGTGACCATCGACCGTCCATGCTTGATGTAGAACTCGAACTCCTCGGGGAACACGCGCAGGGCCGCCGCGACCGGCCAAGCCGCCGCGTCGCCCAGTCCGCAGAACGAGCGGCCGTCGATCTGGGAGCAGATCTCCTTGAGCGTTTCGACGTCACCCGGCTGGCCGTTGCCCATGACGATCCGCCGCAGAATCTGCTCCATCCACTTGGTGCCCTCGCGGCACGGCGTGCACTTACCGCAGCTCTCATTGGCATAGAAAAGCGACGTGCGCCAGATGAAGCTGACAATGCAGGTGTGCTCGTTCAGGAACATACACCCGCCCGAACCGACCATCGACTTGACCTCTGACATTTCCTCGTAGGCCAATACGGCGCGGCCGCAGTCCTCGGCGTTGATGATCGGCACCGACGAGCCACCGGGCACACAGGCCTTGAGGGCTCCACCCTTCATGCCGCCGGCCATGTCGAGAAGTTCCATCAGAGTCGTGCCGAACTCGATCTCGTAGTTGCCCGGCTTGTTGACGTGGCCGCTGACCGAAAACAGCTTGGTGCCGCGCGAGTTCTTGGTCGAGGCACCGAGCTTGGCGTACTCTTCGCCGCCGTTGGCGAGGATGAACGGGGCGCAGGAGTATGTCTCGACGTTGTTGATGATCGTCGGCTTCTCCCAGAGGCCCGCCACGGTGGGAAGCGGGACATGGGGGAATTTGAGGCGTGGCATCCCGCGCTCGCCCATCAGGCTGCTCATCAGGGCGCTCTCTTCACCGCACTCGTAACTGCCTGCTCCGAGGTGGATGTAGAGGTCAAAGTCCATGCCCGAGCCCTGGATGTTCTTGCCCAGGTAGCCAGCCGCGTAGGCTTGGTCGATCGCCTTGCGCAAGGCGCGGGCCGCGTCGACGAACTCGCCGCGGATGTAGACATAGCCCCTGTCCGACTGGGTGGCCCAAGCCGCGATGGTCATGCCCTCGACGAGCAAGAACGGGGTCTGCTCCAGCAGTTGCTTGTCCTTGAATGTCCCCGGTTCGCCCTCGTCGGCGTTGCAAATCAGATAATGGGGGCCCTTCTTGTCCTTGGTGATGCCGTTCCACTTGATCCAAGTGGGGAAGCCGGCGCCGCCGCGGCCGCGCAGGCCGCTCGCCTTGATCTCGTCGATCACCGCCTGACGCTCGCCGGCCAGAGCCTTCTTCAGCCCGGCGTAGCCGCCCTTGGCCAGGTAGCCGTCTAGCGTCGCATAGGCGGGGTCGTGGGCGTGTTCGAGGAGAAGTTTGCGCTCGGCCATCTCGTGTGCCTGTGATTCTACTTTCTCCTGCAGGTGAAGTGTCCAACAGTCACGAGGCCGACCCGGACTGGGTCGGCCTCGTATGCTTCAAGGCTCGATGCTTCCTTGGGCAGGTCCGCCTTGCTTGGCCGGTTCACCCGGCTTTGGCGGCGGATTGTATCGGCCAGGTGGGGTCTGTTCGCACCCAGCCAAAATGGCCAAGGCGACCAGCGCGGCGCACATGAGCAAGACCTTACGGCTCATCGCAGCCGCCAGGATAGAACGAGCGCCCGCTGCCGTCGTAGTCCGGCCGGAAGAAGCCGTGATAGAACGTGCCAGTGGGACTGATCCGGCAGGCCTTCATGTCGGTCGGCGCTCCTGTGTTGTCAATCTGGGTGAAGATCCCGTTGACATCCATACTTTTGTCCGTTCCCGGGCTGGGGATATGCACGGCCTTGGTCGATGTGTCCACGTGGGCGACGATCACCGTGTTGTTTCCAGCAATTGAGGCAGGCGGCGAGAAGTTGGCCGGGCTGCTGAAGCCAGCCGTCCCCCAGAACCATGCTGACGCAAAACCATCACCAGCTGCTCCAGGCTGGGGCGGCTGGTCTGGGTTGAACTTGCACTCAGTGAACGCGGTGCCGTTACACTTCAGGTTAGGGCTGGTCAGCAGCCGACCCTCAAAGTTCAACTTGCCAAAACCGGACCATAGCAGCGGGACTATCGACGGGCTGTTCACCGACGTCGCGGAGAACGTGTGCAGCAGGCCGTTCATCGAAAAGCCCATCTTGTAGGGAGCCTTCAAGCGTGGTAGAGCGAAGTCGCCGGAGACCGCCTGGGCGTTTGTCGCGCCGGCGACCTCCGTGATTTGGGCGTTCTTGACGTAGGGATAGACGGCGTTTGTCCAGACGGCTGCGACCTGGTTCTGCAGTTCTGGGCTGACCCATCCTCCGCTGCCGTCGTCAAACCAGCCGCTCGGGAACGGGTGGAACGTGGCCCACCGCCAGGTACCGCTGGCGCGCTGCGACATGGACTGCGGCATCACGTCGTCGTTGTCGGTGAGATAGATGTTGATCGCGGTGCCGTATTGCTTGATGTTGCTCAAGGTCTGAGTCTTCTTGGCGGCCTCTTTCGCCTGTGCGAAGACAGGGAAGAGGATCGCCGCGAGGATGGCGATGATCGCGATCACCACCAGCAACTCGATCAATGTGAATGCACTTCTGTATTTCATGGCGTTATGTCGCCCGCGCCACTCCACCACGCACTACCGGGACTCAATCGGCGGCGGCAGCAGACTCGACGGCGGGCAACAGTAGTATCGAACGCGATCAGATTTCGTAATCGTAAATTACGAAACAGAAATACAATCTAAGCCTTGTGCCCTACCTGGCGGTAGTGGCCGGTTTCGGCTTGATGGGAGAGACCAGTACGTCCACAGATTAGACATGTGGTCGAGTTCCAAGATGTTCAGGAACAGTGCAGTCTGGCGTGAACAACACACGGTGGTCGGCGGTGCAAAGGGAGGCCGCTGCGCAGATAGCTCTGCGCAGCGGCTCTCGTCTTAGGGTTCGGTCGTGCCCTGTGCGGGTCCGCCGGACTTCGTTGTCGCGCCTTCTTTCGGCGGCTTCATGTAGGTGCCCTGCGGAGTCTGCTCGCACCCGACCACAAGGATCAGGGCGAGCAGGACGAGGACCAATGATCCGACCTTACGGCTCATCGCATCCGCCGGGATAGAAGGACCGACCGCTGCCGTCGTAGTCCGGGCGGAAGAAGCCGACGTAGTACACGCCTGTCGGGCTGATGCGGCAAGCCTTCATGTCCGTCGGGTTGCCAGCTGGGGCGATCGTCGTGAAGATGCCGTTCACGTCCATGCTCTTGGCGGTGCCAGGGCTGGGGATATGGACAGCTTTCGTCGACGAGTCGACGCGGGCGACGATCACGGTGTTGCTGCCCGAGATCGAGGCTGCCGGAGCGAAGTTGGCCGGGCTGCTGAAGCCAGCAGTACCCCAGAACCACACGTCACCATAGCCGCCGGAGACACCGGATTGCGGGTACGCGTCCGGGTTGAACTTGCAGTCGCCGCCGGTCTGCGTGCAGGCCAGGTTCGGGCTCGTCAGCAGGCGACCCTCGAAGTTCAGCTTGCCAAATCCGCTCCACAGCAGGGGAACGGTCGACGGGCTGTTGACCGAAGTGGCGCTGAAGGCGTTGAGCAGGCCGTTGAACGAGAAGCCCATTTTGTAGGGCTGCTTCAGCCGCGGCAGCGAGAAGTCGCTGGCGACGGCTTGGGCGCTCGTGGCACCGGCGACCTCAGTGATCTGGGCGCTCTTGATGTATGGATACACCGCGTTCGTCCACACCGAGTTGGTCTGGTCGATCGTAGCCGCACCGCTCCAGCCGCCGCCGTCGTCAAACCAGCCAGCCGGGAACGGGTGGAAAGTCGCATAGCGATAGGAACCAGAAGCGCGGCGGGACATCGAGTTCGGCAGCGTGTCGTCGCTGTCGGCCAGATAAATGTTCAGTCCGACGGCGTACTGCTTGATGTTGCTCAGCGTCTGCGTCTTCTTTGCGGCTTCTTTAGCTTGCGCAAAGACAGGGAACAGGATCGCTGCAAGGATGGCGATGATCGCGATCACGACGAGCAGCTCGATCAACGTGAAGGCACGTGAATGTTTCATGGCGATTAGTCCTACTGGCGGCGATTCGACCAACTATGCCCGCTGTTTCTTGCAAAACATGCTGCGTCAATTTCGTCACCAGAGACAACATTGTGCGACCATGTCTGCGATCTTGAAGTTGCCTGCAATTCTGGAACCACTGCATTTGAGGCGATAGCCTCATGCCTATGAGATGAGCGGTTCTCAGAGCCATCAAATTAGCTAAGTCAGCAACAAAATGCATACAGATTGGCGTGCCCAAAATGGTCTTGTATTTTGACTAGACATTGTACATAGTAGTGGTCCACAGTAGAACGGACGGTTTGGCTGATGCCAAACCGTCCGTCAATTGGTTCTACCGAACCGCTAGTTGCCGCCGGATTTCGAGCCGAAATTCCCTTTGCCATCACCAGGCACCGTGAGGGCGTCGGGGCTCAGGCCCTGGGCGTTTTTCTGACCGCTCTGGACTTCCTTGGTCGCTTCCTTTGGAGCGGCCGGCGCTGGTGCAGGTGCTTGTTCGGCACAGCCTGCCATGACAAAGACGGCCAGGGCTGCCATGGCCAGGATGGTTTTCTTTGTCATCACTGGATGTCCCACAGGTACTTGGTGGAGTCAGTCATCGTGACGCCCTCAGGAGCCGTCGGAGTCCAGTCGGTACCGGCGGCGAGTGCTCCGCTGGCAATCTTCTTCACGTGGCCGTCGACCCAGGCGATGATGTGCTGGTTCGAGCTGCGCGAGCTGTTACCACCCGTCTTGGCACCAGCAGCAAGCGGCAGCTTCAGAGTGCTCTCAAAGAAGCCGCCAGATCCCCAGCCTGCCAAGCACCACTGCGGGATGTGGTAGCAGTCGGGGGCGTCAATGCCGCCTTCGGCGAGCATGCCACCAGGGAAGCCGGTGCCCCAGTCAAAGCCGCTGGTGTTCTCTTGGTTAGCCCATTTGGCACCAAGCATGACCGTGTCGGACGGGTTGGCGACGGAGGTGAAGGCGATCGGCTTTTGGTCGCCAGGTCCACTGGAGCCGAAGTCCGGGCTCAAGAACGTGTAGTTGTATCCCCATCGGACGCGGTAGGCCTTGAAGGCGTTGGCCGAGTTGCCCGAGTAGGCAGGAGCCAGCGGATCCTGGTACAGCTCGGTGGTCTTGATGTACGGCTGCACCTGCCAAGTCCACATGGAGAAGCAGAGGCCCGAGCCGTAGCACAGCTGGTCGCCACCAGTGTTCCACAGGGTCTCGACCGGGGTGTTGTCGTCATAGTCGCCGGCGTACATCAGAATGGCCAGCGAATCCTGCTTGGCATTGCTGAGCGCGGCGGTTCCCTTGGCGGCTTGCTTCGCCTGAGCGAAGACCGGGAAGAGGATAGCGGCGAGGATGGCTATGATCGCGATGACGACAAGAAGCTCGATCAACGTGAACGCACGATTGTTTTTCATGGCAATGAGTCCTATGTATGGGCGACCCTTGAAACTTGACGCCTAACTATGGATCTAGAGATCAAGGAGCGCACCCAAACAGACACCGTAGTTTGGTTCCGTGTTCCACCGTTAATAGTTTCTTGAATTGATGGAACCAGACAGATGGGGACTAACAGCCTAGTACATGAAGAAGAAGAATTCCGAGACCGTTATTTATGTCAAATGTGAAGCAAATATCACAATCATGCCGAAGGGGGATTGTTGCAAGTGCTTGCATGGGACGTTTCATGCAAGTGACACGAATTCGGGGGAGGAGCCTAAGGACTCCTCCCCCGATGCGCCGGTGACAAGGTCGATCAGCGCTTTTCGTCGCCGCCGGCGCCTGGTGCCGCCGACTTGCCCGTTGGAGCACCCGCTTGTTTTTGGGGCGGAGTTGCTGCCGATTCGCCGCAGCCGACCAAGACTATGCCGAGCAGAGTGACCAGCAGGGCCGCAGTCGGCTTCCTCACTGGAAGCACTGCCCCTGCGAACCGAACGTGTAGTTGAACTCCGTGTCTGGTCGGAAGAAGCTGGAATAGCGCACCGTCGACGAGCCAGCAAAGCATCGCTGCGTGGTCAGCCAGTATTCGCCCTGTCGCCCGTAGCTCCCGAACGGGTCGTCATAGCTGGATTTTGTTCCCACGCCGCCCAGCTGATAGTACTTGGCCGACGAATCGGACCTGGCCATGTTCATGCCGTGGCCGAAATGCCAGACGCTGTCGTTCCCATCATTGACCGGGCTCCACATCACGTCGCCGCGCGTTCCTGATTGGCTACCTTGCGGCATGCCGCTCGGGTTGAACCGGCAGACTTCGGGGCCGGTGGCGTCGCAGATCAGCGCCGGGTTCATGTTGACGGCGCCGAGGTCGTTCTCTTTGCCGAAGCCGTACCACAACAGCACGTTGCGTGAGGGCTGGGCGACCGCTCCAGCGTTGTAGATGCTCAGCAGCCCGTTCATGGTCAAGGCCGTCTTTTGCGGTTGCTTACGCGGATTGGCATAGGACGCCGGGCTAAAGTCTGGGACCTGAGTCGTCGGGAAGCCGGGTATTTCCAACAATTGGGAGTTCTTCATGTACGGCTGGATCGAGTTGCCCCAGGCCGTGGAGTCGCGCTGCTCGTAAGCGGCGTCGTCCCAGCCAGCCGGGTAGCCGTTGTAGACGTAGTACAACGTCGTGCCGTCGGTGTCGTGGCCATAGGCGTCGGGGAAGTTGTCGTCGTGGTCGCCTGTGTAGATCAGGATCGACAGGGCAGTCTGCTTCACGTTGCTCAGCGACTGCGTCTTCTTGGCTGCCTCCTTGGCTTGGGCAAAGACGGGGAAGAGGATCGCCGCCAAAATGGCGATGATCGCGATGACCACAAGAAGTTCAATGAGAGTAAAAGCTCTTCGATTCATTGCAGGAGTCCTTTTTAATGAGATTGCGGATGTGACGACCGGCCGGGTCTCTGCATTCAAGAAAAAGAAACTCCACATACGTCCGTGTTCCCGGACGAATGACACGCCAAAGTGGTGGTCACAGACTCAAATACGAGGTCAATGCCTCGAATTGTTCCGTGAAGAAGGGGAATATTTAGACATAAGAAGCCCACGTGTGGCCGAGGCGTTTTGGTGGCGGAAAAGGAAGCTTTTGAGACCTATGCCTGACCGTCTTTCAGGTGGACTTTGACGATTTCATCAGCCAATTTGACCACTGTGCTGGATCCGGAACCGCGAAGCTCTTCGATCAGCTTGTCGACATAAGCTGTGTCGACCGGACCATGGTACTGATCGCCCACCTGCAGCACCGGTGCCCGGTCGCAGGCGTTGAGGCACTCGACTTCATGCAGTGTAAAAACGCCGTCAGCCGTGGTCTCGCCAAAGTCCACGCCGAGCTTCTGCTTCAGGTAGTCGCCGATCCGGTACGCGCCGCAGACGTGGCAGGAGAGGCAGGTGCACACTTCGATCATGTGCTTGCCCACCGTGTGGGCAGTGTTGTACATCGAGTAGAACGTCGCCACGCCCTCGACTTCCGCATAGCTGCGCCCCAACCGGTGGGCGACCTCGGCAATGGCCGCCGGTTCGAGGTAGCCGCCATATTCGCGCTGGGCGATCCAGAGGCCCGGCAGGATGCACGCCTTGTCCTCGGCGTAGTGGGTGCGCAGGGCGTCCAGTTGCTCGACCGCAGTCGGGCTGAACTTCAATTCAAGCTCGTCGGCGCGCGGCGCGCGGGGCCGCTCGTTGCGGGCGCCCAACTGGATCAGATCGCTCATGGAACTGACGTGATCTTACCTAGCGCCGCTTGCGTCGTGAAGTGTTGTCCCGGTCGTCAGTTGAACCGGACGGCCCTGACCAAGGGGAGACGAAGAGGTCGACAAAGAACCCGACGACCGCCTCCCACAGACCGCCAAACCACCACATGCTTCAAAAACGAACGTCCCGGCTCGGCAGTTGCGCGAGCCGGGACGGAAGTGTGGGTCACCTGGAGGCTTGAAGTGCGGCGATCCGCTCGTCGAGTGGAGGGTGGGACATGAACAGCTTCATCAAGCCACCCCGGCCATAGATCTGCATGGTCGCCAGCGACTCGGCCCGCCGATAGGGCAGAGCTTGATTCTGTTTCAGTGTCTGCAAGGCGCGGATCATGTTGTCCCGGCCTTCGAGCTGGGCTCCGCCCGCGTCGGCGCGAAACTCGCGCCACCGGCTGAACGCCATCACCACCATGCTGCCGAGAAGAGTGAGCACGGTCTGGAAGACCATGACAGTCAGGAAGTAGACCAGCCCGCTCCGGTCGCGGTCGCCAGCACCGACCAAACTAGCCAGCACCCGGGCGAGGAACACGACGAACGTGTTGATGATGCCTTGCAACAGGGTCATCGTCACCATGTCGCCGTTGGCGATGTGCGCCACCTCGTGGCCGATGACGGCCGAGGCCGCGCCGCGGTCCATGTGTTGAAAGATGCCGGTCGAGACCGCCACCAACGAGTTGTTCCGGCTCGGGCCGGTCGCAAAGGCGTTCATTTCGGGCGACTCGAAGACGCCGACTTCGGGCATCTTCTCCAGCCCCGCTTTGCGGGCGGCGTCGTGGACGGTCTGCACGAGCCAGGCCGCGTCGGGGCTGCCGGGTCGGGCCGGGTCGATCACTTGGACGCCCATGGCCATCTTGGCCATCCACTTGCTGATGAACAGAGAAATGAACGAGCCGCCAAAGCCGACGACCAGCGAGAACACCGCCAGGGTCGGCAGGTTGAGGCCATAAGCTGTAGTGTACCGATGGAGGCCGGTCAAATAGACCACCGCGGTGATGGTCGTCATGACGAGCAAGTTGGTTCCGACGAAAAGGAGGATCCGTTTCATAGGGTCGCTACCGTTAATAACGGTAGCGAGGCGCAGACTGTGCCGAAGTCCTAGCGGCGCCTACGATAGTCCTGGTCGCGCCAATAGGGAAACCTCTGCGATGTGAACAGGTCGCCAAACAGGCTCAAAACCAACTCAACAAGTGCCCACATGCTTGACCTACGGCCCGCCACCAGTCAAGTTGCCCCGGACCCGGTATCCTCCGCTTCCATGAAGAAGACCTCGCCGACCCGCCGCATCCGCCAGAACAGCACGGTCAAGAAGCTCAAGAAGCGCCTGCGCGGCCTCCGCCAGGGCAAGCGCTCCGTCGTCTGAGCTACTTAGCCTCCTGCCTGCACCGTCTTCCAGTAGGCCAATAGGGCCTCCATGGCCGGATCCCGGTTGGCCATTGCCGCCGCCAGAGTCGGCGGGGCGACCAGGTGGGGCGTGATCCACTGCCGGGTGTCCCAGCTCTGTCCGTCTTCCCAAAAGAGGTCCGAGACCGAAGCCGTCACACCTTTGTAGGGCAAGACCACTGGCACGGACTCGCCAATGAAGTTGGGCTTGGACCCGCTGGGCTCGCCGACGACCGTGATCGGCAGTTGCCGCTCGCTACGGCTCAGGAAGTTCTGGCAAGCAGAAAACGTCAGCCTTCCGGTGATGAAAAAGAGATGGCCTCGCTTGGTCAGGGCCGGCCTGGCGATCATGCCTTGGATCAACGGCAGCAGCAGCGTGTTGTTCCCGCCGCCGTTGTTGCGGACGTCAAAGACCAGACCCTCGGCGTGCTGGCTGTCGAACTCGGCATAGAGCCGGGCAGCAAATTGGGCGAGCGTTTCTTTCTGGTCGTTCAGGATGGCGTTGATCTGGCAATAGAGCAGCTTCTTGTCCGGAAGGTATTCAAACCAGAACCGCTGGCCATCATGGGTAGCCGAGAGCGGTGCCGGCCCTGAGGACAGGCTGCTAATGTTGACAAAGCTCGCGGGCAGGTTGTTCGCCAAGAGGTGGCCGACCTGGTCCCTGGTTGTTCCCTTGAGGTCGACGGTCGTGTCCTTTCCCGCTGCGTCACGGAAGGTCATCCGGACTGAATCGGCCGAAGCGGACAGCCCCATGCCGTGCAGGATGTGCGGGTGCCACAAGTAGAACGGCACGAACAACTTGATCCACATGTCGTTGTCGCGGGATATGTACGGGGCCATCATTGCCGCCACGTCGACCACTGGTTTGCCATTGACCGACATCAGCCTTTGACCCAGCAGATGCTTGTGGGCGGAGTCGGCGGCCCGCACGGCGATGCCCTCTTCGTACCAATAAAAATTGACGGGCAGGACGGTGGATGTCAACGACGGGGTGCGGGCGTTGGTGTGCCCGTCGCCAAAACCGGCCATGTATTTGAGGATCGCGACGCCGATCTGGTCGTCGTCCATGCGGGGGACACCGTCGAGCAGTGCCTTCGTCTCGTTGTCCGTTTCAGCTGGAGTCCGCTTGGTGTAGGGTGAATAGTGCAACCGGCGGATCTCCCGGTCGAGAAGCCAGATATTGTACCGCCAGGCTTCGTCGCGGCTCATCTTGCTGACGTCTTTGGTGGCCGCGAGCTCCTCCCACTCAGGCTCGCCTCGCAGGGACACGAGGTCGTCGTCTGTCCGAAGGTCACCCAGGGCCCGGTAGCCGAACCGCAGGGCTTCTTTCAGCGTCGCCATGGCCTTGTCTTTTTGCCCCGATCGAGCATAGGCGCAGGCCAAGTTGTAGGTGCAGACCGCCTTGAATTTTGGAGACGACCCACCTCTTTTGGCCGCCTCTTGATAAACCGGTATCGCGCCCGCCCAGTCTTCCTTCTGCATCAGCTGATAGCCAAAATTTGCGTAGACGTCTCCGCTGGCATAGGGGTTTTCTTGTACAGCTCGGCGGGCCTTTGCCAAGGCCTCGGGGTCGCCTTGTCTAGCCACAGGCAACGACAGGCAAGCGGATGTCAAAAGGGTGCCGACAAAAGCAAGGCTACAGAGGCGACCGTTCATGCCCCCATTGTGGTGCTGGCCGACGGGGCATGTCTTGAACCGTTTTAGCCGATACAGGCTGTGGCGAAGGCCGCGGGCGACAGACCTGTGTACCGTCGGAACGACCGTGTGCCGTGGGCGTGGTCGGCGTAGCCGGACGCCACGCTTGATTCGCCGATCGGTCGCGACTGCAGGACTGCCGAGCACAGCCTTGCTGCGCGCAATCCGGACACGTGGTCGCTGAATGTCGTGCCCGTTTGCCGCCGGAACTCACGACATAGCGAAACCGGGTGGACGCCGATCTCACGGGCGAGGCCCGTCAGGCTGACATTGGCAATTTGGTCTTCCTCAAGGAACGCCAACGCCCTGCGGAACCAGCGTGGCGTCTTGCCTGAGCAAGAGTCAGAGAAGGAACTAAGAAGTTCGTGGGTCGCAGCCTCAGCGGCACAAGGTTGTCGGATCATCTGGCCAGCGAGCCGCAGTGCGGAGTCGCGCACCAACCGGTTGGAATGGACACTGTACGCGCGGCACGTGGGGCAGGGTGCTTCATCACGAAAGAAGACGTTGATGCCGACCATTCCCGCAGGCCCGACCTCGGTACCGTGTCGCAATCCAACGGGGTGCACGACGACGCTGGAGGGTCTTTGGGTGTGAGTCGACCGACCGTTGTCGTCGATATGGTCACCGCCGAGAAGGACGAACAGCCCGTCGGTTTCGTGGAGATGGGGCGCAAGGCTGCCGGGCTCGTAGCGGTCCAAGCTGACTTTGGCCCAGCCAAAGTCAGCGCTAGACACGGTTTTTCCTTTGAATCCGGTGGAAGTCGGCACTCAAATTTCCATACTGGATGATCAGGAACTAAGTTTCTTCATCAGCTTCTAACTGGTTCCAGCTGGCAATTCGGGCCAGAACTCCTGAAGCGCCCGTTGGACGGCATCACTTCCCATCAGGCGGTAGGGCGGCGGCGAGCCGGCTGCGGCCATGGTCCTGACAATGCCAGGATAGTCGCGGTCGGTGTGGCCATCGTGGAACTGCGAGGCATGGCATGCCCACTGCAACGGGATCGCGTCATACATGTCCAGGTGGTCGTTGAGCGGAGGGTTGTGCTCTAACAGAGCCTGCACGCACGGCAAGGAGCCCTGAAAGCAAGCGACGTGCAGAGGCGTTCCTTTGCTGTCGTCCCGATCCTCCCAGGTGAAGCCGCCCGCGACGAAGGCGTCGACCGTCTCGGCCCGGCCCTCCCACATGGCGTCGGTGAACGCCCGTCTCCTCAGCCTCGGCAGTGTGCTTGTGTCCATTCTGTGCTTGGCCGCTTCAGCGGCGTCGCCTGCCCAGCAGGCGCGCAGAAGCTGGTCGGCTCTGTCGGGGACGAACCCTTCGAGCAGTTCGGGTAGGTCAAGGCCTCTTTCGTAGACCATTTGCTGGACGCTCAGTCCTTCGTCGTTGGGCTTGTCGACATCGGCACCAGCCTCGACGAGCCGCCGGATGATCGCCGCCGACCGGCCCCGACGGATGGCGTGGGCCAGGGCGTTGAACCTGTTGGGGTCGCACCCGTGGCTGAGCATGAGGTTCAGGCCGTCCATGTCCTCAAAGTCCAGCTTTCGCAGCAAGGCGTAGTGGTGGTCTTTCTTGGGCTTCGCCTCGAGGAGCAGCTTCAGGCAGGAATTGTCCAGCGTCTCGGTGGAGTGATACAGCGACTCGCCGTCGTCGGGGTCGGCGCCGGCCTCTAGGAGCATCTGGGTCGCCGCCGCGTTTCGAGCCCATCCCGACGCGCCGTAAAGGCAGGAGAATGGGTTGTCCGGGTACTCGTCCATATTGAACGAGGCGTTTGGGTCGGCGCCCATATCCAACTGTCGGCGCACCATCGCGGCGTAGACCTCAGGCTGCTCCCTGGCAAAGGCAGAAAAGCAGACATAGACGAGGGGAGTCGCGTTGAACCCACCAGTCGGCACATTGACCTGGACAGGGTCAAGGTCGTAATCCAGATCAAGCGTCGCCATCGCCGCGGCGACGCTAGCCCGTCGGATAAGGGGGTCGCGAGCCACCAGGGCGCGCAGGGCGTCGGCCGGTTTGCCGTCGTGGATGCTCCTTTCGACCAAGTCGATCTGGCCGGCCCGGTCGAGCTTCGTCGCCTCCAGTGCCTCAACGTGGGCCACCAGCTTAGGCCAGCTGGCAAAGCCGTATTCACGGGCAAGCTGCAGCTGCGCGCCATGAAGCGGGTAGTTGGGGGTGTCCTTTCGTAGATCGGAAAGGAGATCTTTGGCCTGGGCTTTCAGGTGCTCCAGGTTGGCGTTTTCAGGGAGTGTTCGTTCCATATGACCGTCTTGCTTGCGGTCCGCGGCCTCACGTCCGGACACAAGTCGGTGTTTGTTGCGTTCCTATTCGTTTCAGGTGGGTTCGACCCTTCCCGGAGGCCTGGTTGCGCCCTGTCGCGCTCTTTCAGTATACGCAATGAGCGTCATGTGCGCAAGAGACAAGACATTTGTCTGGTAAAATGTATTCATGTCAAGGCGATGCGACGTCTATCGCGACCTCTTCGAACACGAGGTAGCGAGCTCTGCGGCGATGCTCCAGATGATCGCCTCGGTTTCGATCGAGGCAAGAGACGATCCGAGGTATCGGCAGATCCTGACCCTTGCCGCCCACATCGCGGCATGCCGGCTCAATTGGCTTGACCGTATGGCCGGGGACGGCCTTGGACAAGTTCCGTGGTGGGAGGACGATGTCGAAGAGTCGACCTTGGTCGGTCGCTACGAGTCGTCCAACGAGAAGTGGCGTGCCTATCTTGCTGACCTTCAAGACACGCAAGCCGAGCAAGACTTCACATTTCCGATCGCCGATGGTCGCTCGTATCGCTGGAACATCGAGGGCCAACTGAAGCAGCTGGTCGGCCACGGCAACTACCATCGGGGCCAAGTCGTGATGCTTGTCGGCCAATTGGGCGGCGAGACCGAAGACACGGACTACCTATACTGGGCGACCGCTCGTACTGACCGATGGGGGTTCACGCCAGGCGCATGATCAGGGAGGGTAAGTCGTCCCAAGCAAGCAAAACGTGCGCGTAAGACCTGTCGCCGATCTGGAACGGGTCTTCGTTCACTCGCTTGGCCCCCAGACCTTCGTACATACCCAAGGCGCGTGTGTTGTCCCGAAGGCTACCGATCATCATCCCCTTGTGGCCGTTCTCGACAGATAGCTCGGCACAGCGGAGGATCAACATCTTGCCGACGCCTCTGCTTTGATGAGCAGGAGTCACAAAGAGGGAATAGACCATCGCGGGATAGGGCCAGGGCTCCTCGGGCATGACGCACCATCGACCGTAGGCGACGACTCGGCCGTCCCACTCACCAGCCAAAACGCACTCGCCTGCGCTGATCCTTCCAACGATCGACTCAAGGGCAGATTCGTAGCTGAATAGGTGCATGTCTTCCGGCGCGATGATCGGCGAGTACGACTCGCTGACGCTCTGGACGAAGGCGTCGGCCAAAGCCGGCGCGTCGTCCAAGACCGCTTGCCGGACGCTGACCATCGTCTGTTACCGGTCGATTTCGCCGAGGACGATGTCGATGGAGCCGATGATGGCGATGACGTCGGCAATGAGCCGGCCCACAGCCAAGACTTCCAGCGCCTTCAAGTTCATGAATGA
>JAFDWT010000055.1:14377-15277 GCA_018268335.1 Armatimonadota bacterium | reverse complement strand
GAAACCCTCGGTGTAAAGCTTGAAGTGGTGGATGACCGACTCCATCGAGTTGTCCAACTCGGCCCGCGGCGGCGGGACGATCTTGCGGTCCAGAGAGCTCCACGGCCCCGCAGGCAATCCGTCGATGGCTTGGGTGATGATTTTGTGGCTCTCCTTCATCTCGGCGATGCGGACCAGGAACCGGTCATACACGTCGCCGACCTCGCCGAGCGGGATC
Organism: Armatimonadota bacterium; assembly: GCA_018268335.1. Lineage (GTDB taxonomy): Bacteria > Armatimonadota > Fimbriimonadia > Fimbriimonadales > Fimbriimonadaceae > JAHBTB01. The sequence goes on along the minus strand of JAFDWT010000055.1, from coordinate 15,060 downwards.
TGGAAGTCGAAGTCCTCATAGCTGCTGTAGGGGGTCGCCTTGCGCAGGTCGAGCGGCACGCCGCTGCCGCGGGCGATCGGCCCGCTACAGCCAAGCTCCAAGGTCTGGGCGGCAGTCAGGACACCCACGCCTTGGGTGCGCTCTTTCCAAATCGGGTTTTCCACCAAGAGGTCTTCGACGACTTGGAGTTCAGACAGGAACCCGTCGAGGAACCTCCGCAGCTTGACCTCGAATCCTTCCGGCATGTCGCCGCGCAGGCCGCCCGGGACGATCCACGAGGGCATCATGCGCACACCGCTGAACATCTCGAACAGGTCCAGGACCAGTTCGCGCTGCTGCATGATGTAGAAGAACGGGGTCATGGCCCCGAGGTCCAGGCCGTGGGTGCCCAGCCAGACGCAGTGGCTGGCGATGCGGCTCAGCTCGGCCAGAATGACGCGCAGATACTGCCCGCGCTTCGGCACTTCGACGCCCAGTAGCTTCTCGACCGCGAGCGCGTGGGCCAGGTTGTTGCCGTTCGCGTTCAGATAGTCCATGCGGTCGGTCATCACGACGCACTTGTGATAGGTCTGGTATTCGGCCTCTTTCTCCATGCCCGTGTGCAGATAGCCGATGACTGACTTGCACTGGACGATGACCTCGCCTTCCAGCTCGCAGATGACGCGCAGGACGCCGTGCGTGCT
>JAFDWT010000055.1:10675-14317 GCA_018268335.1 Armatimonadota bacterium | reverse complement strand
GAGGGGATAAAGGTGTGTTGGCTCATGGAGCGGCGCCTACGCTGAAAGATACCCGCCAGCCTAAGTCGGCTTCTCGGTCGGCGTGTTCACCAGGACCAACACCTTGGGCTTGCCATCCACTTTTGTCACCACGATGCTATAAGCTAGGTTGGCCTCGACTTTGAGAAGAGTACCGGACACTTGATAATCGCCGACTGGTAGGAGTATTTCCTTTGTTGCTGGACTGATCTCAGCCGGGTTTGGACCGGCTATTTTGATCGGCGATGTGTCTGCATCAGCCAAATAAAAGACCTGGACGTTGAATGACGATGTCGGCCGCCGGACCTCGCCGTGGATCTCTTGCCTGGTGCCGTCTTTGTGCACCAAGTAGCTAGTCGTCTGTCCTGCTTCGATTTGCTGTTTGTGTTTTTGGGCGGCTTTGCCGACAAGCAGCTCCAGTGTCCGATCGCCGCTTGAGACCGGCATGATCGGCGTCGACTCGCCAGATTGAATAGGTCGCCAAAGTCGGCGTCCCTTCTCACTGACAGCTAGGGTCGTATCGGTGAGGTTGACGTACCGGACGAAGCCTGGCCCGGGTCGTGAGGCCAATTTGGGGTCAGGGCGACCGGCTTCTTCATCTTTCATCGCCAAGCATCCGGTCAGGAAGCAAATGGGTAGCAGGGCGAGGACGGGCCGCATGACAGTGCCATCTTACTCAGCACGTTCACCACTGAGGCTCGAAAACAACCTGCCCCGGCAGCAATGGCTTGCCAGGGCAGGAAGCTAGATCGGTCGACCTTACTTGGTCGGATCAAGGCCAGTCGGGCTAGCAGGTGGCATGCCGCCACCGGCCGGCGCCGCCTTAGTCACAGGCGCTTTGTCCTGAGAGGCTTTGATCTTTTCGGCGTCTGGTTTGGTCTGCTCTGGTGGCGGCTCTTGCTGGCAACCAGCAAACACCATGCCCAGGCAAACGGCAAGTAGGAGGATTCCGATCCTTTTCATACTATTCGCGGGTGTCCCAGATGTACTTGGACTTGTCGGTAACGACGATCGCGCTGTCATCGATGTTCTTGTTCCAGTTGGTTCCAGCGGCAAGACCACCCGGGGTCATCTTCTTGGCGTGGCCGTCGGTGAACGAGGCGATCATATTGCCGTTGGCGCGGGGAGCGTTGGCACCCGTGAAGGCACCAGCTTTCTCATTGTTGGCCAAGTAGCCGTTGTACCAGCTGCCCAGACCCCAACCGTCCGTGCACCAGTAGTCGGGATCGTTGTAGCAGAACGGGGTTTCGACCGTTCCCATGATCATCCAGCCGGTGCGAGGGCCATACCAATAGATGGCGTCGTTGTACTCTTCGCGGGCTGCGCGCTCGACGAACATGAGGGTGTCGCCAGGGCTGGCGACCTCGGTGGCCGTGGTCGTTTCGATCGGCGTCGGCCAGTTCGGCGTGCGTGACGGGCTCAGGTACGTGTAGTTGTAGCCGTAGGTCATCAAGCGCGTGCCGACGCGGCGGGCGATCTCGCTGCCGCGGACGATCGGGCCCGCAAGCGGGGAGCCGTTCATCTGCACGTTCTTTTGGTACGGGTCGATCTGGAGGGCCCAGCTGGCCCAACCAGCTGCGCCGGTCCAAGCGTCTGGATCGCCGCTGTCCCAGTTGCCGACGCGGACGTTCTTGTCGTCGACGTCGCTGCTGTAGATCATTTCAGCGAGGGTGATCTGCTTGATGTTGCTCAAGCTGGCCGTTGCCTTGGCGGCGGCCTTAGCTTGGGCGAAGACAGGGAAAAGGATCGCCGCCAGGATGGCGATGATGGCGATCACGACGAGTAGCTCGATTAAGGTGAATGCCTTTTTCATGATTTCAGCACTTCCACAAGGAAATGAGCACCGGACGAACTTGCGTTGACCGGCTCGGATGCAGGACCAATGTCCCGCAACCTCCATGCCATTATACAGGTTTCAATGGTTTTTGTCTCGTTATTGACTCAGTTAATGGTTGGGGAACATGGAGTGGCTTAGGCAAGCAGGCGGGCTAGCTTGGTCAATGCCAAGCTAGCCCGCAATTTCGTGGCCCCAGTTCGGGTGGCGCTACTTACCGCCCGCTTCCTTTTCGGTGCCTTCCTTTTTGTCGGCTCCTTCTTTCTTGTCGTCGCCTTCTTTCTTCTCCTCGGACTTGTCGCCAGGCTTGGCTTCGTCTTTCTTCTCGCCGTCTTTGGCTGGTGGTGGGCCTCCGCTCATCGCCATCTGTGGTGGCGGGCTCTTAGGAACCGCTTTGGCGTCGATCTGCTTGGTCGGGTCACCCTTCGGGTGTGGCTCGGATCCTTCGCATCCGACCAGGCCGATGCATAGGGCAGCCAAGGCGGCCAGGACCGCCCACTTGCCGATATTCGTCAAGCCAGTCACGGAATTCTGGCTGGTTCTGGTTGGTTCGTTTTGTGGAGTGCTTGATTGCATGGTGTGATGTTCTCCCGCATGGCGCGGCGATCAAACTTGCGTGGTCTCTTTGATAGCCCTCGGTTTCAGGCCCAGGGCGAGGTCTCCTGATATAACAAAACGTCCCCGGTCACGTGAGTTCCCGAGGACGTTTTGCATAGGTCGAGGCTTATTGAGCTTCCATGACCGGCTTGTTGTCTTTCAGGCTCGGTCCTTTATGCGTTGCACTGGAGTCAATCTGCTGCTTGGCGTTGCCACCGCTCGGCGCGTTTACACTGTCACAGCCAAACAGGCAGACAGCGGTGATAGCGAGAGCCAGCGCAGCCCCGATCTTTCGAGTCAACTCAATAGCCTCCGGCCGGCCAGAATGCCTTGATGATGTGGTCGGCTCCGACGTCGGCCTGGGCCATGATGCCGCCACGGTAGTCCGAAGCCTTCGCGTGACCGTCGGTCGCAGCAAAGGTCGTGGTGCCGTTGACGATACCGAAGTTCAGGTAGCCGTCGCACAGGTCGGCCGGGGTGCACTTCGCAGTGGAGATGCCCGCCGGGTCGAACTGCGGCTTGGGGTTGCGGCGAGCGTCGGGGCCAGCCATGCTGTAGCTGTAGCCGTTGGCGGCGTACAGGTTAGCAGGAGTCCAGTAGACGCCGTAGGTGAACGGGTTGGCAACGCCAATACCAGCCCACATGTCCCACTGTGCGGCTTCAGCCATCAGCAGCACGTCGGCCGGGTTGTTGACGGCGGTCGTCGACAGCGAAGGAACCGTGGTTCCGGCTGTGCCAGCATAGAAGCCGCAGCCAGCGACGGGATCGCAGCCCTGGCCGAGCAGGCCGTCGTACTTGGTCGTCTTGCTGTTGCAGACGCGGCGAGCGAACGAACCGACCGACGTGTCAGCCTGGTAGTTGGTCGCACCGTTGGTAGCGGCTCGCGAGAGCATGCCGTAGTACAGACCCTGGTGCCAAGCGGCGAGAGCCGGGTCGGACGGGAGGGCCGGGCCGAGCGGGTGGACGAACACGCCGTAGTTCTTGATGTACGGCTGAACCGAAACGACCCACGGCTCGATGCCGAAGAACGCCGCGTTGCTCGGCTCATAGCGCTGGGCCAGCGGGTAGGTGTCGTCGTAGTCGCCGGTGTACATGATGACGGCCAGCGAGGTGTTTTTCAGGTTGCTGATGTTCTGGGTCTGCTTCGCAGCGGCCTTAGCCTGGGCGAAAACAGGGAACAGGATCGCCGCCAA
>JAFDWT010000055.1:6112-10619 GCA_018268335.1 Armatimonadota bacterium | reverse complement strand
CGTCGGCAGAACGCCGCGACTGAGACAATAGACCCAAACGCGACTGTTCTATTCTGACTCGGACTTGCCAATTTTCGTCAAGTTTTCTCGACTTTTTTTCGCGTTCTTGTTTTGCCCGGCTGATACGACCAGGGCCCCCCGACGCGCTTTGCGGTCGAGGGGCCCTGAGTCCGGTTGTCGATAAGCTGCTTAGGGCTTCGTTTGAGCCTGGTCAGTTGCTGGAGGAGCAGCTGTGTTGCCAGCGCCGCCGGCACCCGAGTCCGAGTCCAGCTTGCCCGGAGCCTTGTCCTTGGGCATCACTTTCGAGGTGTCGGCCTTCTCTTCAGGCGTACAACCGGTGAGTGGTGCGACGGTGGCGAACACCGCCAGAGCGACGAGAGTTGCAGTTTTGAGTTTCTTCATGAGTCCTGATGCAGGTCAGGGCGGGCCGTTGACTGGCCCGCCCAGGTCGACTGAGGAGACAGCCTTAGTTGTCCCGGTCAGGTCGGAAGAAGCACACGTAGCGGTAGCCGCTGCCTGTGCTCGCGTCGGTGATGTTGCCGCACTGGTTGTCGTTTGTGCCGTAGTAGGCGAACCGCTGACCGAGGATCGGCGTCGTGCGCACCAGGGCGTACGGATCCTTATCGGCGGCAGCGTTGACGTTTGGATCGACGGCGACGCCGACGCGTTGGTACTTGGCCGAGCTGTCGACGCGGGCGAAGACGACGCCTCCGCTCTTCTCGTCGTTGCCATAGGTCCACACGTTATAGCCCGTGGCAAAGTTGCCATAGCCGAAGAACTGCGACTGGTTGCCTTCTGCTGCGCCCGAATAGGCAGGGCCGCCAGGATTGAACCGGCAGTCGCCTGTCGTCGAACCGCAGTTGATGGCCGGGTTGGCGGCCGAGCGACCGAGCAGCGACGTGTTGCCGGTGCCCGTCCAGATCATCGGGACGACGCTCGGGTTGTTGACCGAAGTCATGCTATAGGTGTGCAGCAGGCCGTTCATGGTCAGGCCGACCGCGACCGGTTTCACCACGTTGGTGAAGACCTCGCCGGAGATGGTGGCCTGGTTCTGGCCGTTGGCGACCATGATGTCCCAGTTCTTCATGTACGGGAACATCGAACTGGCCCACTGGCAGGCGACTTGCGACATGATCAGCGGGTCGTCCCAGCCGGAGGCTATGGAGCCGTTGGGCGTCGGGTGGACCGTGGCGTTCCGGTGGGTACCGGTGGCGCGGCGAGACCAGGCCATCGGCAAGGTGTCGTCGTTGTCGGCGGTGTAGATGTTGAACGCGGTGCCCATCTGCTTGAGGTTGCTGATGGCTGTGGCTTTCTTGGCTGCCGTCTTAGCCTGCGCGAACACAGGGAAAAGGATAGCTGCGAGGATGGCGATGATGGCGATCACGACCAAGAGCTCGATAAGAGTGAAGGCTTTTTTGATCATTGGATTGAGTCCTGTCCGTCACAACGTGACGGTCCACCGACACCGGTAGCGCGTCTCTCAATTCCAGAACCGGCAAAGACCCCACACTCACGCCAAAAATGGCAAAAATCCGCTGCCCGACAGCGATAGATAAGGGGGACTACGGTCAATTCGGCCAAATGGTTCCCCAACTTTCGGACACACTCAGCCTTGGCCGATTCCGCGGTTAGGCTGGCAATATTTGCCGAAAGAGGAACTCAGCGACCGCCGAAGTCTTCGCTGCCCGTCTTGCCCTCAAAGCTCTCGCCAGCGTGGGGACGCTGCAAGTCTTCGATGGCCGGCCCGGTCGTCCCGGTGTGGAAGACCACGTCTTCGCCGCCCAGTGGATATTCCTTGCGCAAGGGATAGCCGATCCAATCGTCGGGCAAAAGGAAACGCTCGCCAGTCCGCGGGCCGTTGCCCTCAAAGATCACGCCGTAGAGGTCTTGGATCTCTCGCTCGGGATACTCAGCTCCAGCCCACACTGGTTGCAAGGTCGGCAGCGACGCGCCATCGTCGACCGAAGTCTTGACGAAAAGGCGCGAGTTGTACTTAGTGGAAAAGAGGTTGTAGACAACCTCAAAGCGGCCCGGCAAGTCGCGCTCGTGCGTCCAAGCGCTGTAGTCCACACCGACGCACTCGACGAAATAGGTGTACTCCATTTCGGCGTCTGTCTTGAGATACATGCACACGGCGACCAGGTCAGCAGGGGCCACGCAGACGTAGAGTTCGCCCAGTTTGTCCTTGATGGCGACCTTGTCGCCAAACTTCTCGGTCAGGCGCACTGCCTCCAGCCGTTGGCCGTCGATCACTGGTGCTGGCATGGTCAGTTCGCCTCCTGCGCGGTCTGGCCGAGTTTCTCAGGGTGCAGTGAAGTCGTCTCGTCCCAATCGATAGCACCGACGCGGACGACATAGGCGTAGCCGACGATCCACGTGGACAGATAGACAAGGACCTCCATGAAGCTGAAGATCTTAAAGTCCAACCCGGTCAGCGGGCTGTTGAACACGGTCAGCCAACTCCACAGGAACACGACCTCAATGTCGAACATGACAAAGAGAATGGCGACCAAGTAGAACTTGATGGGGAAGCGCTCGTTGGCGTTCCCGGCCGGCTGCACGCCGCACTCGTAGGGCGAAGCCTTGTAAGGCGTGTTCTTCTTCGGGCCCAGCACCCAGCTGAGCGTCACCATCGCCGTGCAGATCACCGCCGCCACCAGCATGAGCAGGAGCAACGGGATGAACTCGTTCTGCATGAACAGAATCTTACCTGCGCCCGACGCCGTGTCCAGTACAATCCCGCCGATGCAGGGCACAGAGGCTCTCGCCCACCTTCTCGCTCGACGCGACCTCGAGGCTGGCCAAGCCGAGGCGCTGATGGAGCAGTTTGTCGCGGGCGGCCTCCCCGACGGCCTCGTCGGCGGCATATTGGTGGCCCTGCAATATAAAGGCGTCACCGGGACGGAACTGGCCGCATTTGCGACGGTGATGCGGCGTCATGCTCTGCCGATGCGGCACGACGAGCCCAGCCTCTTGGACACCTGCGGCACTGGCGGAGGCAAGACGACCTTCAACCTCAGCACTGGCGCGGCCATCGTCGCCGCGGCGGCTGGCGCAAAAGTCGCAAAGCACGGCAACCGGGGAGTCACTAGCCCATGGGGTAGCGCCGATGTTTTGGAGCACTTGGGCGTCGACATATCCTCCGACCCCGAGCACCAATTGGCCTGCCTGCGCGAGGCTGGTGTCGCGTTCCTCTTCGCCCAGAGCCACCACCCGGCGATGCGCCACGTCGGTCCGGTGCGCAAAGCTCTGGCGGTGCGGACGGTGTTCAACCTGCTTGGCCCACTGTCGAACCCTGCAGGGGCTAAGCGTCAACTCATTGGCGTCTATGACCAAAGGTTTGTGGTCCCCATGGCCGAAGCGCTGGTCAAGCTTGGCTGCGAACGGGCGATGGTGGTCTTTGCCGAGGAGGGGCTGGACGAAGTATCGGCGACCGGCCCGACCCGCGCCGCCCTGATCGACGGCGGACATATACGCATCGTCCGTCTGAACACGGATGACTTTGGCCTGGAGCCCCTTCCGTTTTCGGCTCTGGAGCCCGGACCCGACCTGGCCGCCAACGCCGCGATCCTTCGCGAAGCGATCAGCGACCCTGAGTCGCCTCGGTTCCAAGCTTTGCTTCCCAATGTCGCGGTCGCGCTCCAGGTGGCAGGTGTAGCCGCAGATCTTAAAGACGGAGTGTTGTTGGCTCGAGAAGCAGTCGCCTCAGGACGTGCCACCGCCACGCTAAAGCGCCTTGCCGAGGTGTCGCAGAAAGGGGAAGTGGCACCTTGACGATACTCCAGGAGATCTTTGACTTCAAACGGTCGGAGTTGGACTCGCTGAAGGCATCACGTCCGCTCGCCGAGGTCGTCGCTGCCGCACAAGATGCCGGCCCGACACGTGGCTTCATGCGGGCTCTGGTGACCAGCGCTCACTCCGTCAGCTTGATCGCCGAGGTGAAGAAGGCGAGCCCTGTCAAGGGGACACTGCGAGCGGACTTCCACCCGGTGGCCATCGCCCAAGCCTACGAGCGGGCGGGCGCGGACTGCCTCAGCGTCCTCACCGACGTCCCCTATTTCCAAGGTTCGCCCGACTTTCTTGTCCAGTGTCGCGAGGCGACGAGTCTGCCTGTGCTGCGCAAAGACTTCACGACCGACGCCTATCACGTCTATGAGGCACGGGCCTTGGGTGCCGACGCGGTGCTTCTCATTGTCAACGGCCTTTCGCAGGTTCAACTGCGCGAGTACCGCGAGCTCGCCGAGAGCCTTGGCATGGATGTGCTGGTCGAGGCCCACACGCTCGCCGAGGCCGAAACGGCGATGGAATCGGGAGCAAAGTTGCTCGGAGTCAACAACCGCGACCTGGAGACCTTCGAGACGAACATCGAGGCGACCGAGGAGATCGCCCCACTCGTCGCTGGCCGCGCGACCGTGGTGAGCGAAAGCGCACTCCGCACGTCAGGCGATGTCGCCAGAGTGTCGCAAGCTGGTGCACGGTCGGTGTTGATCGGCTCGGCGTTTAGCCT
>JAFDWT010000055.1:0-5939 GCA_018268335.1 Armatimonadota bacterium | reverse complement strand
CTGGCCCCGTTCAGCCATGTCCAATGCCTCGACCCCCAGCCCGACGGCGTCAAGGGGCGGTGGATACGCACAGTCCAGGTCTCCCCGGAAGACACGCTCTACACCTTGATGGCAAGGACGGCGAAGGAGTCTGTCGTCCTCCTCGACGCCGCCGGGCCCAGCTATGGCGGGACGGGTAACCGAATTGACTGGGGGCTAGCGGGCGACTTTGTTGCCGCCAGCAAGGGGATCAAAGTCATCCTTGCTGGCGGACTCGGCCCCGACAATGTGGCAGAAGCCGTCCGCCGGGTCGCGCCCTACGCGGTGGATGCGAGCAGCGGGCTCGAGTCCAGCCCCGGAGTCAAAGATCCGGAGAAGGTCAAGCAGTTCATCTTCGAAGCCAAATCAGCCGGGTGATCACCCACTAGGCTGCAGCCAAAAGAATTTCGATTGCAGTTTCAACAATCCGGGCACTAAATCCAACCGGGCCGCGTTACTACCCGAGGACGCGCCGCCGCCTGTCCCTTGGGCCCCGCAGGGCCAAGGTGCGGGTGGTAGAATGCGCGAGCACTTTTTTCTGGAGGCCCGCTACCCTTGAGCCTTGCTATTGAGACGCGTAACCTTTTCAAAACATACAAGTCCCGTGGTGGGCAGTCGATCAATGTCGTCCACGATCTGAACCTTCAGGTCGAGCGTGGCGAGATTTTCGGATTCCTTGGCCCCAACGGCGCCGGTAAGACGACGACGATCAAAATCCTCCTGGGCATCATCTACCAGACCACCGGCGAAGCCTTTGTCCTCGACAAAGAAGCGGGCGACATCGAAGCCCACCGTAAGCTGAGCTATCTGCCCGAGAAGCCGTACTACTACGAGCACATGACCGGCCTTGAGATCATGGAGTTCTACGCGTCGCTCTTCGGTATCAAGGACCGCGCGCTGTGCGAGCGGCTTTTGGAGCGCGTGAACCTGGCGAACGACAAGAACCGGGCGATCAGCCAGTACTCCAAGGGTATGCAGCAGCGTGTCGGGTTGGCCCAAAGCCTGCTCAATGAGCCCGAGCTCATCTTCCTCGACGAGCCGACCGGCGGCCTCGACCCCATCGCCCACATCGAGGTCCGCGACCTCATCCTCCAATTCCGCGAGGAGGGCAAGACCGTCTTCATCTCCAGCCACGAGCTCAGCGATGTCGAGCGCATCTGCGACCGGGTCGCGATCATTAACAAAGGTGAGGTCGTCCAGCAGGGCAGCCTCGACCAGCTTTTGGCCGGTGGCCGTTTGGAAGTCACCGCGAGCGGCGTTGACCAGGGCTTTGCCGACGCGCTCAAAAAAGACGACTACGTCGTCAGCTTCAGCGGCGACCGCCTGATCCTGGACATGCCGGACGACGGGGACGTGAACTCTGTGCTCGAAGGCGTGCTCGCCAAGAAGGGCACCGTGGTCAGCGTCGTGCCTAGACGCAAACGGCTCGAAGACCTCTTCCTTGAATCGGTCGCCAGCGACAACGTCGCTAAGGGCCGACGCCTGTTCAAGATGACCGACAAAGACGCTCCGCAAGCGGAGGAAAAAGCGTGAACGCCATAGTTTCTATCGCCAAAACGACCGTCGGCGAGGCCATTCGCCGCCGCGTCCTGCTTGTTATTTTGCTGATCGGCGTCCTGTTCTTGGTCGTCGCGCCAGGCCTGAGCGTGCTCACCGCCCGCCAGAGCTATACGGTCCTCACCAGCTTCACCCTCGGTGTCATCCAGCTGACGAGCGCCGTCATCGCCATCGTCTTGACCGTCTACTTGATCCCGAACGAGATCGAGCGGCGCACGATCTACACGATCCTGTCCAAGCCGGTCCAGCGTTGGCAGTTCTTGGTCGGCAAGTTCCTGGGCGCTGTTGCCGCACTCGCCTTGATGATGACTCTTATGACCGTCACCATGGGCTTGGTCTTTATGATCATGCGCCAAGGTTCCGGCATGGAGGCTCTAGGTGGCCTCTTCCGCGTCCCGCTCATGTTCTTTGTGCAGATGAGCCTGCTCGCGGCGGTCGCGGTGTTCTTCTCGACGTTCGTCTCGCCGATCGTCAACTTCTTCTTGAGCGGCGGCGTCTACCTGGTCGGCACGTTCTTCAACCCGCTGTTCGACACGTTCAGCAAAAACGAGAACCTGCCCGCCATCGTCAAGGGCTCGGCGACGATCATCCACATGATCGTCCCGAACTTCGCCAACTTCAACGTCCAGAACCAGGTCATTAACCCAGGCGCTGTGATCACGAACGAGGCCACCTACTATCTGCAGTTGGTCGCCTACGCCGTGTTCTATGTCCTGGTCTTTTTGATCGGCGGCATCCTGGTCTTTGACCGACGCGAGGTCTGAGAGGAAGAGCCATGCAAGTCAACCGTCCAAAGATGGTCGCTGGAATGGTCGCCTGCCTGGCGGCAGCCGCCGTTCTGCACGGCACCATGATCTTTCCCTTTTGGCGAAAGAACTATGCGGTGAAGCAGGTCGCCGGTGAGCAGGCCAGCGGTCTGTCAGCCGACCAGTTGCTGTTCGCCTTGGCTGGTTTCCGCGAGTTGGTCGCCGGCATCTTGTGGGTCCGTGCCGACTCGTTCTTTGACGAAGGCAACTACGACGCTATCCTGCCGATCATCCGCCTGGTCACCTGGCTGGACCCGCACGAGATCGACGTCTATGCGACTGGTATGTGGCACATCGGCTACAACTTCACCGACGAGGAGTCGCGGTCTGACCGCCGCTACATCCCGTCGGCCCTGGCCCTTGGAAAGGAGGGTTCGGCCGCGAACCCCAACACCTATGAGCTCTTCTTTGAGACGGGGTGGATGTGGTACCACAAGGTCGACGACGACTATGACCAAGCTGTCAAGTGGTGGGAGCAAGCCGCCAAACGCGACGACATCCAACCTGCCCGCCGCAACATTTTGGCTTCGGCCTATCTCCGGGACGGCCAGCCTGAAAAGGCTCTTGGCCTCTATTACGATCTCCTTTCTCGCGCCGAAAGCGCGTTCAAGAAGAGCGACGAGTTCCAGAACCGCCAGAACCGCGACACGGTCGAAAGCAACATGGACAACCTGCTTGTCCGCATGTCGCAGCGCGGCTACTTCGCCCAGAAGGCCGGCCACTTTGACCAGGGCGATTACGACACCAAGCCTCCGTTCGACGTCGGCTTTAGTGCCCGCGTAACGGTTGAAGAAGCTGCGGTTCTCAAGATCGAAGGCACCTGGAACGTCCTCCCCGTCGGCACCCGCGTCCGCATCGTGTTGCGTGACAAGGACATGAAGGGCGCCAAGTACGCCGAAATGGACTGGGACGCCTCCAACGCCGTCAACCTAGATCCCGACAAAGAAGTCACGTTCATGCAGGACCAGCTCTTTGTCAAGAACCAGCAGTTCACCAAGCGGATCGACATGAGTCGCGACCGGACGATGTATCCGTTCAGGTCCAACGACTACGTCGTCGAGTTCTACTACAATCCGCGCTCGGCCCCCGCCCACATCCAGGACAAATTTGGCTTCAGTGGCGAGGGTATGACAGACCAGAACTTCCTCAATGAGGAAGCCCGGCCGGGCCAGCGTGTGGTCTACACCAAGCTTGAGTTCACCAAGGACGAGCTCCTCCGCAAAGGCAGGTATGCCGTCGGCAAAGAGATTCCGGACAAGCAGACGGTCAACTTTAAGCCGCTGGGTGCCGCTTCCAAGAGCGACGTCATCCAGGTGCCTGGCCTGCGCGCCGAGGGACCGAGGACTGGCCCGCCCACCGGCGCGCCAGCGCAGAAGCCGAAGCGACTGCCGATTCCCGGCGGAGGCGCCATGGGCAGAGGCCCTGTCGCACCTGGCGTCCAAATGAACCCCAAGTAGACGGAAGGCGCCCCCGGCGGGATGCTATGATGAAGCATCCCGCCGGGAACTGCGCGGCAGCAGCACGGTGAACCCCGCCAGGGCCGGAAGGCAGCAACGGTAAGCCGACGCTCTGGGCGACGCACCATTCCCGGCGCTTCCCGTCTACAAGGATTTTCTTTTGGCGCATTTGGCCCTCTATCGCAAATACCGAAGCCAGACGTTCGACGATCTGGTGGGGCAAGAGCATGTCGTCCGCACCTTGCGCAACGCGATCTCGCAAGGGAAGATCGGGCACGCCTATCTGTTCACAGGACCCCGTGGGACAGGGAAGACGTCCACCGCCCGCCTGCTGGCCAAAGCTGTCAACTGCACTGGCGGACCATCGGCAAACCCCGCCGAAGACGACCCGATCTGCATCTCCATCACGAACGGGAGTTGCATGGACGTTATCGAGATCGACGCCGCCAGCGAGTCGGGAGTGGAAAAGGTCCGAGAGTCCATCGTCGAAGCCAGCGAGTACAGGCCGACCGAATGCCGCTACAAGGTCTTCATCATCGACGAGGTGCACGACCTCTCTGCCAAGGCGTTCGACGCCCTGCTCAAGACGATCGAGGAACCACCCGACCACATCATCTTTATCCTGGCCACCACCGAATCGGCCAAGGTGCCGCCGACCATCAAGTCGCGGTGCCAGAGGTTTGAGTTCTACCGAGGAACCGTGCAGGATCTGGTCTCCAGACTGGCGTTTGTCGTCAAGGAGGAGAAGATCGAGGCCGAGCCGGCCGCTCTCCACGCCATTGCCCGCATGGCCGACGGCGGCTATCGCGACGCCTTGACGCTGCTTGAACAAGCCATGCTCACCGCCGACGGACTGATCACTCGGGAGCACGTCTACACACAGCTTGGCCTTGTGGCCGACGACCAGGCCGACGCGCTATTGGAAGCTATCAACGACGGCGATGTCCGTCGGACGGTCGAGTGCTTGGAGCAGCTCTACCGACAGGGTCGAGACCCTCGCGTCGTCCTCGAGTCGCTGCTCTATCGCCTGAGCGACTTGACCCGGGCGGCCTACCATGTCAGCATCGGCGCCAGCAACGACGGTGCCCAAGAGGCAGGATTGAATGCTGTCGCCGGCCGGTTTGGGTCAGACAAGCTGCTGGACTTGCGCTCCGCTATCGCCCAGGCCCACAAGGATGTCCGCGACATCACGCTGCCCCGCCTGTGGCTGGAGGCCGAACTTGTCCGGATCGGCCAGTCTCTAGGGGCCGCGACAACCCCTCAGCGGACAGTGGAGCGCGCCGCCGTGACGCCGGTGGCCCCCAGGCCGCAGCCTGCCGAGCCCGCACCGACGCAACGCCAACCCGAGGCTTCCACTCCCAAGCCGCCACCACCGACCACTCCGCTAACCATGCCGACACCGGGTTCACCCGAGGAGGCGCTGTGGCAGGAAATTGTCCGGGACATTTCTTCTAAGTCCAAGACCGCCGAAGCCAGACTGCCCAAGTCCAGAGTGTCCGGTGTCGTGGAAGGCGAGGTGACCATCGCCTTCGAGCGCATCAGCGACGCCGACTGGGTGCGCGAGAAGGGCCCCCTCGTCAAGGCCATCGCGGCTGCATGGCGGGAGAAATCGGGCAAGGACGCGACGTTCCAGTTTGTCGCCTCGGCCAAGACGGTCGCACCGGCGGCACCACAGGTGACCACCACGACGGTAGAATCACCGCTTGAAGGCGAGCGGCTGGCCGAGGCTGGCTACGAAGCTCTCCTCGACGAACCACCTAGCCGAGAAGACAAAGATGAAACTGCCTAAGAAGTTCGGGCCCCAGGGATTCCAGGGGATGATGGCGCAAGCGCAAAACGCGATGGCGCGCGCCCAGCAGTTGGACCAAGAGCTGGCGGCCGAGCCGATCATCGTGGACCGCGGACAAGTGAAGCTGGTCTTCAATGGATTGGGGGAGTTGCAAACGCTGAAGATTGACAAAGCCGTCGTCGATCCTGATGACGTCGAGGCTCTGGAAGACCTAATCGTCGGTGCTGTACGCGACGGCTTCGCCCAAGCTGTGGCCCTCCGCGAATCCAAAGTCCAAGAGATCATGCCGCACGTGCCTGGTCTCGACGGTCT
>JAFDWT010000054.1 GCA_018268335.1 Armatimonadota bacterium | reverse complement strand
CCGCATCCTCCGGTCGCCAGCATGACCGCTCGCGCACCGAACGTCCGCATGCCTAGATCGGCAATGTGGGCGCTGGCACCGACGCATCTGCCATCGTGTAAGTGCAGCTCGGTAACAAAGGCGTTCTCTACCACTTGGATGGAATCATGTTGGCGGACGGCCTCGCTGACGGCGCGTTCCACTTCCCATCCGGTCTTGTCGGCGTGGTGGACGATGCGGTGTCGGCTATGGCCACCCTCCCGTCCAAGGTCAAGGGCGTTGGATCCGTCGAGATCAAACCGAGCCCCAAGTCCACGGAGCCATTCGATGGCCTGCGGTGCTCGCTGGACCAAGAACCGGACGGCTTCTCGGTCGCACAGCCCTGCACCGGCGACCAGCGTGTCTTCTTCGTGGAGCGACCAGTCGTCGCTCTCGCCGACTGCGGCGGCGATGCCGCCCTGCGCCCAATTGGTGTTGCTGTCGACGACTTGGGCCTTCGTCAACACCGTCACCTTGCCAATGCGAGCGGCATGCAAGGCAAAAGACAACCCGGCCAGGCCAGAACCGATGACCAGAAAATCACACGTGTCGTGCGCCACCGTGTGCCCAGCATGACCTCAAAACCGGTGCTGGCAGGGCCAAATGGACTGGTTCGAATCTGCACGAGAAAGTGTTGGGACCAGTGGCGCATACTGGTTCTTAACCATGGACGCCCCCGCGCCGAAGCGAACCGTCCACCCGGCCATCAAGGTGTTCGTCGGGTTCCACGCCTTGATGGTCTTCATGTGGACCACGCCACATCCGACGCTTGCTGCCCAGCAGCAATTCCACAAGAACACCGCCGTCGAAAACTTGATGCGGCCCAAGGATTCGCTCCTTGTCTTCAACGAGGAGATGCTCAAGGGCGAAATGCTCGGCCCGGAAAAGCCGCTTGGCAAGTACATGATGGTGACGGGCCTGTGGCAATGGTGGGACATGTTCGCCCCCAACCCGGCCGACATCGACGTCTACATCGACGCCGAGATGGAGTACGCCGACGGCACGGTGGCGATCCACAAATATCCTCGCATGTACGAGCTGCCGATTCCGATGAAGTACTTCAAAGAGAGGTACCGGAAGTATCGCGAACGGTTGAGCGACGACAGCTACAGCTGGAAGTGGAGCCACACTGCCCAAAGGTTAGCTTTGGAGAACTATCGTGCGACTGGCAAAGAACCAGTCCGTGTCCGCCTGTGGCGGCATTGGATGCAAGTCGCACCCATAGGCCAACCACAGCCATCTGAGTACAGCGGCTACATGTTTTGGGACTACCAAGTGGACCACAACAAGCTGATGGAGGACGCCAAGTGATCCGCAAGTGGTGGTCGACGGTCGACCGGGCGGTCTTCGGCTATGGGTCGCCGTTCACGATGGGCGTGTTCCGAGCCATAGTCGGCACGCTGGCACTGGTCAACTACTTGATGCTGAGCATCGACTTTGAGGCTTGGTTCACCGAGAAGGGCTACTATCCGGTCGCCTGGGCGACCCGTTGGGCTGAGGGTATCCCGCGGCTCAACCTGCTCGAGGGTGTGACGGACACCCGAGTCACCGCGGCCCTCTATGCTTTGATGTGTCTGGCGGCGCTGTTCACTGCCGCCGGCTTGTTCACTCGCGTGGCCAGCATCGCGCTCTTTGTCCTCATGACCACGTTCGCCCACCGGTCGCCAGACATCCTGCACAGCGGCGACACGATCTTGCGGCAATACGTGTTCCTGATCGCTCTGGCACCCAGCGGCGCGGCATTCTCGCTCGACCGTTTGTTGGCTCTACGGAAGGGCACGGCGCCGGTGGAACCTGCCCTGGTGTCGATGTGGCCGCAGCGGCTGGTCCAGTACCAATTGGCGATCGTCTATTTCACAACTGTCTGGCACAAGGCGGCCGGTGACAAGTGGTGGAACGGCACGGCCGTCCACTTCCCGTGGCACTTGCACGAGTTCGACAAATTCCCGGTGCCGCCGTTCCTCGACACCCAGCCCATGGTGGCGGTGCTGACCTACGGCACTATCTTCATTGAGTTGGCGCTAGCAACACTGGTCTTTGCCCGACCATTGCGCAAATGGGTGCTTCTGGGTGGCTTGATGCTGCACGCGGGGATCGAGTTCACGATGAACATCCCGCTCTTCGCCTTCATCATCTGTTCGGGATACATATCGCACTACGACGGCGAGGAAGTGAAGGCTTGGTTCGAGCGAGTGCTGACCCGGCTGAAGCTGAAACCCGCAGAGGGTATGGTCACCATTGCGGCGGCAAGCCCGGTCGAACCGTCGCCGCAAGAGGTACCGACACATTAGGGCTCGACTCAAAGACCTCCTCAACTTTTCGAAACCCAAGACGCCCGGGTACGGCCTGAGCAAAAGCTTCTACCTGTCCGTCTTGGCTGCGAAGATGCCTTTGCCGACACTCGCAGCATTGGTCGAGCCCAAGGGTGCCGGTGGGGCGGTTCCTGGCTTCGCCGTGCCTTTGGACGACGCTAGGGGCAAGGCGGCCTTGGCCGAGCCGGTGCAGCGGGGCGCCTATGGTATCGCGTCGCTGGACCGCAAGACCGTGCTCAAGATGCTGGTCGTCAGCAAGGAGGAGGCCGGGTTCGATCCGGTCGCTGCAGCGGCCTCGATGGCGGGGCAGTTGGCCTCCGATGTCCAGGACCGCATCAGGGCGACTTGGACTCTGTTGCAGTTCACCTTTGAGTCGCACGACCCCGGTGTGACACCGGCGGTCGGGTTCCTCCTGGATGTGGCCCGTCGAGCCGGCGAGTTGACTGAGGGGGTGGTAGGCGACCCGCTGTCGCGCCGCTATGTGCTCCCCGAAAGCCTCCCCCACCTGGTCGACAAAATCTCGGCCGACGTCGTGTGCGCCGTGCACTCACGGACGGCGACCGACGGGATGGCGGTTTGCACTCTGGGGATGCAGAAGTTCGGGCTGCCCGAATTCGAGGTGTCCGGCATCTCGGAAGAGAATGTCGGCCCAGCAGGGAACCTCGCCCTGGGCGCGGCGCAGCGCGTTCTGGACCATGGCCCTGTGTCGCCGGGGGACGTGTTGGGGGTGCCTGGAGCGCACTTCAGGGTCGCTGTCGGCGGGTTGGACCGTGGCTTCTGGGATGGCATCGCCTGCTACGACTTGGTGTCAGAGGAAGTCGCCGGAACTGACGCCGCGCTCCAAGCGTGGAAGGAAAGCACAGGCCATGACGGTTGACACCGACTACAAGTCCATAACTGACCACTTGCATGCTTCGTCCTTGACGGGGAGGGCCCTGCGTGAAGTGGCGATGCAACTGCTCGACAGCCTGGACGGCTTCGACTGGTCGGGCATCTACGCCTTGCATGGCGACACCCTGCACTTGGACGCCTATGTCGGAGCAGCCACCGATCACACAAAGATTCCCGTTGGCCGGGGCGTTTGCGGTACGGCGGTCGCCGAAGACAAGAACCAAGTCGTTGACGACGTCAGGAACCTATCGAACTACCTCGCCTGTTCGCTCTCGACCCGGTCGGAGATTGTCGTGCTCATCCGGCAAGGGGACACCGTGCTCGGCCAGATCGACATCGACGGGCACACGGTCGGCCGGTTCGGGCCGGCGGAAGAGAAGTTTCTGGAAGAAGTCGCCGCCATCCTCGCCGACCGCTGGGCCTGACGGCCCCAGTAGGGAGCGTCTGGCCCAGACCTCTTGTAGTGTAAGGAAGGGACTGCTTTGGAGAACATCTACAGCCACCTCGCCCAGATCGTCAACCCGCTGGACTTGCGCAAGTTCACGACGGCCGAGCTTCTCGAAGTGGCGAAAGAGGTGCGCCAGGCCATTCTGGACAATGTCTCGCAGACGGGCGGGCATCTGAGCAGCAACTTGGGAACGGTCGAACTGACCGTCGCCCTCTATGCCAGCCTCGACATGCCGCCGGACAAGGTGGTGTGGGACACGGGGCACCAGGCATACCCCCACAAGCTCCTCACGGGCCGTTTGCCTCGCTTTGACACCCTGAGGCAGCACAAGGGCATCAGCGGCTTCCTCAAGCGCGAGGAGCATGAGCTGGACGTCTTCGGCGCCGGCCATGCGGGCACGGCTGTTTCGGCCGCACTCGGCTTTGCTGCGGCGCGCGACCAGGCCGGGACCGCTGAAAGGGTCGTGGCCGTGGCGGGCGACGCCTCCATCTGCAGCGGCATGTCGTGGGAGGCGCTCAACCACGCCGGCGACATGCAGACCGACTTGACCGTCGTCCTCAACGACAACCGCATGTCGATCGCGCCGAACGTCGGCGCGTTGACGTCGTACTTCACCAAGCTCCGGTCGAGACCGCTGGTGCAGGACATGGCCCAGATGGCCAAGAGGATTATCCAGCGGATCCCCGGCCCGGCCCCGCGCATCGCGGCGGGCCTGCGGCACGGCGTGACCCACTACTTCGCGCCCGAGGATACAGGCACCATCTTCGAGGAAATCGGCTTCGAGTACATCGGACCTGTGGACGGACATGACCTGCCGACCCTCTTGGAGGTCTTCCGCAACCTGCGCGACGTGAAGGGGCCGCTGTTTGTCCACGCGATCACGGTGAAGGGTAAGGGCTATGACGTCGCTGAGGACGACAGCCGCAAGTGGCACGGCGTCTCGCCGTTTGAACTGGAGAAGCACGAGCTGCCGGCCAAGGCTGGGGGTGTGCCGCTGACCCAGGTCTTTGGCGACGCCCTGTGCGAAGTGGCCGCGGACGATCCGAAAGTGGTGGCGATCACGGCGGCGATGCCGGACGGGACAGGCCTCAACCGGTTCGCGAAGGAGTACGCCGACCGGTACCACGACGTCGGCATCGCCGAACAACACGCCGTCACCTTTGCCGCCGGCCTGGCGGCAGGGGGGATGAAGCCGTTTTGTGCGATCTACTCCACCTTTTTGCAGCGCGGGTTCGACCAGGTTCTGCACGACGTGGCGATTCAGCACCTGCCGGTGCGATTTGTCCTGGACCGGGCAGGTCTCGTCGGCGACGACGGGCCGACGCACCACGGCACGTTCGACCTCTCGTACCTGGGCTTGATCCCGGGCCTAGACATCTGCGCCCCGCGCGACGGCACCGAGTTGGCCGAGATGGTGCGCTTTATGGCGACGTGGGACAAGGGGCCGGTGGCAATGCGGTACCCGCGTGGCACCAGCGACGACTCATTGCCTGAGTCCCGGACGCCGGTGGTCCGCGGTCAGGCTGAGGTGCTTGGTATCCCAGGTGTGCCGCGTGGTGACGAGTCTCGGATCGATGCGGTGGTCTGGGCGGTCGGTTCGATGGTCGTGCCGGCCTGGAAGGCAGCATGTGCGCTCCAAGACCAAGGCGTCCATGCCTTGGTCGTCAATGCCCGCTGGGTCAAGCCTTGGGACACGGCATTGCTCGATGAGCTCTCCGACCGGTGTAACCACGTCGTGACCGTCGAAGAGAACGTCCGGTCCGGCGGCTTTGGACAGCAGGTCAGAGACTACATTGTCGAGAACGGGCTGGGGGTCCGGCACACACTTTTGGCATTGCCCGACAGCTTTGTCGAGCACGGCCCGCAGCCAGTGCTGCGCAAGTCGTGTGGCCTCGACGCCGACTCGATTGTCGAGGCGGTCCTGGTTGGTCGAGGGTCGAGCCGGTTGGCCTGAGCCTAAGCGACACGGTCACTGCTGGGGCCGTATACTTAAGCAAGAGCAGGCGACAACATCCCCGTCCCGTCGAACCGGGACTGTAGTCGGCTCAAGGCGTCCGCCATCGCTTCCCGCGTGGGCGCCGGGACAAACGGAACATGTACCAAGCTCCTCTCCCTCAGGAGTACACCGGCCTGGACGACGCGACAGTCGCGGCGCGGATCGACGCGGCCCGGGCCAAGCTCGGCAAAAAGCTCGTGATCCTTGGCCATCACTACCAGCGCGACGAGATCATTGCCCACGCCGATTACCGGGGCGACAGCTACAAGTTGGCCAAGGACGCTGGCAGCCACCCAGAGGCCGACTACATCGTCTTTTGCGGCGTCCACTTCATGGCCGAGAGCGCCGACATCCTGACGCCAGAGAACCAAGTTGTCATCTTGCCCAACCTGGCGGCCGGGTGCAGCATGGCCGACATGGCCAACCACTTCCAGGTGCGCTCAGCGTGGAAGCAGATCTCTTCTGTCTTGGGAGACATCGAGGTCGGATCGGGCCAGCCGGGCCCCAACACGGTGATGCCGGTGACGTACATCAACTCGGCGGCGAACCTCAAGGCATTTGTCGGCGAGCATGGCGGCACCGTCTGCACCAGCAGCAATGCCCGCGCGGCGGTTGAATGGGCGTTCGCCCGGGCGGGCAAGGTCTTGTTCTTCCCCGACCAGCACTTGGGTCGCAACACGGGAGTCGCCATGGGCATCGACCCCGACGCGGAGATGGCTTTGTGGGACCCCTTCAAGCCGCTCGGCGGCAACACACCCGTAAAGCTAAAAGCAGCCAAGATTCTGCTCTGGAAGGGCCATTGCAGCGTCCATAAGCGGTTCACTGTCGAGCAGATCGAAGAAGCCCGCCGCGAGCACCCGGGCGTGACCGTCATGGTCCATCCCGAGTGCGAACTCGAGGTCGTCCGGGCCAGCGACTTGAACGGCTCGACTGAAGCCATCCTCAAGGCCGTCACCGATGCGCCAGCAGGCACCACCTGGGCCATCGGCACCGAAGTCAACCTCGTCAAGAGACTAGCCAAAGAGCAGTCAGACAAGACGATATTCTGCTTGGACAGCCAGATTTGCCCGTGCGCGACGATGTACCGCATTCACCCCTCGTTCCTACTTTACGCCCTCGAAGAGCTAGTTGAGGGGCGGGTAGTGAACCAAATCAAGGTTCCGGAAGAGACGGCACGCTGGGCGCGCATCGCCCTGTCCAGAATGCTCCAAATCGGAACCGCGTCGCCTAAAGACTGATGACTTCGCCGTCCTCGTCGGGCATGTCGGCCCAGTCGACGGCGACATTGAACGTGTGGGTTTTCGGGTCTTCGTCGCGAGTGATCTCTATCGACCCCTTGAGTCCCGGATATTCGACCACCATCTTGTAGTCGTCGTCACTTTCTTCCGTGTCCAGCTTGCCCTTGGTCGGATCCAGCCCGACCGCCTTCATGGCGTCCTTCCACCACTCTGCACCAAGCTCCTTCTTGGGGTCCAGTTCGTAGGTCACCGACCAGACTTTGCCTTTCTCAAAGTAGACCGAGAAGTTCTTGACGCCAGTGCCTGCGGCTTTGTAATCTTTGTTCAGCACATCACCAGAGCTACCAAAGGCACCGTCCACCTGGGCGATCGTCTGTCCAGCGAGTTTGGTGGCGATGAACTTCTCCGGCAATTTGGACGAGACCTTCTTCTCGGGCAGAGTGACCTTTTGGAACGAAGCGAGGGCAAGACCGGTGACAAGGCCGACGGCGACAGCGACGATCACACGCATGCCGCGAATCTACCAGACTGAGGCTAGGCCAAGGCGACTTTGAGCACGTCGTCGGCCGTCCGGGCGAAGTGGAAGGTCAGGTCTCTTCGGGCGGCTTCAGGCAGGTCGTCCAGATCAACGCGGTTGCCTTCGGGCAAGATGACGTGCTTGATTCCGGCCCGATGGGCGGCGAGGACCTTTTCACGGACACCTCCGATCGGCAGGACTTTGCCGCGCAGTGTGATTTCGCCCGTCATGGCGACGTCTCGGCGGACTGGCCGGCCGCTAAAGGCCGAGACCAGCGCAGTCAGGATCGTCACACCGGCCGATGGCCCGTCCTTGGGGACGGCGCCTTCTGGCACGTGGACATGGAGGTCCATGTTGAACGGCTTGTCGGGATTGAACTGAGTCTGGTTGGCGCGGACGTAGGTCGTCGCCGCCATGGCGCTCTCCTTCATCACGTCGCCCAGCGACCCAGTCAGTTGGACTTCGGGATGCTCGCCATAGGGTTCGGTCAGCGAGACTTCTATGGTCAAAATGTCGCCGCCGTATTCGCTGTAGACGAGCCCTGTCACGGCGCCAATCTCGTTCTTCTCGCCGCGCACACCGTGCCGGAACCTTTGTTTTCCCAGTGCTTCGCCTAGGTTTTCTTTGGTGACAACGACCGAGTCGGTGACGCCCTCGGCGATCTGGCGGGCCGCTTTGCGGCAGACTGTGGCGACTTCGCGGTCGAGCGACCGCACGCCGGCCTCGCGCGTGTAGCCGCGCACGATGGATTGAAGAACTGGCTTGGCCACCTTCACTTGGTCTTTGTTCAGGCCGTGCTCCTTCACCTTCTTCGGCAAAAGATAGTTGGCGGCGATGTAGAGCTTCTCCTCCTCAGTGTAGCTGGGGAAGCGGATGACCTCCATGCGGTCGCGTAGGGCGTGCGGGATGTTCTCCAGCAGGTTGGCGGTAGTAATGAACATGACGCCGCTGAGGTCGAACGGCATTTCGATGTAGTGGTCACTGAACTGGGCGTTTTGCTCGGGGTCGAGCGCTTCCAGCAGGGCGCTGGTGGGGTCGCCACGTAGGTCGCTCGTCATCTTGTCGATTTCGTCGAGCATGAACACCGGGTTGCGGGTGCCGGTCTGCTTGAGTCCCTGGATCAAGCGGCCGGGCATCGAGCCGATGTAGGTCCGCCGGTGGCCCCGGATCTCCGCCTCGTCCCGGACGCCGCCCAACGAGATGCGATGGAATTCGCGGCCCATGCTTTCGGCGATACTCCGGCCGATGCTCGTTTTGCCGACACCGGGCGGGCCGACGAAGCAGAGGATGGGTCCGCGCAGTGACTGCGACAACTGGCGGACAGCTAGGAAGTCGAGGATGCGGTCCTTCACCTTGGCCAGTCCGTAGTGGTCGCGGTCTAGGATGCGGGCAGCCTTTTTGACGTCGATCCTGTCGACACTCGTCTTGTCCCAGGGCAGGGTCACCAACCAGTCCAGATAGTTGCGGATGACCAGAGCCTCAGGCGAGCTGCTCGGCGCGCGTTCCAGACGCTTGATTTCTTGTAGGGCCCGTTCGGCGTTCTCCAAGCCCATACCAGAGGTCTCTAGCTTGACCCTGTATTCTTCACCTTCGTCGCTGAGGGTGCCGTCGACGCTGCCGAGCTCGGCCTGGATGGCCTTCAGTTGCTCGCGCAGATAGTATTCCCGTTGCGTTTGACCAAGCTCGCGCTCGACCTTCGAGCGCAGGCTGGCCTGCAGTTCGAGCACCTGCATTTCTTTAGCCAACAACTTGACCAGGCGCTCCAGGCGACTTTCGACGAAGACGTCTTCGAGAAGAGACTGCTTGACATTGGCGGTGCCCGGCAAGTGGTGGGCGACCATGTCGGCCAGATGTCCAGCGTCGTCGATCGACGCTAGAGTCTCCATGACCTCTGGCGGCACCTGGAGGCCCAGATTAGCGGCGGTTTGGAAGGTGGACACGCATTCGCGCATCAGGGCTTCGACTTGCTCGCCGCGAGCCTCGACCTCGGGCATGATCTCGTACTTGGCCGTGAACGAGCCGCCACGGAAACTGAACTTATGCACTCTGGCGCGGCCCATGCCGCGCAGGACGACACGCATGGTGCCGTCGGGCAGCGGAAGAACGTGCAAGACCTCGCTGAGAGTTCCGATGCCAAACAGGTCGTCCGAGGCTGGCTCGTCTTGGCTCTGGTCGCGCTGACCGACCACCAGAGTCTCCCGGTCTTTGCGGATCGCCTGCTGCAAGGCTTTGACCGACATGTCGCGGCCGATCAGCAGGGTCTGGATGACGCCAGGGAAGTGGACGGTGTCGCCCCGAATGGGCAGCACGGGCACGGTCCCCACCATCGGGGGTTCTTCGACCAAGAGTTGTTTTGCCCGCGCCATCGCTTCAGCTTTGCCCATTGTCCTGGTGCTTGTCTACAGCCTTCTTGCCAGAACCGAACGCTTCCACCATACTACGGAAACTCTCGTCTGATTCGAAAACTTGCTGGTAAACCGTGTCAATAATTCCAAATACCTCCAAGAGCGTGGTGAGCCTGTCGCGAAAGACCTCGGCTTCGGGCGACACATCCCCTTCCGGCACCATGGCCAGGCACTCTCGGATCGCGGCGATCGTCGGGTCGATCTCCCGTCGCTTGCGCTCGCGGACGACTTTGCCAAACATGTGCAGCACGTCGTCGGTGCTGCGGTAGATGTCCTTGCGGTCGCCTGGGTTGCGATAGCGCTGCACGACCCCCCAGTCCATCAGGTCGCGGAGCGTCATGCTGGCGTTGCCGCGACTGATGTGGAGGCGCTCGATTAGGTCGTCGACGCTTTGCCCGTCGCCGGTCGCCAACAGCAGGGCGTGGATCTGCGCCATCGTGCGGTTGATGCCCCAACTGGAGCTCATCCGGCCCCACTCGACCACGAACTGGTCTTGCGCCTGCTTCAGTTTGGAGTCGGGGTCGGGTTCGCTCTTGGCCATGCCGATGGTTTGCCAGGACAGTGGTCCCAGTCTTCGCTCAGCATACTCTGGCGTCTTCTCCTGGCAGTCCGAGGCCCTGTCGAAAGTCGGCTAGACGACGTGCGACATATGACCCCTGTTTCTCCTGAAGAATCCGTGCCAACGGTCTGCTAGATTTATTTGCAAGAATCTTGCGGTATGAGCATCTTTGATGTTGTATGGCAGCCTGGCTATCGCACCGACATATCGGTATTGCACGACGCGCGGCTAGAGGATAAGAGTGAGTTTTCGGTAGATGAACTAGGCTTCTGCCGACTATTTGGCGCGAACGCAATGAAATCGGTCACATGACATGAATTTCTTATGAGGAATCCTAAATCTGGGCCGAAATGTACAGTACAGATGTCCAGGGTTACTTCTAGTGATTTTGTGGGTACGCGGGCTCGATTCCAGAGGATTCGCGACTCCAAGATCTTCAACGGCTGGATAGAGAGCTTTTTTGGCAATCGGTTGGAGGTCTCCACACCGACCGAGCATCCCGTCATGATCGGGGACGAATTTCGCTTTGAAGGATTCGGGCACATGATCTCCGTCGTCTTCTTGGCAAAGCTAGAAGGCATCGGCACCTACGACGAATCGACCCAGGGTCGCTCTGCTGCTATCGAAGGCTCCAATTCGCAGATTGTCGAGGCAAGAAGGACGACATTCCGCCTTGTGGTGGCTTCACCGATGCGCTACGCCAACTCTCCTGAAGCCGTGCGCTACAAGGTCAAGCAGATGTATGCGCCCGTCACGGTCGACGGTAAGAAGATCGAAGGGTTTGCTTTGGACGTCGCGCCGGCAGGTATCGGTCTGACCTGTGACGAGCAGATCGAACCGCAGACCCAGGTCAATATCTGTATCCATACTCCGCTCGGTCCAGTCAACGCTCCGGCGATCTGTCGGCACAGTCGGCCCGACGAGGACAGGGCTGGAAAATTCCGCGCGGGATTCATGTTCCTAGAGTTAGGTCGCATTGACCGGCCAAAGTGGGACAGGTTCATCAAAGAACTGCTATAAGTTGCTGGTTCTATGACTCCATTGTTTCTGCAGTCACTCCAAGAATAGAAGTGGGATGAGCAGAGAAAATTGGGGGGGTCATGATAGCCGGTAGCAAAGCCTTCGACTTCACCGGCACACGGACGAGGTTTCAGCGCCTCAAAGACTGCAAGCTGTTCAATGGCTGGATCGAGAAGTTCCACGCCGACCGCGTCATGGTCAAGACGGAGTCGCCAGGTGACTTAGCGGCAGACCAAGACTTCCGGTTTGAGGCGTTTGGCAACGGCACCACAGCGAGCTTCGTCGCCAAGGTCGAGTCCGTGATGGACCACAGTCCGTCAGCGAGCGGCTTGATGGAGGCTCTTCCATCAGGAACCCGCTTTGTGGTCTTCAAGATTTCGACCGCGCTGAGGTTCTCTGAATCCTCGGAGGCGGCCCGTCACAAGGTCAAGGACATCCCAGTGTGCCTTATCCTCAACCAAGAGACGATCTCAGCCGCGGCCACGGACGTCTCGATCGGAGGCATCGGCGCCATCTGCGGTCGAGAGATCCCAGCCGGCACGCAGCTCACAGTGGCTATTCAGACGCCACTAGGTGCCATATCGGCGACCGCTGAGAGCAGGTACTGCCGACCCGAGAATGGCAAGCCCGGCATGTATCGGGTGGGCCTGATGTTTTTGGAAATGAACCGGGTCGCTAAGCCGAAATGGGAACGCTACGTCGGCGAGCTTCTTTAGGGCTCAGCCTTCGCCGGAAGCCTTCTTGGCTTCCTCGCGGTTCTTCTCGATATAGCTCTTCCAATTGGCCGGCACGTCTGTGTCCACAAAGATCGCGGAGACCGGGCATTCAGGTTCGCATAGACCGCAGTCGATGCACTGGTCGGGATGGATGACCACCATGTCGGCGATCTCATAGATGCAGTCGACCGGGCAAACGGTCATGCAGGACTTGTCTTTGACGCCGATGCAAGGTTCAGTGACAACGTAGGGCATGGAAGTGGCCTTGGCAGGTTGAGAGCTCGATGAGCCCGCTCCACATTATGGCCGAAGGTCACTTTTTGGACGGCGAACGGTCCCCATGTGGCCCGGGTTGCCTTGGGAATCTGTACGACCTATGGCACAATCCAGTCAGCGGTACCTCTTGGAGCCAAACCTATGCCTATCATCCTGACAGAACGAGCCACTCACGAACTGAAGGATCTCATGACCAGCCAAGACAAATCGGGCAGCGCTTTGCGCGTCTGGGTCGCCGGTGGCGGGTGTTCAGGGCTCAGCTACGGCATGGCATTGGACGATGCCGCGGCCGAAGACGGCGACGTTGTCTTTGAACACGAGGGCGTCAAAATCTTTGTCGATGGCTTGAGCCTGCAGTACATGGACGGCTCCGAGGTGGATTATGTCGACGACATGATGGGTGGCGGATTCAAAATCTCGAACCCGAACGCGACCAATACCTGCGGTTGCGGCTCGTCTTTCCAGACCGAAGGGTCTGGCGGTTGTGGCGGCGGTTGCGGTTGCTCTCGCTAAGACCCGGCCTTAGCCCAGCAACATTTCGCCCTGCTCTTTGAAGACCTCGTGGACGTATTCCGCCCACGCCATCCGTTCTGCCTCGGTGCCAGAGGAAAATTTGAATCCAGTGGCATAAAGGTCGCAGTCTTCCATCAGTTTGCTGTACCTGGCCTCGGCCTGGATCGAGACCGGCGAGTTGTTGCCGCGGCCAATGGAGAGTACGTACTTCGTGCCAGGCTCAAACTGTTCGCGTGATCGGATTTGGCACCCACCCAAGCTCACATCGACGACGACCGACCTGACGGTAGACTCATCGGCGACCTTGTTGACCATCGCGTAGTCTAGGATCTCGAAGCGGGCAAAATTACGTCGGTCAGACTGATTGGTCCTTTCCATTGTCGTCACGCAGAGCGGAAGCGCGGCGTGCGCCTCCTATGGATAAGTTCGGTCGGAACGGACTGCATCTGGAGGGTGGATGTGCATGCCAGAGGAAGAAGTAGTTTTGGCAGATGCCATTGCCAATTGGCATTGCCAGCGTGCTAACGACCACAAAGAAATCGGCCCCGCACTTGGCAGGGCCGATTTCTTTGTCTGTTCGTTGAGAAGTCTCAGTACTTCTTCGCGACGAGGTCTTTCTTGCGTCGGACCAGGACGTGGCCGGTCTGCGCGTCGTAGTCAACATCCACGTTCAGAGCTTCCGAGATAAAGCTGAGCGGGACGATGCTGCGACCGTGGGTGATGAACGGAGCCATCTCCAGCCGGAAGTCCACACCGTTGACCTTCGCGGTGTCGTTGCCGATTTGGAACCAGATCTTCTGGCCAGCTTGTGTGCTGGTGACCGTCTGGTCTTTGCTGTGCCAATCGACGACCGCACCCTGGTGCTCCATCAAGTGGCGGAACGGGGTGAGCGGCACTCCGTCCTTCGCTTGCGGCTGGACGTCAAACTTGACCTTTTGGCCTTCAAAGTAGACGGAGTAGGCACCGATGTTCGGAAGGCGTACGCCATAGTTGACGGCGACGAGGTTCTTCGTAAAGGTCGGCTCGGTCGGCTTAGCGGCAGGAGCGGCGACGGGCTTCTCGATCGGCTTCTCAATAGGCTTGACAGCCGTCGGGTTGGCCTTTGACGGTGTGACGCTGACCACGGCCGGAACCGCAGGCTTGGCTGCCACTGCGCCGACAGGGGTCGTGTCGATCGTCGGCTTCACGGTCGTCGCATTGGCCGCCGAAGGCTTGGTGGTGATGTCTCCGGGCTTGAACCCTGCTGGCTCAGTCACCGATGGCTTAAATCCGTTTGGAGAAGCAGCTGGCTTGGCAACTTCAACCTTGGGAGTGGCCACCGGAGCAGTGACCGGCTTGACCGGGGTCGTGGCTGTCTGCCCAAACCGCTTGGTCATACCACCGGGGTTGTTCACAAACAGTCGGAACTTCTCTGTTTTGAAAGTGGCGTTTGCCTCATCGACGACCAGCGCTTGCACCTCGTGCCAGCCGTTCGGGACTCGGGTGGTGTCCCAGAGATAGCTGTAGGGCGGGAAATTCTTGAGTGCTTTGAACTCGTCGTTGATGAAGAAGCTGACATAGACGTTGCTCAGGCTGCTGCGGAACCCGAGTTGGATGTCCACGTTGCCCATCACCGTGCCGCCGTTGGCAGGTTTGGCGATGAAGGCCGGGCCGACGCCAGTGCGGTCGATCTTGATTTGCGTCTTTTCCGAGCCGAGCTTCTTGCCCGCCTTGTCAAAAAGGGTGATCTCGACCAGGTTGTCGCCGTCTTTCAGGTAGGCCGTGTCGATGGCAAAATCGGTTTCGCCCGCGGTGGCGGCGTCGTCCAGGTTCTTGGACAAGATGCTGACGCCGTTGACGCGCATCTCCATGCTCGCGGCGGCAGCGCCCTCGTATTTGACGGTGATCGTCTTGTTGTTGGCCGCCCTCTCGATGAGAATCGATGCATCAAGCATGCTGGCTTGAGCGACTGAGCCCAGCAACATTGCCCCGGCGCATATCAGCCACGCTTGCGTCTTAAGTCGTTTCATGTGGTCCACCCGGCGCACCAGCCGTTCTGGCGCGAACATCCTATTGTTCCGCCAAAGTCGTTCGGATGTCAAGGAATCTGGCCGGTATCCTGCAACACATGGTCGGTCTTTCCCCCACCTGGCGAGAGGTTGAGCCGGGCCCGTGGCGGTGGTTGGAAGGTTCATCCGACCGTTTGACCTTGGAGACGGTGGGATGGAAGGCAGGGCCATGGCAGCACCCGGTCTCCATATTTGAACATCCGGACCCCGTCGCCACAGACACTTGTGTTCTGGAATTGACCGGTGACGACATGGGGCCGCGGGATGACGTTGTCTCGATGCAGATCGGCCAGGCCGCCCGCCTCCCAGTGGCGACCTTGTTCAAGGTTCCCAACCAGCCACTCTTTGACCTCCGCGAGGATGCTTTGCTCGCCTATTCCTTTGTCCAAGCGTTACAGACCGGCGACCGGACTTGGCCTTGTCTTCTGCCTATGGTGCGAAGCGCATTGGCGGCGATGACGGCGCTTACCGATTGGAGTGAGGGGCGCTGGACTAAGTTCGTCGTCACCGGAGCCAGCAAGCGCGGTTGGACGACTTGGCTCGCTGCGGCGACGGGCGACCCCCGGATCGTCGCCGTCGCGCCAAGGATGTTTGACAACCTGCGCTCTATCGACCAAATGCGCAAGCAAGTGGCGGACTGGAATGGCAGGTCGCCGATGCAGGACGACTACACGAGCCTGGGACTGCAAGACATGGCCAGCGGCGGTGGGCCGGCCGCCGAGCTGGCGGCTTGGCTGGATCCGGCGACGTTCCTATCCGGTGTCCAGGTGCCGGTCTTGACCGTCAGCGGCACCAACGACCCATTCTGGTGTGTCGACGCCTCGTCGGTCTATGCGCCGACCCTGCCGCAGACAGCAGCGCTTTGCTGTTGCCCAGATGTCGGGCATGCTGGCGGCATGCCGCCGTTTGCCCGCGGAGCCTTCGCCGCTCTTTCCGCCGGCGTCCCATGGGGCAGCGAAAGGCCTCAATGGGACGGTGAATCCTGGGAACTGGCCCCCAAATCCAGAGCGTTCGGCTGCCGTCTGTGGACCAGCCATGCCGAAGACCGCAAATTCGAAACCGCGCGTTGGTCGGTCCAGAACGGGGAGCATCGACCCGAGCGTCGGAGCGACTGCCATACGGCCACGTTCCTTGAGGTCTTGATGCCGGGGGACGTCGTGGTAGGCCCCTATTCTCTCACCTCGCACGTGGAAGTCTTGCCGCCGGTATCCTGACCCACAACATGGCAGACCGATCGGCGTTAGTAGTTTGGGGAGGATGGGACGGGCACCAGCCAGAGGCGATGGCGGGGCTTTTCCGCGAGATGTTGGAAGCCGAGGGCTTTCAGGTGACGGTGTCGGACACGCTTGACGCGTTCAAAGACAACGACCTGACCCAATTCAGCCTCATCGTCCCGACATGGACGATGGGCACGATCACCCCT
>JAFDWT010000053.1 GCA_018268335.1 Armatimonadota bacterium | reverse complement strand
CCTGGCCCAGGCTAGGGCCAGACCTCGACGCCGCGCCAGAGCTCCCAGATGTGCTTTTCCTCCCACTCCTCTGTGGGCTCCTCGCCGGCGTTGCGGAGTGCCAGGATGATCTGGCCCGCGTGCCAGCCCTCGTGCCACAGCATGTGTTGGAGAAAGAGCACTGGGTGGTCGTAGGGCTCCAGGGTCTCCTTGCCGGCAGCGACCGCGTCGGTGAAGGCGTCTCGCACCGCTTTGGCGCTGAGCTTGACTTGTTCGCGGATGATGTTGAGATCCGGGTTGGGCTGCCAGTCATCTTCGCTGACCTGCACCATCGCCATGCCTAGTCCTTGCAGATGCTGCGGAGAGCTCTGCTTCAGCCAGCCCTTGCGGCACCCGTGAATGTGGCAGAGCTGCATGTCGAGTTCCAGCCTCTCTTCTCCTGGCGTGACCTTGCGGTTCTTGTCGGTGACTAGCTCCGCAAGGCTGTCGATGATCCTCGCCTGCCTGTCCCACGACTCGACCACGGCCTCAAAAACGTCCATCTCGTCATCTTATACTAGACATTTGTCTTGTTTCAAGCCCCTTCCTTCCTTTGGGGGACTTACACTCGTTCTGAACATCTGACAAACTAGCCGCAATGTCGAACGCCGTACCACTGTCGGCCCAGACTGGGGCGTTTCAGACTCCCGCCCTGAGGCGGATCACCCTTCGGGTGCGCGAGGTCGGCGGAATCAACCTGGCGCAGGGTGTCTGCAACCTGGCACCGCCGCCGGGCCTCTTTGAGGCGGCCTCACGGGCGATGGAAGCCGGCCACAACCGCTACACCGACCCCCGAGGGCTGGCGTCGCTGAGGAGAGCTCTGGCCGAAAAAGCACATTCTGAACAGGGCCTCCAATACGATCCAGATCAGAACGTCTTCGCCACCCAAGGTGCTACTGGCGCGTTCGAGGCCGTGTGCGGCGTCCTCCTCAACCCTGGCGACAAGGTCGCCTTGTTTGAACCCACCTATCCCTACCACACCCAAGCCCTTCGCCGTCTGGGGGCGGAGATCCTCCGGATGCCGCTCCTGGCTCCAGACTGGTCCGTGGACTGGGACATGGTCAGAGGCACGCTGGCCCAAAAGCCCAAGTTCATCCTCGTCAACACGCCGGGCAACCCGACCGGAAAGGTCTGGACTACCGAAGAGCTTGACCAGCTTGCCGCCCTCCTCGACGGTACCGACACCCTGGTCATCACCGACGAGATTTATGAGCACATGGTCTTCGACGGTCGCCGCCACGTCTCGCCAGCCACGCGGCCGGGGCTGCGCGACAAGACGATCACGATCAGCGGGTTCTCCAAGACCTTCGCCATCACCGGCTGGCGCATCGGCTCGCTCATGGCCCCGTCTTGGATGTCTGGCGCGCTGACCTCCTATCTCGACGCCGTGTACGTCTGCCCGCCCGCGCCTCTCCAACAAGCCTGCGCCGAGGCGATCGGCTTCCTGGGTTCGCCATTCTTTGAGTCCCTCTCTCCGAAGTACCAGGCGAAGCGCGACTTCTTCGCCGACGCTTTGACCCAGCAGGGGTTCACCGTCACCATGCCCCAGGGCGCCTACTACATGCTCGTCGGCTACGAAGGAGTCCTTGGCCCGATCCACCCGGACGAAGCCGCCGACCAACTCATCGACCGCTGTGGTGTCGGCGCCGTGCCGGCCTCCGACTTCGTCCAAAACCCCGAGTCCGCCCACTGGCTTCGCTTCTGCTTGGTCAGCGAGGACAATGTGTTGCAGGACGCCTTGGCTCGCCTGGCCCAGTAAGCTTGCCATGCCTGGCCAACGCCTCTTCCTGGGATTGCCCGTACCCTCTGATGTGTCGGAGCAACTGGCAAATTGGACTACACAGGAACTGGACTCGAGTCTATTCCGGTGTGTGCCAGCCGAAAACCTTCACGTCACGCTGATCTTCTTTGGCGAGCGAAATGGGCAAGAGGCGGAGACCATCACGAACCTCGTCAGACAAGTGGAGTGGTCACCGATCAGAGTCCAGATTGGACCTCTCATCGTCTATTCGCGGAGCGCTGTGGCGAGCAAGTTAGTCGTTGACATGGGAGCTCTCGAAGACCTCAACAAGAGGCTCGGATGGGGTCAGTATCGATTTGTCCTTGACGCAGACTATGCGGCCAATTCCGAAGGCGCCCTGAGTGATTGGACATACCACGCCACCAAGCCGCTGGGGAGGCTGTGTCATGAGTTCACCACCGTCGCCGACCTCGAGCGGCGGCGACGTCGGCACCGGCATAGTCAGCCACTCGACTTACACGTCACACTCGCTAGGCTTCGCAAAGGGGCTCATTTACCACCCGATCTGCCGACTCCACCAAATCTCAGCTTTGTGCTTGACCGCGCCGTTTTGTTCGAGAGCAAGCTCGGACCTGGCGGATCGTCCTACTCCGAAGTCGCGGAGTCTCGCCGGTAACATCCGGCCATGCCCGACTTCCCCTATGAGACCCGGCTCGATGTGTTGCATGGCCCCTTGGAACTCGTCGACGTTAATGCAGTCGACGCCGCCAACACCCACCCCTGGTTCAACCAGACCCTCTGCGTCGTCAACGACGCCTGCGTCCGCGTCGGCATCGTCCAAGGCGAATACCACTGGCACAAGCACGACGAGGACGACGAGTTCTTTTTCGTCTTGAGTGGGCTGCTCTACGTGGACCTCGAAGACAAAACCTTCGCCCTCGGACCCAACCAGGGCGTGACCGTTCCAAAAGGCGTCGTCCACCGGACGCGGGCGGACGTGAAAACGGTAATGCTTATGGTCGAAAACAAGGGCATCGTTCCGACCGGAGACTGAACTCCCATCTCCCTTCCGAGGGAAAGGGGTTGGGGGTGAGGGTTCCGGTGGTTACTCCAAATCCACAGCGCATCGGAACCCGATCGTCTCGCTGCGGTCCATCCCGGGCCAGAAGTGGATGAGTTTGACGCTTCGCTCGGGGGGCATTGGGCCGGACTCGACGTACCAGCCGGAGCCCTCCGCCTTCCACTCGCAACCGCCTTTGAGCATCGAGAACGTGGTCCGGCCGTCCTCGTGGACGCTTTCTGTCCAATTCCACACCTCGCCATGCGGCAGCTTGTGCTCGGCGACGGCGATCTGCCACTCGTCTTCGGTCGGCAGGCGCCAGCCTTTCCAGGCAGCGTAGGCGCGGGCGTCATCCAGACTGACATTGACAACCGGCTCACTGAGCCGTTGCAGAGTGGCTTTCGGATGCTGACGGCCAGTTGATTCGCAAAAATCAAAGAACTCACCATGGGTGACCTCACGATGCATCAGGGCGAACGCCTTCACACGCACATGCCGGACGACCGGCTTGTCTGAGTGCAGCCCAGGATAGGTTGAATCTCCGAACCGCCCCGGCTCGTAGTCCCCGCATTCGCGAACGCGGAGGACGGACTCCAAGTCCCGCTCGCCACCCGCCACACGGACGAACCCCTCGGGCAGCTTGGCCACTGCCTTAGCGACCGGCGCGGCCAGCCGCGACGGCAGCCGCTCCACCCGGCGCGGAACAATGGTCGCGCGGGCATGCCGTTCGGCCTGGCCAACCAGGAACTTCTTGAATCCATCATCGACCAAACGCGAAGGCACCGAAGCCAAACACCCGACCCAGCGCGGCCCGAGTTCCAGGTGGCCGTGGTCGACCTCCTTGCCCGTCACCAGATCAAACAACCGATGGGCACCGTCGGCGGCGACGTGCTCGATAATCCCGTCCACAGGCTTGTCGCCACGGTTCACCGCCGTCCAAAGCGTCACCCCGTCTAGCTCCCACCGCGAGGCGTAGAAGCCTGCTCCGTGGGTCTCCACCAACGGCGTCCAGACGCCGAAGTTGAAGTGCCGCCAGTAGCGCTTCTGGATCTCGCGCACCGAGCGCAGGACCGACTTGTCCCGGTCGGCCCAGCCGTTCCAGGAGCCGAAGATGTTCTCCCACACCAGGCAGCCGGTGCCGTTCATCCAGGCCATGTGGAGCTCGCCGGTGTGGTCGTGGTCCCAGCGGCGGATGGTGTGCATCATGTGCCGCTGCTCAAACCACTTGTTGCGCATCACCCCCGGCGCCTCGCTGTCGCCGAACCACTGCGCCCAGCTGGCATGGTGGTCTTTGACCGCGGTGATCGGCAGGTCAAGCTCGCTTTCCAGCACGACGCCGGGCTTGGCGCGGTCGAGGGCAGGCCGCAGCGTCCGGCCTCCGTCGCGCAGGGTGTCCAGGAAGACGCCGTCGAACCCAAACTCGCGGACCATTTCGACGAGGACCTCTTCGTCAGTCTTCCCCTCCCGCCCTGTGCCGGTGTCCCAGGGGTTGTAGGCGAGAATTGTCTTGACCCTGCGCTTGTGGATGCGGTCGACGACCTCTCGAAGACCCGGCACGGCCCGGTAGTGGTCGAACTGGTTCCGCCGGTCCACGCCGATGCGCGGGTAGGCCTGCCAGAGCACTAGGGCGTCGATGCCGCCGCAGTCACGGTCCATCCTGTCCAGCCACGCCTCGACCTTGAATTGGCTCTTGACCGGGTCGACCCACTCCCGGTCGAACATCATCACCTTGGCGACGCAAAACGCCTTCTGCACCCAGGCATAAGCCGGGTCGTCATAGGGTTTGCTGTCGTAGCCCTGCGTCTGCCGTGCGGCCTTGCGCCACGCCGCCAAGCCATCGCGCCAAGCAGGCCATGCTGCCGGATCGTTCGGGGCCGGGATCAGAGGCGGGTGGTCTTGCTCCACGTCGCCATGCTACCGAACGCCGAGGATTTCTTTGGCTTTCGCCATCCAGGTGTCGGTACCCTTCTGCTGCCGTACAAGCACGGGCGGTTTCCACTGGTGCCGCGGCGTGCCGTTGATGTGGAACACTTGCTCGGTCGGGAAGAAGACCGGAATCTTGGAGACAGGCAAGTCCAGACGGTCGACCGCACCGCGCAGGCCAGCCATTGGCGAGCCGACGACCGTCGCCCGATGCATCGCGTCGAAGCCGATGGCGATCCCCTCTCCCATGCTGCTCGTCCAGTGGTTGACCAGCACGACCAACCTTTGCTTGACCGGCTCAGACAAGCGCGGCGTCGCGTACTCCACCCAATCGCGCACCGTCCCTGTGTCGCGCTCCTCCACCCGGTGCCGTTGGAACGGCATCCGCTTGTCGATGAATATCCCCATGATCCCCCGGGCCACGTTGGAGTTGCCCCCGCTCGGTGTGTTCCGGAGGTCGATGACCACTCCCTTCGAGGTCCTCATCCGAGGAACGGCCTCGTCAAAGGCCTTCACCAATTCGTTGTCGCCCAGCGAGTTCTCCGGTCGCAAGTAGAGCGTCCCGCCGGGGCCGTCGTGGACAGTCAGCACCGTCTTTGGCTTGCGTGGCTCGGGCGTCGCCAGTTCAAAGAGTTTGGCAGCACCACTACGCGAGACCAGGATCGTCCGCTTCTTGTCCCATGTTCCCGCCAAGGCTGAGTTGAGCGCCCAGTCCCACCCTCGGGCATCGGGTGGGCGGACACCGAGCCACTCCTTGCAAGCTGTGCGAACAGGCTTGCCGCTGATCGAGACAATCTCGTCGCCAGCCTCGACACCGGCCTTGGCCGCGACCGAGGCCGTCCAAACTTCGTCCACGACCGCCCTTTCACCTTCCCAATGGCCGATGATGTCGGCGCCGCTCGGCACCAGTCGCGGCGAGTGGTCGTCGTTCGTCCCTAACGATGCGTGGTGGTCGCGTAGCTCTCCGACAACGGACTCGACC
>JAFDWT010000052.1 GCA_018268335.1 Armatimonadota bacterium | reverse complement strand
GGGCGGCGATTATGAGTTGGCCGGTGGGCAGGCCAAGACGATCCTGATCCGGTTCGGCGATTTGGAGCGCGCCATCGGCCACAAGAGGGTGACCTCGGCTCGGCTTATCCTGCATGTCTCCGACGGATCGGCCAATCTCCGCTCCATCGCGCGGGTCAAGGTGCCTTGGGGCGAGGGGCCAGTCCGCCGTCCAAGCTTCATGCAGCCGCGCCCGGGTGAGCCGGCCGAGCCGGTCGGCGCGGCCACCTGGCGCTCAAGATTGACCGGTTTCGCCGATTGGCAACTCCAAGGTGCGACCGGACCTGACGACGCCGAGCCGATCGCGGGCGCGAAACTCACAAAGCTCGACGGCGATTTCGTCGCCATCGAGGGAATCACCCCGCAGGTCAGCGAGATGGCGACCCGCTGGTATGACAACTTCGGATTCGCGCTCCAGTTCGAGGGCTCGGTGATGTTCGAAAGCAGCCAGGCGCCGTTCAACCGGCCGCGCCTGGAACTGACGCTGGAGGATGCCGCTCCAGTTTCGGGCGCCGACCTCGCGGTGTTACCGCTGAGCGCCAAGGACTCGGGGGACGCCTGGGAGGTCTCCGCCAAGGTCAAGAACCTAGGCGACGCGCCGAGCGGGCCGTTTCATTTCCTGTGGCTCAACGAATCGCGCCCGGGCGTGATGTCCGAGAACCCCGAGCTTGCGCCGGGCGGAGAGCTTAACCTAACCTACAAGGTCGCCAAGCATGGCCGGGATCCTCGCTTCGCCACCATTGCGCTCCGCCTCTATCCCAAGCAGCCCGACGCAGATCCTTCTGATGACCAGGCCGAGTATTTCCTCGGCGGCGGGACGGTGAACGTCCCATCCACCGACTGGAAGCTCGGCGCTCGCACCGCCCGGTTCGTTAACGAGACCGTCTTCGGCCAGAGCCGGTTCAGCTTCGCCCGCGACGGGGTGACCAAGCGCGTCAATCCTGTGCTCAGCGAAGCGCCGGCCGGGTTCGAACCACTCGTGGAGGCAATCT
This sequence comes from Armatimonadota bacterium, assembly GCA_018268335.1. Lineage (GTDB taxonomy): Bacteria > Armatimonadota > Fimbriimonadia > Fimbriimonadales > Fimbriimonadaceae > JAHBTB01. Next base: position 25,865 of record JAFDWT010000052.1, on the reverse strand, counting down.
TGCTCCAGGCAGGCGCTCAGGATCTGCGCGCCAAGACGCCAACCGAGGCCCCCTACGCGGAAGGGATGCTGGGCGGCGAGACCCGGTGCGACTCAATCCTCTTCCCGCAGATCTCCCTCCCGAGCGAGCCCTACTTCACGCCGCTGCTCGACAATTCGGGGCTCGAGGCGACCGATCTGCTCGGTATGACCAACGTGGCCCTCCTGAACGGGATCACCCCAGCCGCCCCGAAGGTCGTGTTTGTGCGCCCGGTGAATCGCATGGGCGCCGTCTTCCAGAACGTTCAGATCGCGATTAGCAAAGAGGGTCAACAGGCGCCTCTTGCCACTCTGCCGCCTTCGACCTCCGAGGCGGTTCCAGTTCCAGGCGGAATCTTCGACGGCGACCTTCTCCACACGGTGTATCGCGTGGATGGAACCCTTAACGGAGTTACGGCTTCGTCGTTCCTTTACGGCTGGCAACTCCTCGACTGCGCGTCGCGCGGAAACGCCAACGCCGCGATCATCGACATCCCACTTGATCTGCCGAACTTGGAACTGGGAGAAACGAACTTGGCGGAGGGGAAGGATGTATCCGATTCTGCCAACCGGCCGGCCGAGATGCTGGCCGTCCTGACGAAGGAAGGCAATACCACGCCGGTTACGGTGAGCGGCAAGCGGGGTAGCTGGGTGGAGATCGACCTGGCGCGCGACCGCTCGGTTGGCGAAGTTCTGCTGCTCTCGAAGAACCTGCCCCCCGCCTTGGACATCATGACGTACGAAACGGGTCAGAAGCCCGAGGACGCCACGCTTTGGGCTCGCGATCCGGACGCAAGGTGGCGGCTGGCGCATCGGCCTATCGAGGGCGGTCTGGCCTTTCGGCCGTCGGCGGGGCAGTTCCGCTTCATCCGAATTGTGAGCCGTTTCGATCAGCCGGATTGGGAGCTGACCGGGATTCGCGTTCGGAGCGCCAAGGTAGGTCCCTAACGCGTGAGTTCCTTCGGCTATGAAGGGCCGGATCCGACGCTACGTCCGGACGATCGGCCGCCGGCGGGTTCGGGTTGGCTGACGAAGGGGCGGGTCGAGAACCTCGCCGACGGTGTGTTCTCAATCGTCATGACGCTCCTCGTCCTCGACTTGAAGGTGCCCGAACTCGCAGATCGTTTTACGACCGAACAGTCGCTCTGGCCCAGTCTCGTCGCCCTCTATCCGCGTTACGCGAGCTACCTCATCGGCTTCTTCACGATCGGCATCTATTGGGTGAGCCACCACTACATCTTCCATTTCGTTCGTCGCATGGATAGAAATGCTCTGTGGCTCAATATCGCCTTCATGTGCTGCCTGTCGTTCCTACCTTTCTCCACCGCGGTGATGGGAAGGTATCCGGGGAACCGCTCGGCGGTCGAGGTTTACGGGATGACGCTGCTCATCAACTCGTTTGCTCTACTGGCGATATACGGCTATTCGATGGGGCGGCGGCGGTTGGTCGATCCCAACATCACCAAAGGGCAGGTGAAGGAGGGCGCGCTACGCATTCTCTTCATGCCGGTAACCGCGCTCATCGGCATGTTCACGGCGATCTGGAATCCAACGGCGGGCGCGGTCATCTATTTGACCGCGGCTGGAACCTACATGCTTCCGGAAGGGATGGACCTATTCCGGCCCCGGCCGAAGCGAAAGAACAAGACACCGAGCGAAATGTACTGACGCCATAACGCGCTCGGCGGGCTGGTAGACTGATGTTTCGCCGATTTAGCGGTCCATCCGCTGACAACGAATTTTTGCCAAATGGCAACGCTTCTCCCCGACGTTGAGGAGTCGCTCGACGCACTGCCCGCCCGATTTCAGGTCGAATCCGACCTTACTCACCATGGGCGTTTGGGCGTTGGGCGACTGGAGGTCACCGAGAACCGGGTGCGACGCTACGAGTCGACCCCGGCCGGCGAGCTATTGATCGGCGAGTGGCTGCTCGACGAGTTGGCCCACCCTGCGGTCGAGGACATGGTCGGCGCGGTCGCCCTCCAGGCCCAATTCAAGGGCACGACCGTCGAGCTGATTCGCTCCACGAGCGCCCGGCAGCTTCTCCTGGCTAATGCCCAGAAGAAGCTCGAGGCCCTGGTCAAAAGTGAGCCGATGCCAGAGGGCGAGGAGAAGATCCGGCGGTGCCCCAAGTGCGCAAGGCCCCTCCCGGTTGACAGCGACGTGTGTCTCGGATGCATCAGCCGAGGCAAAACCCTCGTTCGGCTGTTCTCCTACGCCCGCCCCCACCGCGCGCGGTTGTACACCGGTATCGCGCTGAGCATCGGCGGGACGCTCCTCGAAATGGCGCCGCCGCGCGTCACTCAGACACTGATCGACGACGTGCTCACCCACCAGCACGTGGAGAATCTGATCAAGTGGGTCGGCATCCTGATCCTGACCCGCGTGCTCCTGATGGCGGTCCAGATCACCCGTGGCCGAAACGTTGCCTATCTAGGCATGAAGATCACGGTCGACATCCGGCACAGCCTCTTCGAGAAGCTGCAGGCGCTCAGTCTGGCTTACTACGACCGCCGCAACGTGGGCTCGATCATGAGCCGGATGACCAACGATACAGGCGCTCTCTACGACGTTCTGATCGACGGCGTGCCGGTGATCCTCAACCAGGGAATCATGCTCATCGGCATTCCCGCGTACATGCTGTATTTGAATTGGCAGATCGCGATCTGGGCGCTCATTCCCATTCCGCTGATCTTGTTTGCCGTCAACCGTTTCCGGCATCGCATGACTCGGGTTTGGCACCGATTCTGGCACTCCTGGTCGCGCCTCGGATCCTCGCTAAACGGCGTGCTACAGGGAACCCGCGTGGTCAAGGCCTTTCACGGTGAAACCAGGGAGGTCACCCGCTTCGGGCGACGTATTCAGGATCTGGCCGACCAGGGGCACATGGCCGAAAGCAGTTGGGCCACCTTCTTCCCGATGGTCACCTTTACGATGGCCTCCAGCGGCTTCCTCGTGTGGTACTTCGGAAGCCGCGCCGTGCTTGCGGGAACGATGACGATCGGCGGCTTGACGGCTTTCATCGGTTACGTCGCGATGCTCCAGCAGCCGCTAATGATGCTGCAGCGCATCGTCGACTGGACGACCCGATCGCTGACCGCCGCCGAGCGGGTGTTCGAAGTCATGGATATGCCGGTCGAGGTCGAGGACCAGCCGGACTCGGTCGATATGCCGCACCTCAAGGGCGCGGTGTCGTTCAAGGACGTGCACTTCGGCTACGAGAAGACGCGCGAGGTGCTGCACGGGGTCTCGATGGAGGTGCAGCCGGGCGAGATGATCGGCTTGGTGGGACACTCCGGCGCGGGCAAGTCGACCCTCATCAACATCCTAATGCGCTTCTACGATCCCACTCAGGGGTCGGTCGAGTTCGACGGCGTGGACCTCCGCAAGATCAAGCTCGAAGACTTCCGACGGCAAGTCGGCGTCGTGCTGCAGGAGTCCTACCTGTTCCCGGGCTCGATTCGAGACAATATCGCCTATGGTCGCCCGACCGCGACACTGGAAGAGGTGATGCAGGCGGCAAAGGCCGCTAACGCACACGACTTCATCGTCAACTTCCCCGACGGGTACGACTCGTACGTGGGCGAGCGCGGGCAGCGGCTCAGCGGCGGTGAGCGCCAGCGCATCGCAATTGCCAGGGCGATCCTTCACAATCCGCGGGTGCTGATCCTGGACGAGGCGACCGCCAGCGTCGATACGGAGACCGAGCGGATGATCCAGGAGGCGCTTGAGCGCCTCATCTCCGGTCGCACCGTCTTCGCGATCGCCCACCGGCTATCCACCCTGCGCAACGCGGACCGGCTGATCGTCATCGACAAGGGCAAGGTCGCGGAGGTGGGTACCCACGACGAGCTGATGAACCGTGAGAACGGCATCTACGCGAAGTTGGTTGAGATGCAGATGCAGATGCACCGCATGCACGAGTTCGCCGGCGACGAGCCGGCCGAGCGTGCCGAAGAAGGCGACTAGTTAGGCGGAAACACGGTTCGGCAGATTCCTGGCGATTTCCTGCTCGATCGATTGGGCCAGGTCCGGCCGATTGGCAGTCTGGGCGAGTGTCAGGGCCAGCTTCAATGCGGTCAGGATATGGTGCCGTCGCGCGATGACGAACGCCTTGCCGGGATCCGAGTTAGTGTCCACTTTTACGCGCTTGTGAACGGCGACCGCATCGACGATCAACTGCGCCAGCTCGGCATCGAAGCCGTGTCCGGCCACTACTGGCGCAATCTCGAGATAGACAGCCGGCAGCACCGGAGCGCCGTCCTCGTCTCGAACATTGAACGTACTTCGAGCCAGTTTCAGAGCGTTCGCGTAGTCACCTAGCCGTGCATCCACCTGAGCGAGCCGTAGGGAGTCGTTGACGCGCCTGTCGTCGTTCTTGGGCGCTTTGAGTGCGTCTTCCAAGAAGATCTTTGCGCCTTTCCACTCCTTGGCCGTCATGAAGATCTCGGCGTACTGCCAAGCGTCGTCGTGGTTAACCTTCGTGATGTCGAGGGAGCCAAGAAGCTCCTTGGCGCGGCGAGCGATGAAGTCGCGGCTCTGGGCGGGTGTGATCTCGCCCTCCGCCTCCCGCTCGATGAGCATAGTATTGGCCCAGTAGAGGTTCCGCCGCACCGTTTCAGGACTCAGAACGCCCACATCGATCGGATCGTTGGGATCGGGCAGCGTGCCGGTCTGGCAGCCCGCCAGCGTCAGGATGGCAGGCAAGAGGATCCACGCCCAGCGAGGTCGAACGGAATATAGCTTACGGCTCAGCACGCGACAAAACGGGAGGCGTCGAACTTGGCGTCTCGGTAGATCTCTCCGCCACAGAAGGTCAAGAGCGGCTTCCCTTTCAGTCTTACGCCATGCCACGAGTTATTGCGGCTATGGGAGAAGGTTTTGTTGCGATCGACGGTCCACTCAATTTCCGGATCGATGACGGTCACCTGGGCGACCGGCGTATCTCCGGGCTTGAGCGTCCCCGCCTCCAGCCGTAGGATGGACGCGGGGCGGGTGCTCAGCTTGCGGATGGTTTCGAGCGGCGACAGGAAGTTCCGGTGGGTCAAGAACGTCAGCGCAGCACCGACGGTTGTCTCGAGCCCCACGCTGCCAAACGGGGCCTCTTCGAAGGGAACATCCACCAGATGGCTAGGGTGCGGGCTGTGATCGCTGGCGATGCAGTCGATCGTGCCGTCATTAAGCGCCTGCACCAAGATGTCGATGTCGACCTGAGTCCGCAACGGCGGCGTGGTCTTGAAGTTCGGGTCGAATTCGCCCACCGCCTCATCGGTAAAGACAAAGTGGTGCGGCGCGATCTCGCACGTCACCGGAGCCCCCAGATATTTGAACTGCCGGATCGCCTCCACCCCTCCCCAGGTGCTGACCCGCATGATATGGATGCGGCAGCCCGTGTTCAGGGCCAGCTCGCAGTTCCGCATGATCATCGTGACCTCCGAGCTACGCGGAATCCCCCGCAGGCCGAGCATGGCACTGGTCGCCCCGTCGTTCATGCTGCCGCCAGCACTCAAGTTACGGTCGTCGCAGTGCAGCATCAGCGGCAGGTCGAGCTGCAAGGCGAACTCCATCGCCCGCAGCATGACCCGCGAGTTCTGGATCGGGTAGTCCTCGTCGCTGGCGGCGACGATCCCCGCCTTCTTCAGCGCGGCCAAGTCGCTGATCACCTCGCCGTTGTTGCCGACCGTCAGCGCTCCGACCGGCGCGACAAACACGCCACCGGCCTCCGGAGCCGCCGCCTTGTCCAGGATGAAATCGACCAGCGCCGCGTTGTCCAGCGGCGGCGTGGTGTTCGGCATGCAGCAGATCGTCGTGAACCCACCCGCTGCCGCTGCCTGCGTGCCGCTCTTGATCGTTTCGCGCCGCTCTTCGCCCGGCTCGCGCAGGTGGGTGTGCATGTCCACCAACCCAGGCGTGATCCAGAATCCCGTGCAATCGTAAACTTCGTCGACGTCCCCCTCGTCAATGTCGGGGCCGACCTCGGCGATCTGAGAGTCCTCGACAATGACGCTGCCGACGACGTCCAGGTCTTGGCTGGGGTCCAGTATCCGGCCGTTCTTAAACAGAGTCCTCACGAAGCGTCCTCCTGAAACACCCACTCCAGCGCCGCCATGCGGACAAAGACGCCATTCGTCACCTGCTGCGTCACGCCGCTCTGGGCTCCGTCGGCGATGTGGTCGTCCAGTTCGATCCCCCGGTTCAGCGGCCCCGGGTGCATGACGATCGCGTCCGGCTTGGCGGCCCGGATGCTCGACCGGTTGACTTGGTACATCCGCACAAACTCCGCCACCGAGCTGATCATGCCGTCGGCCATCCGTTCCTTTTGCAGCCGCAAGCACATCACGACGTCGGCGTCGGCGATCCCCGCCCGCAGGTCGTAGTGCACCTGGCCAGGCAACATCGACGTGTGCCCAGGAATAAGCGTGCGTGGCCCGACGAACCGGACTTCATTCCCCAGCTTGCTCAGCAACCAGGCGTTCGACCGGGCGACCCGGCTGTGCATGACGTCCCCGACGATCGCCACCTTGAGACCTGTCAACGTCCCCTTGCGCTCCAAAATCGTCAACGCGTCGCCCAAAGCTTGGGTCGGGTGCTCGTGCTGGCCGTCACCGGCGTTCACCACCGGTCCGCCAAAGTACTTCGCCGCCAAAGCGCAAGCCCCGCTGGCACTGTGCCGTACCACCATCGCCTCCAGCCGCTCGTGCTTCAGGGTCAGAATCGTGTCCTTCAGGGTCTCGCCCTTGCTGACCGAACTGCCAGCGGCGCTGAAGTTGACGCACTTGTGACCCAAGTAGAACGCCGCCTGCTCAAAACTGACGCGGGTCCGCGTCGAATTCTCAAAGAACAGCAGCCCGACGACCCGTGGCCGCTTCTGCGATTGCGGACCGTCTTTCTCGACGACCGCCTTGAGTTCGGCAGCCCGGTAGACCAGCGACTGCAGCAGCCCGGCCTCCATGTGGCGCACGGCCAGCACGCACCGGCTCATCACTTGACATCCTCCCCGGCAGGAACCAGCTCAACCGCGTCCTCGCCTTCGATCTCCTTGACCTTGACGACAATGTGGTCGCCCCGCTCCGTCTGCACTTCCCGGCCGACGTAGTCAGGTTGGATCGGCAGTTCGCGGTGCCCTCGGTCGATCAGCGCCGCCAGTTGGATGGTTTGGGGCCGACCAAACTTCATCAGGGCGTCCATCGCGGCGCGGACAGTACGGCCCGTGTAAATCACCTCGTCGACCATGACCACGTGCTTGCCGTTGACCTCAAACGGGATCTCCGTTTGGTCGTCCTCAGCCTTCGGCCTGTCATCACGACTGGGCCGGGCGTCAATCTTGCCACAAGGGACAGTGAACCCCTCCGCCTGTGTCAGCATGAACGCCAGCCGCTTGGCCACGGGATACCCGCGCCGCAGAACGCCGACGACGACAAGGTCCTCGGCCCCGCCGTTGCGGTCCAAAATCTGGTGGACCATGCGGCCCAGCGTGCGCTTCATCGCCTCGCTGTCCAAGAGCACGGTCGCCATGCCCAGGATTATGACGGTTAGAAAAGTCCGCCCAAGACCTTCTGGGTGGTCTTGAAGTGCATCTTGGCCACCGTCGGCAAGACTTCCCGTCCCTGGTTTCGCACGATCCGGCGGGCCGCGTCGTCGACTGGAGTGCCCGCACCCTTGGGCAAGTCCATGCCGACGCCCTCGCCCAGCGACTTCAGCCGCCGCAGAAACTCCGCCCGGGCCACGACGCTGGCGGCGGCGACCGCCAGGTCGCTCTCCGCCCGAACCCGGCTCTCCAGCCGCACGTGCTTCCCTTTCTCCTTGGTCTGCAGCGTCCGCTTGAGGAACGCCGGATCGGCGAACTGGTCGCTGATCACCAGCTCGCAGTCCACCTTGGCCAGCACGTTCTCGATCGCCTGGGCGTGCCCCCACGCCAGTAGCCGGTTCAGGTTCTTAATCTTCTCGTACAGTTCGTTGTACTTCGGCGGGTCCACCCGCACAACCGCGAACGGGCAGACTCGGCGGATCACCGGGTCCAGCTTCAGCGCCAGCGCGTCGGTCAGCTTTTTGCTGTCCTTGACCCCGTCCAGCTCGGCGTCCATCGAGGGATCGACGTAGCAGGCGGCGATGACCAGCGGCCCAAAGTAATCGCCCTTGCCGCTCTCGTCCACTCCGATACGGTCGCCGGTCAAAGGCCCGCCCCTAGGCTGAACCGATACTCGGTCACGCTGCGAAAAACCGAACCCGGCCGCAGGATCGTGCTGGGAAAGTGGGCGTGGTTGGGCGCATCAGGGAAGAACTGGGTCTCCAAGCATAGGCCGCCGTGCCGCGGGAACAGCTTGCCGTCCAGGTAGTTGCCCGAATAGACCTGCAGCCCCGGCATGTCAGTGAACACTTTCATCACCCGCCCGCTCGCCGGATCGTCGACGACTGCCGCCAAGCCCAAGCGCTTGAGATCCAAGACAAAACAGTGGTCGATCCCGCCGACCGCTTGGACATGCGGATGCTTGTCCTTCACCCGCTCGGCCAACTGGATGCTGTGCCGGAAATCAAACGGCGTCCCCTTGACGCCAAGTATCTCTCCCGTCGGGATGCTGCCTTCGCCAGTCGGCAAATACCGCGAGGCCCGGACGCTCATGCGGTGGCCCAGAACGTCACCCTGGCCCGACAGATTGAAATAGGCGTGGTGCGTCGGGTTGAACGGCGTCGGCTTGTCGGCAACGGCCCAATACTCCAGCTTCAGCGAGTTGCTGTCCGTCAAGGTGTAAGTGACCCGGACACGCAGGTTCCCTGGATACCCCTGGTCCCCGTCCAGGCTAAGGTGCTCCAGCACAAGCCGCGTCAATGACGCCTCGCGCACTCGCCAAACCGCCCGGTCGAATCCCACCGGGCCACCGTGCAACTGGTTCTCACCCTGGTTGGCAGAGAGGGAGTAAGTCCGTCCGTCAAGAAAAAAACGCGCCCCAGCGATCCGGTTGGCGAACCTGCCGCAGACGGCACCCAAATACCATTTGCTGTCGATATAGCCCTGCAAGTCGGGGTAACCCAGCGTCACCGAGCCCCACTGGCCAGTCCGGTCCGGCGTCTGCAGGTCGATGAGCGTGGCCCCATAGTCGGACACCGCCGCCCGCAGGCCGCGGCCGTTGTCGAGAGCGTACAAAGAGGCCGTGCGGCCGTCTGGCAGGGTGCCGAAGGGAGTGGGCTCGATGGTCATCGTCCGGCTCGGATGATAGCTGGTCCTCAGTCAGGGTACAGGTATCGTTCGGCCATGCTCTTAGCCTTCGGCATCGGCGCGATGATCGCCACAGCCCCGGCGCACCTGAACCTGACCCCTGTCCCCTTCACCCAGGTCAGGATCAGCGACACCTTCTGGGCGCCGCGCCAGGAGACGAACCGCAAGGTCACCTTGCGCCACAGCCTGGAGATGCTGGTCAAGGCGGGCAACTTCAAGAACTTCGAACTCGCCGCCGAAGGCACGCGCACTGGCTACAGTGGCCCGGTCTTCATGGACTCCGACGCCTACAAGTCTTTGGAGGCCGTTGCTTACTCGCTAGCTGTCACTCCCGATCCAGAGCTCGAGAAGGAGCTGGACAAGTGGATCGCCGTCATCGGCCGCGCCCAACGGCCCAACGGGTATCTGAACTCTCACTACGAGGTCAACGAACCCGACCGCACGTTCACCAACTTGCGAGACAACCACGAACTCTATTGCGCCGGCCACCTCTTTGAGGCCGCCGTCGCCCACTTCCGCGCCACCGGCAAGCGGACGTTCCTCAACATCGCCATCAAACTGGCCGACCACATCGACGCCACCTTTGGACCCGGCAAGCGAATGGGCTACCCCGGCCACCCCGAAATCGAGCTCGGCCTAGTCAAGCTCGCCGACGCCACCGGCGACCAGAAGTACTTTGCCCTCGCCAAGTTCTTCATCGAGAACCGAGGCAAGCACTTCTACGCCGAAGAACACAAGACCGAGGCCAACGAATACGACGGCACCTACTGGCAAGACCGGGTGCCGATCAAAGACCTCGAAGTCATGGAAGGCCACGCCGTCCGCTGCGGCTATCTGCTCGCCGGAGCGACCGACATCGCCGCCCGCACCGCTGAGCCCGAGATCGAGACCGCCCTGCGCCGCGTCTGGCGCAACACCACCCGCAAGCGACAGTACGTCACCGGCGGCATCGGCCCGAGCGGCAGCAACGAAGGCTTCACCGAAGACTTCGACCTGCCCAACGAAAGCGCCTACCAAGAAACCTGCGCCAGCGTCGCCATGGCCCTCTGGTCGTTCCGCATGGGGCTGCTCTATGGCGACTCCCGCTACATCGACAACATGGAGTCGTCGCTCTACAACGGCATGCTCGCCGGCTACTCATGGGACGGGACGAGGTTCTTCTACGTCAACCCCCTGGCCAGCAACGGCGGCCACCACCGCACCGAGTGGTTCAGCTGCGCCTGCTGCCCGCCCAACGCCTCGCGCATGGTCGCCAGCATCGGCGGCTACGCCTACGCCACCACCCCAGACGCCTTCGTCGTCAACCTCTACATGGCCGGATCAGTCGCGGCCAAGGTCGGCTCCGAGGATGTCGCCTTCGACGTCGCCACCAACTACCCGTGGGACGGGACTGTCACCCTGAAGGCCACAAAGGCCACGTCGAAAGCCGTCTGGCTCCGCATCCCCGCTTGGTCAACCGCACCAACGATCGATGGCAAAGCCACGAAGCCCGGAACTGACGGCTACGTCAAGATCCAGCGCGGACTCAAGGCCGGTGACACCATCACCCTTGACCTCCATATGACCCCGCGCCAGGTCGAGTCCGACCCCCGTGTCAAAACCAACCTCGGACGTCTCGCGCTCGCCCGTGGCCCCCTCGTCTATTGCCTCGAAAAAGTCGACAACAAGGAGGGCCTCGCCGGAGTCGCCGTCCCCGCCGGCGCGAAGGTCGAGACGACATGGGACAAAGACCTTGTCGGCGGAGTCGTCGCCCTGACGACCCAAGGCGTCGTCCGTAAGTGCCAGGCCTGGTCCGGTGGTCTCTACGCAGGCCTTCAAGCTCCAACGCCAGTCAAAGTCCGCGCCGTCCCCTATTACGCCTGGGACCACCGCGCCGCCGGCGAAATGGAGGTCTGGATTCCCACCCAGCCCGAACCCCCCATTGTCGGAGGCATCGAGCTCAAGGCCGAAGTCGCGATGTCGTTCGTCAACTGGAACAGCCAGCCCGACGGTGTCCGCGACGGCCGCGAGCCCAAGTCCAGCAACGACAAAGGCGCCCTCACCGCACACTGGTGGAGCCACAAGGGCACCCAAGAATGGGTCAGCTACACATGGGGGCAAGCTCAAAAGATCAAGGGCTGCAAGGTCTATTGGTTCGACGACACCGGCGGCGGCGAGTGCCGTGTTCCCGCTTCGTGGCACGTCGAGGCCCTACAGAACGGCAAGTGGGTACCTGTCAAAACGACCCAGAACTATTTAACATCAAAGGATTCATGGAATACTGTCCGCTTCCTACCGGTGACCACCACAGGGCTCCGCTTGGTCGTGCAGATGCAAAAGGACTATGCGGCCGGCGTCTTGCAGTGGCGCGTCGAGCCGGTCGAGGACGAGGACTAACGCGATGAGCCCGCTCTTCTACGGCGTCTACCCCGCCGCCACCACCCAATTCCACGACGACCTCTCGCTCGACCTGGACTCCACCAAGCGCCACTTGGAAGTCCTGATCGAAGCAGGCGTCCAGGGGCTCGTCATGCTCGGCTCTCTCGGCGAGAACAACATGCTCGACCCCGATGAGAAGATCGCCGTCCTCCGTGCAGCCGTCGAAGTCAGCAACGGCCGTGTCCCCGTCGTTAGCGGCGTCAGCGAATTCAGTACCGCTCAAGCCAGCCGCCACGCCGAAGCGGCTGCCAAAGTAGGCTGCAAGGGCCTGATGGTCCTCCCCGCGATGGTCTATCCCGCCGACGACCGCGAGGTGATCGCCCACTACCGCAGCGTCGCCAAGGCCACCGACCTCCCGATCATCGTCTACAACAACCCGGTCGCCTACAAAATCGACGTCACCCCGGCGATGCTCGAAGAGCTCGCCGACGACCCCAAGTTCCAAGCGACCAAGGAATCCAGTGCCGACCCCCGCCGCGTCACCGACCTGATCAACCGCCTCGGCGACCGCTACGTCATCATGGGCGGCGTCGACGACCTGATCCTGGAATGCGCCCTGCTCGGAGCCAAAGGCTGGATCGCCGGCGTCGGCCTGGCCTTCCCGCGCGAGAACCAGCGATTGTGGGATCTCGCCATGGCCGGCCGCTGGGCCGAAGCCGTCGAGCTCTACCGCTGGTTCACCCCGCTTCTTCACCTCGACATCGGTCCTAAATTCGTCCAGAAGATCAAGCTCTGCCTCCAAGAGGTCGGCTTGGGCAAAGAGACCGTCCGCCCTCCGCGCCTGAATCTCTCAGGTGCCGAGCGAGAAGAGACGCTCCGCGTCATCCGAGAAGGCATCGCCAACCGTCCTGTCCTCTAAGGAACCCCTATGGCCGTGCCGATCCGCGTCGTCGACAGCCACACTGGTGGCGAGCCGACCCGGGTCGTCATCGGCGGCATGCCTCCCCTTGAGGGCTCTGACATGGTCGCCGCCAAAGCCTGGCTGGCCACCGAATACGACTCCCTCCGGCGTAGCGTCGTCGGCGAACCCCGCTGCTCCGACGTCGTCGTCGGCGCCTACCTCTGGCCGCCAGAGGAAGGCTCCGAGATCTGGCGCGTCGTCTTCTTCAACAACGCGGGCTACCTCTGCATGTGCGGCCACGGAACAGTCGGGATCGTCGAGACTCTCCGCTACCTAAACCGCATCGACGTCGGCCGTGTCGAGTTCGCGACACCGGCAGGCGCAGTCGCTGCCTGGTTGCTCCCCGACGGCCAGGTCAGCTTTGACAACGTCCCCTGCTGGCGGTCCCAAGCCGCAGTCGAAGTGAATGTCCCCAGCTACGGGCCCGTCACCGGCGACATCGCTTACGGCGGCAACTGGTTCTTCCTCATCGGCGACTCCCCGGTCCCGGTCATACGCGCGAATCTGACCGAACTCCAAGCCTTCACCGTCGCCGTCCGCCAATCCCTGGATAGCCAGGGCGTCACCGGCGACGACGGCGCTCAGATTGACCACATCGAAGTCTTCGGCTCCAGCGAGGTGGCCGACAGTCGCAACTACGTCCTTTGCCCCGGCCTGGAATACGACCGTAGTCCTTGCGGCACCGGCACCAGTGCCAAAGTCGCCTGTCTAGCCGCCGACGGCAAGCTCGCGCCTGGCCAAGTCTGGCGACAAGAGAGCATTGTCGGCAGCGTCTTCGAGGCCCGCTACCGCATTGCCGACGGCCACGTCGTGCCGACCATCACCGGTCGCGCCCACATCGTGGGCGACGGCATTGTCGTGGTGGACGAAGACGACCCCTTCAAGTGGGGGATCCCCTAGTCGTGTCCCGAGTCGTCATCATCGGTGGAGGCATTATCGGCCTCTGTACTGCCTTGTATTGCCGGGAGGCCGGGTTCGAGGTGACTGTCCTCGAGCAAGGCGGGCCAGATGACAAACCTTGCTCGTGGGGCAATTCAGGATTGATCGTGCCGAGCCACTTCGTGCCGCTTGCCGCCCCCGGCATGGTCGCCATGGGCGTCCGCATGTTGCCGGACAAGTCGAGTCCGTTTGCTTTTCACATGCCTCCGACTGCCCAACAGTTGGTTTGGTCGCTGCGGTTTGCGATGAACTGCCGCGCTTCCAACGTCGCAGCCAGTTCGCCCTTCCTGAGCGACATGAACTTGCTGAGCCGCGGTCTTTACGAAGGCCTCGCTGCCCGACTCGGAGGCTTCGCCTTTCGACGGTCAGGCATGCTGGAGCTTTACCAATCCCAAGAGTCGCTTGACCACGGGGCGCACATCGCCAAAGTAGCCCGCAACCTAGGCCAAGACGCCGAAGTCCTTGACCGAGCTGGCGTACATGGGCTTGAGCCTGAATTGCGACCCGAATGCACAGGTGGAGTGATTTTTCGTGACGATGCCCAGATCGACCCGTCAGCCGTCCTTCAAACAGTCAAGCAGCACCTCGAATCCATAGGTGTCGACATTAGGCACCAGGCAAAGGTCGTCGACTTTGAAGCTGGCACGGACGCAATTGAGGCTGTAATCACCGACGACGACCGCGTCGAGGCAGATCACATCGTAGTCGCCGCTGGCACGTTATCAACAACGGTTTGCCATACGCTGGGCGTCCATGTTCCGCTCCAAAGCGGCAAGGGCTACAGCTTCGTCGTCCACCAGCCACCTGTCGAACACAAGATGCCAAGCATTCTTGTCGACGCCCGCGTGGCAGTCTCGCCATTGGAGGGCCGCGTCCGCTTTGGTGGGACGATGGAAATCGGCGGTCAGCTAGGCGAAGTCGACGCCCAAAGACTCGGAGGAATCGTCAAAGGTGTCCGGCGGTACTTCCCCGCGTATGAGAACGTGGAGATGCCCTCAGGAGAAGTCTGGGAGGGCCTGCGCCCCTGCTCGCCCGACGGCGTGCCCATCATCGGCCACGTCCCGGGCTGGAAAAACCTCATCCTGGCCACCGGCCATGCCATGATGGGAATGAGTTTGGGGCCGGCCACCGGGCTGGTCGTCTCCGAGCTTTTGCAAGGTCGCCCGACGTCGCTCGACCTGCACCTCGCGTCACCGGCGCGGTTTGGATAACAGGATGGTGTTGACGGGAAACCAATTGATCGGCTTCGCCGAATCGTGCGAAGGGGAAAGGACTTTGCGTGCCTACGCGCCTGCCCAAGGCGTCGACGTCGAGCCGTCGTTCGCGCTCTCAGTCACGAGTGAAATCGAACGGGCAATGACGCTGGCCGACCGGGCCTTCGACACTTTCGGTTCCACCAGCCAAACAACGCGCGCCGCCTTACTCGACCGCATCGCTGACAACATCGAGGCGCTGGGTGACGCCCTCGTCGAGCGAGCCTGTCTGGAGTCAGCGCTCCCGGCGGGACGCATAACGGGTGAACGAGGCCGGACGACAGCGCAACTCCGCATGTTCGCCGGCTTGCTGCGGGACGGCACCTGGCGTGATGCCACCATCGACCTGCCCCAACCAGATCGACAACCAGCACCCAAGCCCGACTTGCGCCGGATCCTCGTCCCGCTCGGGCCCGTCGTCGTCTTTGGGGCGAGCAACTTCCCTCTGGCCTTTTCTGTTGCCGGCGGTGACACCGCATCGGCCCTGGCTGCGGGTTGTCCGGTGGTGTTCAAAGCCCACCCAGCCCACCCTGGCACCAGTGAAATGGTCGGGCGGGCCATCGTCGATGCCTGCCAAGCCGAGGGGATGCCGGACGGTACCTTCAGCCTCCTGCACGCCGACCCGCAACACGCCCAGATGCTGGTCGAACATCCCTTGACCCAGGCGGTCGCCTTCACAGGGTCGCAAGCGGTCGGCAAAACCTTGGTCAGACTCGCCGCCGAACGTGACACACCCATCCCCGTCTACGCCGAAATGGGCAGCGTCAACCCAGTTTTCCTAGTCCCCGGCTTTGGCTCTAGACTGCCGGCGGTGGCCCATGGCTATGCGACGTCGTTGACCCTCGGCGTCGGCCAGTTCTGCACCAACCCTGGCGTTGTGGTCGGCGTCGTCAGCGAAGAACTAGAACAGTTCGTCGTCGAGACGACGGAGGCACTCGCCAAAGTCGCAGCCGCCGCCATGTTGACACCCGGGATTCTGGCGGCCTACCAGTCGGGGTCGCACCGCTTGGCCGAGCATCCCGACGTCAAGACCGTCTTCACCGGCATACAGTCCGACGGGCAAGCCACTCCGAGCCTCTTCACCACTCGGGCCGAGACGTTCCTGAGCGACCACACCCTGGGTGAAGAGGTCTTCGGGCCAGCTGGCCTGGTGGTGGTCTGCGACAACTTCGAACAAATGAAGCGGGTGGCCCGCAATCTCGAGGGCCAGCTGACCGTCACTCTGCAGACTTCTGGCGAGGTGACCGACGAGGAACGAGAACTCCTGCCCCTCGCGGTCCGCAAGGCTGGCAGGATCGTACGGAACAGCTTCCCCACCGGCGTCGAAGTCTGTCCCGCCATGCAGCATGGCGGCCCCTACCCCTCCTCTAGCAACGCCCGGACAACCTCCGTCGGCACCGCCGCCATCCTCCGCTTTGTCCGCCCGGTCTGCTACCAGGACCTGCCCGCCGACCTCCTTCCCGAGGAACTGCAAGACAAAAACCCCCTTCACATCTGGCGCAAAATCGACGGCCGTCTCACCCACGATCCCGTCCGTTCGCCAGGCGTGCACGGCACCTAAATGGCAGGCATTTGTGTGCCCCTACGAATTCGAGGGACAAACGCCGACCAATTCTGGTATTATCATAGGAACCTGATGGAGCGACGCGACGCCCGAGTGCTGACGCTGACCACCGCCGACTTGGCTGGTGCTGCCGTCCTGCGCCCGGAGATTCTCGTCCTTCTTGGCCTCCTTGTACTCGTTCTTATTACCAGAGCGTGACCCGGGAAGCTGACAGACGAACGAACTTCGAGAACGGCCTTCCCGGGAAACCGGGAGGGCCGTTCTGCTTATAGCAGGGACGAAGCCGAACCCACTATAAGAGAAGACAACTGAAGAGCGCGACACCGACACCGCCGTCGGACGACCCGCCCAACGCCGGGCAGGGAGCAAACACATGACACGAACAGGAGCCACGGTGGTGATGGAGGCGCTGGCGCGCCATGGGGTCGACGTGATGTTCGGCTATCCAGGCGGCGTCGTCCTGCCCCTCTACGACGAAATGTTGAATTGGCCGCAAGTCAAGCATGTCTTGGTGCGGCACGAGCAGTGCGCGGCCCATATGGCCGACGGATACGCCCGGGCGACCGGCAAGGTCGGCGTATGCCTCGGGACCAGCGGCCCCGGCGCGACCAACCTGGTCACCGGCATCGCGACCGCCATGATGGACTCGGTTCCGATGGTGGTGCTCACCGGCCAGGTGAACACCTGGGCTATCGGCACCGACGCCTTCCAGGAGACCGACATCCAAGGCATCACGATCCCGATCACCAAACACAACTATCTAGTGACCGACGTCGACGATCTGCCGCGCGTCATGGCCGAGGCCTTCTACCTGGCCAACACCGGCCGCAAAGGCCCGGTCCTTGTCGACATCCCCAAGGACGTCTTCCAGGGCAAGACCGACGTCGACTTCCCCGAGGCCACCCAACGCCGCGGCTACTTGCTCCCTGGCCCCGCCTTGCAAGAGATGATCGATGAAGCCGCCGAGTTGCTCAACAGCGCCGAACGCCCCGTCGTCATCGCCGGCGCCGGCGTGGTCTGGTCGGAGACGCACAAAGCCCTGGCCGAGCTCGCCGAAAAGGCCGACGTGCCGATCATCAACTCCCTCCTGGGCCTCGGCTCCTTTGACCGGGACGACCCACGCAGCCTCGGCATGATGGGCATGCACGGCGAAGCGGCCGGCACCATCGCCACCCAACACGCCGACCTCGTCATCGGCATCGGCATGCGGTTCGACGACCGCCTGACCGGCAAGATGAGCGGCTTCGCCCCCAACGCCCGCAAGATTCACTTCGACATCGACCCGACCGAGTTCGGCAAGGCGATCCCCGCTTATTGCCGTGTCCTCGGCGACCTCGCCGACTCCCTGCCGCGCTTCGTCCAAGCCGTCAAGCCGGCCAAGCACCCCGAGTGGTGGGCCGAGATACGCCGCTGGCGCGAGAGCTACCCGCTCATCGTGCCCGACGACGGCCGCTTCCTCGCCCGACACGTCGTGGACTCGCTGAACCGCGTGACCAAGGGCAACGCCGTCGTCAGCACCGACGTCGGCCAGCACCAGATGTGGGCGGCGCAGTTCTACAAGTTCCACCAGCCGTTCAACTGGCTCAGCAGCGGCGGCCTCGGCACGATGGGCTACGGCTTCCCCGCCGCCATGGGCGCCCAGTTCGCCCGGCCCGACGCTGAAGTCTGGTGCGTCGTCGGTGACGGCGGCTTCCAAATGACGCTCCAAGAACTGATCGTCGCCGCCGAACACAAGCTGCCCGTCAAGATCGCCCTGATCAACAACGGCTTTCTTGGCATGATCCGGCAGTGGCAGGAAATGTTCTACGACAACCGCTACAGCCACGCCCACATGGCCAACCCCGACTACAGCAAGCTCGCTGAAGCCTATGGCGTCGGGTTCATCCGGGTCACGAAGCAGGAGGACATGGACGAAGCTGTCCGCCAAGCCGAGGCCATTGACGGCCCCGTCTTGGTCGAATGCGTGGTCCAGATGGAAGAGAACGTCTACCCGATGGTCGCCGCCGGCGCCGCCAACGACGACCTGATCATGGATCCCGCCGTGGCCCCGCGCGAGAAGGTGAAAGCCTAATGCGCCGCCAGCACGTGGTGACTGCCCTCCTGGAAAACCAGGTGGGCACGCTCAACCGTCTCACCTCGGTCTTCCGCCGCAAAGGCGTCAGCCTCGAGAGCCTCAGCGTCGGTGACTGCGAGCAGTCCGGCTACTCCCGCATGACGCTGGTCGTCAGCGGCGACGACAGCGACCTCAACGTCGTCATGGGCCAGCTCCTCAAGCTGCTCGACGTCGTCGACATCCAGGATCTCAAGGTCGACTCGTCGGTCCGCCGCGAGCTCGCCCTGGTCCGGGTCGGAGCGTCCCCCCAACAGCGTGGCGAGATCATCGAGGTCGTCCATGTCATGGGCGGCCGCGTAGCCCACCTGGCCAAAGACGACCTCACCGTGGAGTTCACCGACGAGCCCCGCAAGATTGAACACTTCCTCTCTCTCATGGAACCCTATGGCCTTCGCGAAGTCGTCCGCACCGGGACGGCGGCGATGCGGGTCGACTAAGACAAGAACCACACTATGGCAACCCTCTACTACGATAAAGACGTCGACCCCAAGGTCATTCTAGGCAAGAAAGTGGCCATCATCGGCTACGGCAGCCAGGGCCACGCCCACGCCCTCAACCTCAAGGACAGTGGGGTCGACGTCCGCGTCGCCCTCCACGAGTCCTCGAAGAGCCGGGCCAAAGCCGCCGAAGACGGCCTCGTCGTGCTCACCGTGGCCGAAGCCACCCAGTGGGCTGACGTCCTGATGTTCTGCACCCCCGACGTGCCGATGCGCGACATCTACAAAGAAGGCGTCGCCCCGCACCTTCGCGCTGGACAGACACTCCTCTTCGCCCACGGCCTGAACATCCACTTCAAACTCATCGAACCGCCCGCGGACGTCAACGTCGCCATGGTCGCCCCCAAAGGCCCCGGCCATCGCCTGCGCGCCGAGTACGTCGGCGGAGCCGGCATGCCTTGCCTCGTGGCCGTCCACCAGGACGCCACGGGTGACGCCAAAGCCATCGCTCTCAGCTACGCCTGGGGCATCGGCGGCGCCCGCGCCGGCGTGCTGGAAACGACCTTCAAAGAAGAGACCGAGACCGACCTCTTCGGCGAACAAGTCGTCCTCTGCGGTGGCCTCTCGGCCCTCATCAAGGCCGGGTTTGAGACCCTCGTCGAAGCCGGCTACCAGCCCGAAGCCGCCTACTTCGAGTGCCTGCACGAGACCAAGCTCATCGTCGACCTGCTCTACGAAGGCGGCCTCAACTACATGCGCTACTCGATTAGCGACACGGCGGAGTGGGGCGACTACGTCTCTGGCCCGCGCATCGTCACCGACGAGACCAAGGCCGAAATGAAGCGCATCCTGGGTGACATCCAGAGTGGCAAGTTCACGAGCGACTGGATCGCCGAGAACGAAGCAGGGCGACCGAAAATGGACGCCATCCGCGCCAGCGAGCAGGCCCACCCGATCGAAAAGGTCGGCAAGGAACTGCGGGCGATGATGCCGTTCATCAAGGCCAAATGAACCCGCTGCTCCTCGTCGAAGGAGCGCGCGTCGTCCGCGACGGCAAGACGATCCTCACCGTCGACCGCTTCGAAGTGGCCGAGGGCCAGCACACGCTGGTCGCCGGCCACAACGGCAGCGGCAAAACCACGCTCCTCCGCCTGCTGGCGGGGCAAATCCACCCCTATGCAGGCGAGGGCCGGGTCGTCGTCGACGGCCGAACCGACTGGAGCCAGGAAGAGTGGCGCCAAAAGGTCGCGTTCGTCGAGTCCGACGTCGACTGGGAGCACGCCGCCGAGAGCACCGTCGAAGAAGTCGTGTTGAGCGGCTTTTTCGGCACCCTCGGCCACCTTTGGCACAAGCATCCGACTGAGGAACAGCACCTCCAAGCGAGGTCAGCCCTCGACCATGCGCTCGTCTCTGAGTTGGCTGGCCGCACGTTCGGGACGCTCTCCACGGGCGAAGGTAAGAGGACGCTTATCGCTCGGGCCCTGGTGAGAGAACCAAGAGTCCTGCTCCTCGACGAACCCCTCGCCGGGCTCGATACCGAAGCGCGCGAGTTCTTTCTGGATTGGTTTGAACACATCACCGGCTTAGGCGTGACCATTGTCATGGTCACCCATCACATGGAAGAGGTCGGGCCTTATTTCGGCCAGCGAATTCTGGTCAGGTGGGGGCGACTGCTTGACTTCGTCAGCGTGTCCAACGCGCCCAGGGTCTACGAAGTGGCTGAACGATCGGCCCTTGACTTGTGCCCCATTCTCAGCCAAGGCACGGGGAACGACGTTTGGCTCAAACGAGAAGACCAGCAACCCGTCTTCTCCTTCAAGCTCCGCGGCGCCTATAACTTTCTTGCCAACCAGACACCAGGCAAGCTCGCCAAAGGTGTTGTGGCAGCCAGCGCTGGGAACCACGCCCAAGGGGTCGCACTTGGTGCGAAGCGTCTGGGCTGCAGGGCCGTCATCGTCGTCCCGGAAACGACACCTCAAGTCAAGATCAGAGCGATCCAAAGGCTCGGCGCCGAACTCGTCCTCCACGGCGACAGCTACGACGACGCCTATGCCCATGCCGTTGAACTCGAAAAGGAGCAAGGGCTTCTTTTTGTCCACCCCTACGACGACCCACTGGTCATCACCGGACAAGGAACTGTCGGTGAGGAGATTGCTAACCAAATCGAAGGCAATTTGGACGCCGTCTTCGTCCCCGTCGGCGGTGGCGGCCTCCTCGCTGGAGTCGCCCAGGCGATGAAGCGTCTCTCTCCCGAGACCATCGTCGTCGGAGTCGAACCCGAAGACTCCGACGCCATGCACCGCTCGCTCCTCGCCGGAGACCGCGTCAAGCTCAACCACGTCGGCCTCTTCGCCGACGGCGTCGCCGTCCGCAAGGTCGGCCAACACACCTTTGACATCGCCGTCCAGTGCGGGGTCCAGTCCATCACCGTCAGCAACGACGACATCTGCGCGGCGATCATGGACATCTTCGAAGACCGCCGCGCCGTACTCGAGCCCAGCGGTGCACTCGCCTACGCCGGGCTCAAAAAGTGGGTCGCCGAAAAAGGCTGGCAAGGCAAGCGCGTCGCCGCCATCGCCAGCGGGGCCAACCTCAACTTCGACCGCCTCCGCCACATCTCTGAGCGCGCCCAAGTCGGCGAAAAGCGCGAAGCCGTCTTCGCCGTGCACATCCCCGAGCGGCCCGGCGCGTTCCTCGCCCTCTGCGAAGCCCTGGGCCGGCGCCCTATCACCGAGTTCAACTACCGCATGGGCGACGCGGCCACGGCAACTGTCTTCGTCGGCGTCGAACTCCGTGGGCCGCAAGACCGTGCGTCCATCCACCAAGGCTTGACCACTTCCGGCTACGAGTGCCTGGACCTCACCGACGACGAAATCGCCAAGACTCACCTCCGGTACATGGTAGGCGGCAAGTGCGCCACCGCCGACAACGAGCGCTTGTTCCAATTCGATTTCCCCGAGCGCCCCGGCGCGCTCCTCGCCTTCCTCACCCGCCTCGGCCCTGAGTGGAACATCAGCCTGTTCCACTACCGCAACCACGGCACCGACCGGGGCCGCGTCCTCGCTGGCATCCAAGTTCCGACCAGCTCAAAACTCAGCTTCGAGCAGAGCCTTCTGTCCGTCGGGTATGAGGTTCAAGAAGTCACAGACAGCCCATCTCTGAGGTTTTTCCTATAGGTCTTATACGTCCTATTTGTCCTATTTCCTTAAGTAGCAAACCGCCATGGCATTCGACATCAAACACAAATCTCGGACGATCAGCGAGGGCGTCGACAAGACGGCCAACCGCGCGATGCTGCGGGCCATGGGTCTCGGTGACAAGGAGCTGGCCCAGCCCTGGGTCGGCGTCGCCAGCGTTTGGAGCGAGTCCACTCCATGCAACGTCAACCTCGACGAGCAAGCCGCCGCAGTAGCCGAGTCAGTCAAGGCCCACGGCGGCACGCCGAGGCGGTTCAACACGATCAGCGTCAGCGACGGCATCGCCATGGGCCACGAAGGCATGAAGGCCTCCCTCATCAGCCGCGAGGTCATCGCCGACTCTGTCGAGCTCATGATGCGCGGCCATTGCTACGACGCCCTCGTCGGCATCGCCGGCTGCGACAAGAGCCTGCCCGGCATGCTCATGGCGATGGCCCGCCTCAACGTGCCGTCCGTCTTCCTCTACGGCGGCACCATCATGCCGGGCCGTCACCATGACAAGGACGTCACCATCCAAGACGCCTTTGAGGCCGCCGGAGCCCATGCGGCCGGCACCATCGACGACGACGAACTCCACGCCGTCGAGTGCGCCGTCTGCCCCGGTGCCGGAGCCTGCGGTGGCCAATACACCGCCAACACCATGGCCTGCATCGCCGAGGCCCTCGGCATGACCGTCCCAGGCTCGAGCGGCCCGCCCGCTGTCTCGCCCGAGCGCATACCTTATCTGGAAAAGACCGGCGCTCTGGTCATGGAAGCTCTCAATAACGGCATCCTTCCGCGCCAAGTCATGGATCGGCGCGCCCTCGAGAACGCCGTCGCCATCGGAGCGGCGACCGGCGGCTCGACCAACTTCGCCCTCCACTTGCCTGCCTTGGCCCACGAACTCGGCATGACGCTGACTCTTGACGAAATCGACAGAATCAGCCGCCGCACCCCCACCCTCGCCGACCTCCGGCCCGGTGGCAAGTACATCGCCTACGACGTCCACAAAGTGGGCGGCGTCCCCGTTATCCTTCGCGCCATGCTCGACGCGGGCTGCCTGCACGGCGACGCCCTCTGCGTGAACGGCAAGACCATGGCCGAGAACCTCGCCGGAGTCACCGTCCCGAGCGGCCAAGAGGTCGTCCGCACCCTCGCCAACGCCGTCGAGTCGCATGGCGGTATGGCGATCGTCTGGGGCAACCTAGCCACTGAAGGCGGCGTCATCAAGACGGCCGGCGTCCGCAAGCTCTCCCACACCGGCCCTGCCCGGTGTTTTGATTCTGAGGAAGACGCCATGGCCGCCGTCCAGTCCCGCCAGATCCAGCGCGGCGACGTCGTCGTCATCCGCTACGAAGGCCCCAAAGGCGGCCCAGGTATGCGCGAGATGCTCGGTGTGACCAGTGCCATCGTCGGCCAAGGCATGGGCTACGATGTCGCCCTCCTCACCGACGGCCGCTTCAGCGGCGCGACCCGCGGCCTCATGGTCGGCCACGTCGGCCCCGAGGCCGCCGTCGGCGGAACGATCGCCCTCGTGCGCGACGGCGATTCGATCACTGTCGACGCCGAAAACGGCGTCCTCTCGGTCGACCTCTCCGACGAAGAACTAGCCGCCCGCCGCGCCGCCTGGACCGCTCCGCCGCTCCGCTACGGCGGCGTCCTCGCCAAGTACGCCAAACAAGTCGGCCCCGCCTGCGAGGGCGCGGTGACCTGGTGAAGACTCGATGTGGACGTGGCCTGTGTAGCTCTCCGGAGATACGCAGGCAACCAGGCTGGCTTCAGCTCCGGGTCTCCGACTTTGGAGTGCGGGGGCTCCGACCCCGCTTTTCCCCGGCGGGCTCCGACCGCCGTCCGGAACCCCAGCCCCGTAGCCTGAGTATCGCTCCGGAGATACGCAGGGAGACCAAGGTGACACCATGAGCCGAGCCCTCGACCTCCTCCAGGACCTCGTCGCCCTCCCCGGCCCCCCGGGCCAAGAAGACCTCGTCCGCGACTACCTCATCGAGAAAGTCAAAGCGATGGGCCACCAATGGTCGGTCGACGCCAAAGGCAACCTCCACGTCCCCCTCGGCCCCGACCCCAAGATCGTCGTCACCGCCCACATGGACGAAATCGCGATGATGCTCGCCGGACGGACCACGACGGGATTTGATGTCAGACCGCTCGGAGGACTTCACCCGTGGAAGCTAGGAGAGGGCCCGGTCCAGATTCTCGCCGAGCACGGACCTGTGAACGGCGTCCTCTCTATGGGCAGTGTCCACACTGAATCGCGCGAGTCGCCGATCACCCGGGCCAGGGAGAAGACCGTGACTTGGGAGGACTGCCACATCTTCGTTGACGGCGTCTTCCATGAAGACTGGGACAACGGCGGCGGGCTCTATCCCGGTCTGAGAGCCGTCGTCCACCCGTCTCGGCGTCAGCTGACGCCCCTGGGCGACTTCGTCGGCGGCCACTTTCTTGATGACCGCGCCGATCTCGTTTCATGGCTCTTGGCCCTCGAGCAACTGCGCGACTTGCCCGTCCTGTTTTTGGCGACCACCAGCGAGGAGGTGGGCGGTGAGGGCGCTCAATACGCCCTCCAGCACATCCAGCCCGACGTCTGCGTCGCTCTGGAACTGGGCCCCGAGGTTCCAGACGCGCGCCCCTACCGATCCGACGGCCTGACAGTCTGGAGCAACGACAGCTACGCCGCGATCAGCCCGCAAGACCTGCATTTGGTGAAGGCCCTCGATCCGACGATCACGCCGCAGACGCTTTCCCGCGGAGGCAGCGACGCGTCGTGTGCCGCCAGCAGGGGCCTCTGCGCCCGCCCCATCACCCTCGGCATTCCAATGGAAAACACCCACGGCTACGAGATCATCCACAAGGACTCGATGGACAAGCTAGCCGACCTGACCGTCCGTCTTGTCCAGGCTCTGTGCGGCTAGCGGGGCCCGCGCGTGGAGTGCACGGGCCCAAAGACTGCTATCGGCCACGGGCTCCGACCGTCGTTCGGGACCGTACGCGAGCGAATTATCAAATTGTCAATTTGACAACCTTTCACAGGTGTCGCGGACGAACCAGCACACGGCCCGGGTGGACGAGTTAACTGGATCACAAGTCCGTGCATCGCCGACATCTAGTCTCGTGGCGATCGGCCGTCTTGTTGTCCACCACCACATCTCTTTGGCCCTAGCACCTATCCCCAATCCCCTTTCCTGAGGACTGAAGGCCGAAGTCCGAGGACTCCCACGGCCCTGTGATAAAGTCTCCGGCATGGCCACCGCCGGTCGCGCTTGCATCCTTGAGGAGCCCGGAGCTCCCGCCGTCGTCCGAGACATCACCGTCGACGACCCCGGCCCGAACGAAGTCCTCGTCAAGCTCGTCGCCAGCGGCGTTTGCCACACCGACCTGACCGTCAAGGTGCTCAACGGCAACGGCATGTCGTTCCCCATCGTGCTCGGCCACGAAGGAGCCGGTATCGTCGAGAAGGTCGGCGAAGGCGTCACCCACCTTAAAGTCGGAGACCCCGTCGTCCTCGCCTACCGCGCGCCGTGCGAGCAGTGCCCCGCCTGTCGCCGCGGCGACCCGCGCCGGTGCTATATGGCGCTTCGTCCCGGCCAACGCATCAAGCGCACCAGCGACGGTGCCCTCTGCAGCCAAGTCCTGCGCTGCGGCACCTTCAGCACCCACACGGTGGTCCACGCCAAGGCGGCTATCAAGATGCCCGAGGGCATGCCGCTCGACAAGGCCTGCCTCATCGCCTGCGGCGTCGTCACCGGCATCGGCGCGGCCATGAACACTGCCCCTGTCGCCCCCGGCTCGCGGGTGGCCGTCATCGGCTGCGGCGGCGT
>JAFDWT010000051.1:2754-38063 GCA_018268335.1 Armatimonadota bacterium | reverse complement strand
ATAGACCGACACCCGGAGAGATTGCCAGACTGATCTCGCCACCAGACCGGGAACAACACAGGTATGGCGTCATGTGTCCGGCAGTTTGTCGTTGTCGCGTTGTCCTTAGCGGTTTTGGCCCCGTTGGCGATGGCGCAGGATCCTATTGCCGCGACTCTGAACGCGCCGCGCAAAGCACGCGCGGTGGCCAAAGAAGAGAGCAGTCGGGTCTACAAAGGTGACGAAGAGAGCCCCAATGGCGCGCCGCCCGTTTTCTCGCCAGCCTGGAACAACTTGTTGTCTTCCCGATTACAGGCGATCGAATCGAAGTTCGGTGCCAAGTTCTCGACGACTAAGCCGTTCGCCGACATGGCGGGTCTGAAGTCCAACATGGCGAAGCCGTCCATGAGTTGGGACGAATTGGCCACGCCGGTACGGTCGCAACCGAAAGGTGCCGCCCTCAGCTTCATTGGACGGCGAGTCAGCATTGAAGGCACGGTCATGTCGGTCGAAGACCAGGCCAACGGCAGGACGATCACGGTGGGCGACCCGGCAAACAAGTCGGACAAAGTGGCCGCCCTCATCATCGATAAGTCGTGCCAAACACCGTTCGCCATCGGCGACCACTTCTCGGGACAGGGCCTTTACTTGTTGCACGCCACGAAGAAGGAACTCCGCGAAGACATGTTTATGTTCGTTTACGTTCCTGGCCAAGCAGCTGAGGCTTCGCCTGGCGGAAACTCGGCCACAGCCGCACCTGCGCCCGAAGCCGAGGCCGGCAAAGGCGAGTTCACCGACGCCCTGAAGGGATGGCGGCTGGCTGGCATCGTCACCGACAAGGACGAGACCGTCGGCCTGTTCCTCAACAAGGACGGCCGCCGGATGTACCTGCGCAAGGGTCAGAAGCTAGAAGACGGCATCAAGCTCGTCGGCATGGTCGACGGCCAGGCCCGGCTGATGGTGGGCAAGAAACAATACGACGTCTATCCCTGGTAGGGGTTGACGCCAGCGAATCAACAAGACCCCGCGACAACGTCGCAGGGTCTTGTTGTGTTAGGGCCTGGCCTTAGCGGCGCGGGCGGAAGCGCGGGTTGACCTCTTCGTCGCCGCGCGACTTCTTGGGGAACTCGGACGGCACTTCGGGGGCCTTGCTGTCTTCGGCAGGAGTCACCGCCGCCCGGTCGGGAGTGTCGCTGGACTCGTTGGAGTCGCGCGGGGCTCGGTCCCGATCGCGGTAACCGCCCCGGTCTCCTCCACGGTCGCGGTCCCGCCCGCCGCCACGTCCGCCACGGTCGTCACGGCCCCGGAAGCCGCCTCGGCCGCCACGGTCGTCCCGGTCGCGGAACGGCGGGCGGTCGTCACCCTCGGGGATGACCGCGTTGCCGTTGAGCTTGGGGTTGTCTTCGTTCAGGCCCAGGGCGCTCAGGTTGACCCGGCCCATAGCGTCGATCTCGGCCACGCGGACGCGGATGACGTCGCCTTCGCGGACGACGTCGTCGGGACGGCGGATGCGCTGGGTGGTCAACTGGTCGGTGGGGACCATGCCGTCCTTGCCGCCGGGCATCTGGACCATCGCGCCGCGACCCATGATGCGGGTCACCGGGCCACTGAACTCCATGCCGACCTCGACCACGAGGGTCGATGCGCGGATGAGCTCGATGGCTTGGTCGGCGGCCAGACCGTTGTCGCTGGCGACCAGGACGCGGCCGTCCTGCTGGATGTCGATCTGCGCACCGGTCGATTCGGTGATCTTGCGGATGTTCGCGCCGCCGGGGCCGATGAGAGCGCCGATCTTCTCGGGGTTGACCTGCACCACCTGGATGCGCGGGGCGGTCTTGCTGAGCGTGGCACGCGGGGCGGCGATCTCGGCTTCGATCACGTCGATGATCTGCAGGCGGGCCTCCAGGGCCTGGTGCAGAGCGTCGGCGAGAACCTTCTCGGGGATGCCGTCCAGCTTGGTGTCCAGCTGCAGGGCGGTGATGCCCTTGCGGGTCCCGGCCACCTTGAAGTCCATGTCGCCGGTGAAGTCTTCGACGCCTTGGATGTCGGTGAGGACCTTGAACTTCTTACCGTCGCTCATCAGGCCCATTGCGATGCCCGCTACCGGCGCCTTGATCGGCACACCGGCGTCCATGAGGGCGAGGGTGGAGCCGCAGACCGAGGCCATCGACGTCGAACCGTTGGACTCGAGCACGTCGCTGACGAGGTGGAGCGTGTACGGGAACTCGGGGTCGTCGAGGGGGATCACCGGCTTTAGCGCGCGCTCGGCGAGAGCGCCGTGGCCGACTTCGCGGCGACCAGCGCCGCGGAGCGGGCGGACTTCACCGACCGAGTAGGGCGGGAAGTTGTAGAAGTGCATGTAGCGCTTGTCTTCTTCTTCCTCGTCCAAGGTGTCCTGCATCTGCGCGTCCTTGGGCATGCCCATCGTGAGGACGGTCATGACCTGGGTGTTGCCACGGGTGAACAGGCCAGAACCGTGGACGCGCGGCAGGAGGCCGGCGACGGCTTCGAGCGGGCGGATCTCCTTCAGGTTGCGGCCGTCGGGACGCTTCTCGTCCTCGATGACGAACTTGCGGATCGTCTCCTTGACCGCCTTGTCGACAGCAGCGTGGACTCCCTTGAGCTTGACGGGGTCGTCAGCAAACTTTTCTTTGTACTTGTCCGTGATCTCCTTGATCACGTCGTCCATCGCCGACTCGCGCTTGGCTTTGTCGGGGTCGAAGAGGCCCTTCTCGATGGTCTTGGCTTCCTTCTTCTTGATCTCGTCGGCAAGCTCGGTGTCGACGCCACTGATGATCGGCTCGCGCTTGGCTTTGCCGGCTTTCTTGGCGAAGGCTTCGAACTCCTTGCAGATCTCTTGGATCGCTTTGTGGGCGAAGTTGAGGGCCTTGATCATGAGCTCCTCGCTGACTTCGCTGGCACCGGACTCGACCATGCTGATCGCGTTCTTGTGACCGGCGACGACGAGGTCGAGCGAGCTGGTCTTCAGCTGCTCGTTGCTCGGGAAGAGGACAAACTCGCCGTCGATCTCACCGACGCGGACACCGGCGACCGGGCCAGCGAACGGGATGTCGGAGATGCTCAGCGCAGCGCCAGCGGCGCAAATGGCGAGGACGTCAGGCGGGCACTTCTTGTCGACGCTGAAGGCCATGGTGATGACCTGGACGTCGTTGCGCATGCCTTTCGGGAAGAGGGGGCGGATCGGGCGGTCGATGAGCCGCGAGATCAGGACAGCCTTGTCGCTGGGGCGTCCGCCGCGCTTCATGAAGCCGCCGGGGATCTTGCCGACTGCGTACTTGCGCTCTTCGAAGTCGCAGACCAGCGGGAGGAAGTCGATGCCCTCACGGGCGGTTTTGCTCATGGTGGCGCAGCCAAGGATGACGGTTTCGTCCATCCCTAACAGGACTGCTCCACCCGCTTGCTTGGCCACGCGGCCAGTTTCGAGGGAGAGCGTCTTGCCCCCGACCTCGAAGGTATGGGTGATGATCATTTTGTTGTCTCGCTCGCGTGTCGCCGGGCTACCGGGTCGTCCCAGTCGCGTGCGACAAGCGCAGGTGTGGCCAAGCGAGACTGAATGCCGCTCTTCGCAGAGTCCTCTCAAAGGGGAAGGCGCTCCGAAGAACGGCACGCATCCAGGCCTTGGCCGACCGTGATGGTACCAGGCTGGGGAAAACCTCCTTCGGGACAAATGTAGACATTTCTGTCCAGGTTTGTGTATAGTTATCCAAGAGGGAAACTATGACGAGCCTCATTCTTACTGGACTCCTTGTTTTGTCGCCGGTCGCCTCGAAGGACGAAGAGGCGTTTGCCAAGCTGAAAGCGTTGGAAGGCACCTGGGTCGGCGTCGCCGCCCACGGCGAGACCGTGCCTGGCACTTCGGTCATCTATAAGGTCAGCGCGGGTGGTTCGGCGGTTGTCGAGACGCTGTTCCCGGGCAAGCCGCACGAGATGGTGACCGTTTACACGATGGACAACGGCAAGCTCAAGGGCACCCACTACTGCTCGATGGGCAACCAGCCCAACCTGTACTTCAAATCCAGCGACTCCAAGTCGGTGACTCTGGAGTTCAAGGACGGCGGCAACATGAAGCCGGGCGACGGCCACATGCACAAAGCGGTCATCACCTTTGTCGACGCGACGCACTTGAAGTCGGCTTGGTATCCGATGTTCAGCGGCAAGCTCGGCGAGCCGGCGACGTTTGATTTGCAGCGGAAGAACTGACAGCGCTTGACCGATACCCACCCGTCATTCCTGCGAAGGCAGAAATCCAGCCTCCGGAAACAATGAGTCCGTTCCACTAGGTGAAGCTGCGGAACGGACTTGTTGGTCAGAGCTGGACTCCTGCCTTCGCAGGAGTGACGGGTAAAGGGACAAAAACGGGGCTCCCTGTGAAGAACCCCGTTTCGGATCTGCTTTGAAGTCGGCCTTACTTCGGCTTGACTTCGCGGATGCCGAGGCGCTGGATGAGCTCGCGGTACTTGACGACGTCGCGGTTGCGCAGGTAGGCCTCGAGGCGGCGGCGCTTGCCGACCAGCTTGAGCAGGCCGGTGCGCGAGTGGAAGTCTTTCTTGTTCGTCTTTAGGTGGCCGGTGATCTGTTCGATCCGCTTTTGCATGATCGCGATCTGGACTTCGGTGGAGCCGGTGTCGCCGTCTTTCAGGCCGTATTCTTTGATGACGTCTTGTTTGAGTTGTGGATCCAATGGCATGTTGCAGTCTCTGCCTCTTGTTGAGGCTTCCCGCGTCCGCCGGTCTGGCCGGGCGTGGCAGGTGACCCTTGCGGGCCGGGGCACATGGTACCCCAGGGGTCATCTTTGGTCCCGAAAGGCATGAAACTGAGGGGGCGCGACCAAACGACACGCTCAGGCCCGCGAAGCCCCAGATGGTATCGTCGCCGCATGACGGTGATGGTGGTCGGGGCGGGGAGTTGGGGGACGGCGCTCGCCATTCTCTTGGGCCGCAACGGGCACCAAGTCCTGCTCGTCGGCCGTGACAACGAGGGGACCGCCTTGCTCAAGGCCTGCCGCGAAAACCTGCGGTATCTGCCCGGCCACCGGTTGCCCGAGGAAGTCTCGGTGGCTACCGAATGCGATCAGTTGCCGCAAGTCGACATGGCCGTGCTGGCGGTGCCGGCTTCGGCCGTCGAGGCAAGCGCAGCGTTCTTGGGTTCGACGCCGGTGGTCGTGCTGGCCTCCAAGGGGCTGGAGCCCGAGGGCACAGGGGTGCTCAGCGACGCGGTCGCCAAGGTCTGCCCCGGGGCGAAACTGGCGGTTCTGAGCGGCCCGAACCTGGCAGTGGAACTCGCCAAGGGCGTGCCGACGGCGAGTATCGCGGCCAGCACGGACGCTGTGACGGCGGAGGCCGTCCGTGTCGCGTTTCGGTCGCCGAGCCTCAAGGTCTATGCCAGCAGCGACATGCGCGGGGTGGAGATCGCGGGGGCGCTCAAGAACGTCGTCGCGATCGGGGCGGGTGTCAGCGACGGCCTCGGCTTTGGCGACAACACCAAGGGCGCATTGGTGGCCAGAGGCCTGAACGAGATGGCCAAGATGGGTGTGGCGATGGGCGGCAAGATCGAGACGTTTATGGGAATCGCTGGCGTCGGCGACCTTTTTGCTACGGCGAGTTCGAGGCTCAGCCGCAACTATCGGGTGGGCTTTGCAATCGGTAACGGAGAGAGCCTGGAGTCGGCTATTGAGCTGCTGGGGGGCCAAGTGGCAGAGGGCGTGGCCACCTGCGAGATCGCCAATGTCCTGGCCCGCCGCTTGGGTGTCGAGCTCCCGATATTCGCCGCACTGGAGCAGGTGATCAAGGGCAGGATGAGCCCTCGAGAAGCCGTATTGCGATTGATGGAAAGAAGCACGCCCGACGAAGGTCTGGCACAATGGCATTGACACGGCGAGTGTCAAACAAGGTTGCCTCCAGGTAACCTTGTCAGGTTCCGATGATTTGGGGGATGGGTGGAAGAAGCATGTCGAAAAAGTCTCAAGCTGTTTCAATCGCGTCGTCGATAGCACTTTTTGTCGCAGGGGCGTTTGTCGTCGGCTGCGGCGGTAACAACGGCGGCGTCGGTGGAGGAGGGACGGCTTCGGGTGGCTCCTCTGGTGGCCTAACGACTGGTACCACCACAGGCACGACTACCGGCACAACGACGGGTACCACCACTGGCACAACGACAGGTACGACGACTGGTACGACAACTGGCACCACGACTGGTACGACAACTGGTACGACAACTGGCACCACGACTGGTACGACAACTGGTACGACGACTGGTACCACGACGGGCACCACAACCGGAACCACCACAGGCACGACCACCGGAACGACGACAGGCTCGACAACAGGTGGCGGTGGCGGGACGCAACCTCAAGTCGTCTACTCGGTTCTGAACAACAGCAGTCTTTATAACATCCACAAGATGAACCTGGACGGCACCTCGAACTCCGTGGTGGGCAACGCCTCGTTCAGCAATTTCAACCCGAGCATCGACGGGGCCAAGACCATGTTGGTCTTTGAGACCGACCGCAACCCGTTTGTCCAGGTTTATAAGAGCAATCTCTCGGGTAGCACAGAGACGCACCTGGCATCCAGCAGTTCCGACGACGACCAGCCGGTCGTGAGCCTGGACGGGACACAAATCGTTTTCCGCAGCGGTCGCAACGGCACCCCTGGCATCTTTGTCATGACCAGCGGTGGCACGGGCATCACGCAGGTCGCGAGTGGGTTTGTCGAAGCGCCGTCGCTTAACGCGAACGGCTCCCTCGTCTTGTATTCGAGCACCAATTCCGGACCTGCGCAGATATTCAAGGTCAACGCCGATGGGACAGGAACGGTCAACCTGAGCAACGATTCCTCCATCGACGACTTCGACCCGGCGTTCTCGCACGACGGCAGCAAGATCTGCTTTGTGCGGATCGCCCAGTCGACCGTCGCGCGGTTGTGGATCATGAACGCCGACGGCAGCGGCCAGGCCAAGGTCGTCGACTTGGGCGGCCCTGTCCAGTCGCCGTCGTTCTCGCCCGACGGCACGCGCATCGTGTTCATGTACGACGACGGCACCGGCTGGGACATCTGCTCCGTCAAGACGGACGGCACCGGATTCCTTCGCCTCACCAGTACGCCAGGCGTCGACGAGTTCAAAACGAACGGGTTCATCGCCCCTTGACCGTGACGCCGGTGCCCGTGGCCGTCGCTCTGGGGGCGAACTTAGGGCCGGCGAAAGAGACGATCGGCCAAGCGCTTGTGCGCTTGGCCGGAATCTTAGAAGACATGCGTGTCAGCGGACTGTATGAGACAGCGGCCATGTACGTGGCCGACCAACCTGACTTTCTGAACATGGTGGCGGTTGGTTCGACGCGGCTCGGCCCGATCGGGCTAGTCCAATGGTGCAAGGCGACTGAGCGCGAGCTTGGCCGCGTCCCTGGTGAACCCAACGGGCCGCGGATGATCGACCTGGACGTCCTGCAATACGGCGTCCTGGAACTGGATTCGAACATGCTGCGCGTGCCGCATCCGAGGTCGAGCGAGCGGCGGTTTGTCATGGAGCCGTGGGCCGAGGCAGATCCGGGTGCCACGTTGCCCGGCGGGAAGCGTATTCTGGATTGGAAGGACGACGCGGCTTTACAGGGCCAAGCCGTCAGGAGAGCAAGCGATGCCCCTCTATCGGTTCCAAGCCGTTGACGCCGCCGGCCAGCCCAGCGGAGGCACGCTCGACGCGCCGTCGCCGGGACATGTCGCCCAGACTTTGGCAGGCCGCGGCCTGCAGGTGAAGTCGGTGAGTCCGGTCGACCAGCCCAGGGCTTCACTCTCGGTGGCGTCGCCGACAGCGGCGGCCTCGGTCAATTTGGCCCCTCCCCAACAGGTCGAAAGACTTCGGCAGGCAGCGCGAGTGGTCGAACAGTCGCAGCAGGTGCAGATGCGGCAAGTCGCCCCTTCGCGGCCCGGCCGGGTCTTCCGGACTGGCCAGGTACCGAATTCGGCGCTGTCGTTCCTCTTCGCCCAGTTGGCGACGCTTTGGCGGTCGGGTGTGCCGCCGACTACGGCGCTGACCACTTTGGCCAACCAGGAGCGTCGGCCAGCCTTGGCCCAGGCGCTCAGGCATATGGCCGAGGTTACGTCGGAGCGAGGCAGCCTCGCCGAAGCGATGGCAGCTTATCCTGATGTCTTCCCGGAGGGGGCCGTCGGAGCGATGGCGGCGGCTGAGACCGGCGGCTATGTCCCCGACGCCGCAGCGGAATTGGGTGAACGGTTCAAAGACGCCCATCGGATCGGGTGGGGTGCACGGCTGATGCGGTGGGAGATCATCGTCATCGGCTTTTGCGGCATCCCGTTCGCCGGGGCGTGGGTCATGGGCAGTCGGGCGATGATCGAGGAGATGCTGAACGGCACAAAGGCGAACTCCGTCGGCGACCGCCTTGCCCTGCTGTTCTCGACAGCGCTGAAGAGCTACTTCACGTCCTGGCCGGTCTGGGTGCTGGTTGTGGGGCTCGGCACTTACTTTGCCGTCAAGACTTGGGCCAAGCTGACGCGCAACCGACCGATGCGCCACCGGCTTGGATTGAAGCTCCCTGTCTTTGGCCACTTTGCCCGGCAGGAGAACCTGGCCGTGTTTGCCAACCATCTGGAGCGGCTTTCGGCGGCGGGAATCAGCCCGCACCAGAGCTGGGCGCTGGCTTCGGCCGCCGTCCCCAACATCGAGTTTTCGCGCAAGTTGACCACTTCGCTGGCGGGGGCGAGAGACGAGACGCCGTTCGGCGAGTTGGTCCGCCGCGCCGACGTGCTGGGCCCGGACCAAGCGAACATGATCGCCACCGGTGAGATGACCGGCACGCTACCGGACGCCTTTCGGCATGTCGCCTTCATGGCGGCAGAGAACGCACAGGCTTGGCGGAAGGGCAGGCTCATTGCCCTTTATGTTCTAGCGACGCTCATCACGTCGGTCGGGATCACGGTGGCGCTGGCGACGTTTTATGGCGGCTGGTACAGCCAGGTTTTTGAGAGCGCACTGAAGGAGTAGAGGACGATGCCGATCTTTGAATACCAAGCCGTTGACACCCAGGGGCGGATCCAACGAGGCACAGTGCTGGGCGCTGACTTCGAGTCGGCATCCCGCCAGTTGCGGGAGCAGGGTCTACAGGTGCGCGGTCTGTCGGAAGCTTCAAACGGTATTCAAGAGGTGCCTCGCATGGTGACGGCTCCTGCCGCTCCGGCGACTTTGGCGGCAGCCGCCGCGCCGCCGACAGAACAGCGCAGCTACATCGAGACCAATGTCATCGGGCAGTTGGTCGGCGGCGTCGCCCTTTCGAACCTCCACTTCTTTTTCCGCCAGCTCGGCACAATGCTCGCCGCCGGCATCAACCCGGTGCAGGCCTTGGAGACGTTGGCGGGCCAAACGCAAAGCCCCAAGCTCCGCAAAGTCGTCCTGGAGACTCGTGACCACGTCATGGCCGGTCGGCCGATGACCGTCGGGTTCCAACGCTATCCGGAAGTCTTTTCGCCCCTCATGATCAGCATGCTGCGGGTCGGCGAGGAGGGCGGATTCTTAGCTGAGCAATGCCGCCAACTCAGCGAGTACATCCAGCGCGACATTGAATTGCGCAACCTCATCCGGCGCGAGACCTTTTATCCCAAGGCAGTGATCGGTTTCTCGGTGATCGTCATTTTGGGAGCCAATGCGATCATCTCCTCGGTGGCCCCCGGTAAGGCTGGTATCACGCCGCCGTGGGCGGCGTGGACGCTGATCGCCTTGGCCGTGGTCGGCTGGTTCGTTTTTAAGAAACTCATCTTGCCCAACGGGCCGGTGCGGCACGCTTGGGACATCTTTATTCACAAGCTGCCTTGGATCGGCAAAATGGTGCACGGCTTCGCAATGGCCAAATTCGGGCGGGCTTTTGGGGCACTGTACAAGGGTGGTGTGCCGACGGGCAAGGCGCTCCAGTTGGCGGCGGACGCGACGGGCAACGAGGCGGTCCGAGCCAAGATCTATCCGACGGTCGGGCGGCTGGACGAAGGGGCAGGGATCACCGAGACGCTGGCCTCCACCCGCGCTTTCAGTCCGATCGTCCTGGACATGACAAGGACCGGCGAGATGACCGGCAACCTCGACGAGATGCTCATCAAGATGAGCGAATACTACGAAGACGAGGGCCAGACCAAGGCGCGGCACTCGGCGACCGTGCTTGGTGTGCTAGCGCTCGTGGTGGTCGGCGGGTTTGTGCTCTACGTCGCGATGCAGTTCTATCAAGGCTATGGCCAGAGCTACCAGCCCTATATGAACGAGTGAGGTGACCGACTGCCCGCACCCGACCACTACGCGATCCTCGGCCTGAGCCGGTACGCCAACGCCCATGCGGTCAAGACGGCGTTCCGAAGGCTGGCCAAGGAGCTGCACCCCGACCTGAACCCGGCGGCCGACGCGCAAGCGAGGTTCATGCAGGTACGCGAAGCGTACGACTTCCTGAGCGATCCGATCAAGAAGGCGAATTACGACGCCAAATTGCGCGAGGCAGATGAAGCTGAGCGGCGCGAGAGGGCGGAGGAGACAGCCCGGATCCAAGCTTCACGGGCCCAACCCCGAGCGCAGGAGCCACAGGCCGCGCCACAGGCCCGGCGCCCCCGTCCGGCGACCACTGGCCCCGCGCCCAGGTATCGCCGCCCGGCAGGCAATGCTGACGCGGCTCGGCTCTCCATGTTGCTCAAGTTCCACAAGTATGCTGAGGCCGACATTGTTGCCGAGCGCATTCTGCGGGACAAGCCACGGGAGGCTTCGGCTTATGCGGCGATCGCGGATGTGGCGCGCTATCGGGGCGATTTGGACAGGTCGGCCCGCTACTATGCCTATGCGGCGCAGTTCGACCCGGACAACCCGGTCTTTGAGCGCAAATATCTGGAGGTCGTTGACCTGCAGGCGCAACATCCTCTGCGCGACGTCGCCGACCTGAACCGGACGCCCCTCTATGCCGCCCTAGCCGCGGTCGGCATTGTCGGCACCTACTTGGTGGTGACGACCGGGGTGGAGACTCCTGGCTTGGGGCCGTTGGCCGCTGGCTTATCCCATGTCGTCGCCCTGATTGTCGCGGGAGCTGTGACAGGGGCGTCGTTTGCGGCGGCAGGACTGCTTGACCGGCTGGAGACGCTTGGGTCGGCCACCGGGCCGCGGGTCTCCGCGCCGGTGGCCTTAGGGTTGGTGAGCTTGGTGTGCTTTTGGGCTTCGGTTTCTGCCTATTGGGTGGTGGGGGCGGGGCAGAAGGCGTTTAATCCATCGCTGTCCCGCCTGTTGGGTGGCTCGGTGGCGGCGCTTTCGCTGATCGTGGCGTTTACGCTGGCCAAAAACGGGCCTGCAGCCGGGCAGGTGTTCTTGCTCGGGGGCAACGTCTTGTTCCCGTCGGCGTTAGTCGGTTGGGGCTTGGCGGACGTGTTCCGTGGTCTGCGTGGTGCCTAGAACGCATAAGTCGTGTAGGTCCTATAAGACTTATCAGAAGAATCGAAGGCGAGGGCCGGTCGAGCCCGGCGAGTACAATCGGGCCTCCCATGTCGCGCCGCTTCACGATCATGACCGCCATTCCGTACGTCAACGGCATGTTGCACATCGGCAACTCGCTGACGACCCTGGCGGGCGACGTCACGGCGCGGTACCACCGGATGCTAGGCGAGGACGTTTGGTTCCAAGTCGGCACCGACGAGAACGGCACCAAGATCCGCGAGGCAGCGGAGCGGGCAGGCGAAGACCCCCATGCCTTCGTCGACAAGATCGCCGGCCGGTTCGTCGATGTTTTCCGAGAGCTTAAAGTCTCGCACGACGACTTGGTGCGCACCACCGAACCACGTCATGTGCGCGCCAGCCAGGAACTGTTCCGTCAATTGCAGGCCAACGGCCACATCTACACCGGCACCTACGAGGGCTGGTACGACGTCACCACGGAGACCTATTTCAAGGAAGAGGATCTCGTTGACGGCAAATCACCGGACGGGAACGAGGTGCGGTGGATCAGCGAGCAGAACTACTTCTTTAAGCTGAGCGGTTTCCAAGATGCGCTCTTGGCCGCCTATGCTGAGGGCAAGATCAAGGTGGTGCCGGAGGCCAGGCAGAACGAGGTGCTGTCGTTCATCAACCAAGGCCTGCGCGACGTTTGCATCTCGCGGTCGAACACCGGCTGGGGCATCCCGGTGCCGGGCGACGAGAGCCAGGTCATCTACGTCTGGTTCGACGCGCTCATCAACTACATCACCAGCTGCGACTGGCCCGACGGCGACTTCGGCTCCAAGTGGCCGGCCGACGTGCAATGGCTGGGCAAAGACATCCTGACCCGGTTCCACGCCACCTTGTGGCCCGCGATGCTGATGGGTGTCGGGCTGGAGCCACCGAAGGTGGTCGCCGCCCACGCCTGGGTGCTGTTTGGCGGCGAGAAGATTTCCAAGTCGAAGGGTACGGCGGTCGAGCCGCTGCCGCTGGTGGCCGAGTTTTCGGAGAAGGCAGGGATCTCGTCCGCTCTGGCCGTCGATGCGTTGCGGTTTTGGCTGGTCTCAACAATGGGGTTTGAGAACGACTCGACCTTCACCTACGACGAGTTCGACCGGCGCTACAACGCCGACCTCGCGAACGACTTTGGCAACGCGCTGAACCGGTCGCTGTCGATGGCGCACAAGTTCGTGGGCGGTGTCGTGCCGTCCGAAGCGGTCGAGGCGGAGGCGGTCATGGCTATTGCTGCCGCAAAAGAGGCCTACGAGAAGGCGATGGACGGCTATCGGTTGGAACAAGCCGCCGATGCGGCCATCGGGCTGATCCGCTGGCTGAACAAGTACATCGACGTCCGCGCCCCTTGGGCCCTGGCCAAGAACGCCGACCCGGCTTTGCCTGGCGTCGTCCGTTCAATGCTGGCCTGTGTCCGTGCCGCCGAGGCGATGGTACGGCCGATGATGCCTGACGCCGCCGACGCGGTGGCTGCCCAGCTGGGTGTCGCGCCGACCCTAACTTGGTCGCTGGTCGGCACCGAGGAGTCGTTGCCAGGTGGCACGGCCCTGGGTCAGCCCGTTCCGGTTTTTCCGCGCTTGGAAGTCAAGCCCGCCGCCTCCGCTGCCAAGCCGCAGCCCGAACCCAAACCAGAGAAGAAGAAGCCCATGGAAGCACCCGCCGTCATCGAATTTGCCGACTTCATGAAAGTCCAGCTCCGCGTCGGCCGGGTCATCGAGGCCGAGCCGGTGGAGGGGAGCGAGAAGCTCATGAAGCTCCAAGTGCGCATCGGCGACGAGCCGCGGCAGATCATCGCGGGTATCAAGAAGAAGTACACCGCGATGGACTTGATCGGGCGGCAGGTGATCGTGGTGGCGAACCTCAAGCCGGCGAAGCTCATGGGCCTGGAGTCGCAGGGGATGCTGCTGGCTGCTGACGACGAGGACGGGAACGCGATCCTCCTGCAGCCGGAGCACGAGGCTCCGGACGGCTCGAACGTCCACTGATCTTTTGGCTTACTGAAAGACGTTCTGGTAATGCCTCAGCCCCTCATTGTCGATGGCGACGAGGTCATGTCGGGCGTAGAAGTCTGGGGTCGCCTCTTCCTCCAGGTATTGCCTGGCTGCCGCCGCTAGACGGGTGCGTTTTGTCGCAGTAATGGTCGCTTCCGGCTCGACCAACCCAGTCGTCCTGTGTTTGACTTCGACGAACACGATTGTGTCGCCGTCCAGGGCGACGACGTCGATTTCGCCACGGCGGGCTTTGTACCGGCGCTTGAGCAAGGTGTAGCCCAACGAGAGCAAGTAGTCCGCCGCCCGGTCTTCGGCGTCGGCACCTAGACGTCGAGGAGGCACGGCTGATTCACCATCGTCTTGACGGGCTCGAAGCTGCGGCGGTGGATGCGGCAGGGGCCGAGCTCGCGCAGGGCGGCGAGGTGGTCGGGGGCAGCGTAGCCGTAGTTGCTTTCAAATCCGTAGCCTGGGAACTCTGAGGCCGCCAAGACCATGAGGCGGTCGCGGGTGACCTTGGCGAGGATCGAGGCGGCGGCGATCGCGGCGTCGCGGCCGTCGCCTTTCACCCAGGTCTCGCAGGGGCAGCAGGGCTCGGGTGGAAAGGCGTTGCCGTCGATGCGCGCCGAGATCGGTGCTGGGTCCAGCGCGGCGAGGCAACGCGACATGGCGAGCAAGGTGGCCCGGAGGATGTTGTGGCGGTCGATGTCGGCGGGGTCGACGACTTCGACGTGGAACGTCGCCGAACTCTTGATCCGCTCATAAACCGCCTCGCGTTGGAGCAAGGTCAACTGCTTGCTGTCGTTGACGCCACTCGTATCGAAGCCCTCAGACAAAACGACTGCCGCGACGACGACCGGCCCGGCCAGAGGCCCGCGACCAGCCTCGTCGACCCCGGCGACTCCCGGCGTGAACGGCAACCCTGGATTCACTTGAAGACAACCCGAGACTGCAGGTCGGGTTTGTAGACCGTCTCGCGGGAGTTCTTCTCGCCTGTCTTGGTAATGGCGTCCGCGCGCACTGTATAGCCCCCTTCCTTGTTGAAGGAGATCGTCGCTTCCACCGCGACAGTGTCACCTGCCTGGCCGACCACTTTGTCGTGGAACTGAAGTTCCCCGCGCTCAAATGTGACCGTGCCGACGGTCATGAAGTTGGCGGTGGTGAAGTAGTGGCCGGTGACGGCGTTTTTCTCCGGATCCCAGCGGAAAATGGTCTCGCCGCCATAGGCACCGTCGTTGACGGAGTGGAAGAACCGGACGGCCTTGCCGTTCATCGCCCGTTCCCAATGGGTGACGTCGATGATCGGGTTCTCTGGCGTGCTCTTCTTGAACACACCCTTAAAGGTCATTCCCAGGAGCGGCTTGAATGGCTCCAGGTGCGGGTCGAGTGAATCTTGTTTGGGTGTGGCGAGCACCAGTGCGCCGATGAGTGACACGGCAAACATAGCGGCATGATGGCACAGCCGGTAAGAAAAGGGGGATGGGGCGGAAAACGGGACTTGAACCCGCGGCCTCCTGAGTCACAGTCAGGCGCTCTAACCACTGAGCTACTCCCGCCACCCGGAACCTAGATTATACCGCCGGACTCACTTGGACTGGGCCGGTGGCTCTTCGGGCTTGACCGAGCTGTGCCCGCCGACTGCGTCGCAACCAATCAGACATGCCAGGACAAGGGCCAGTAAGAGGAAACGGCGCATGCTTGCAGTATGGGGATTAGGGCCCCTACAGTTACGTAGACATTGTTCTAGATGCGAGGTATAAACGTCGGGTGGCCCAGGACAAGATCGTCGTCGTCGGCGCTCGGGAAAACAACCTCAAGAACATCACGGTGGAGATCCCCCGTGACAAGCTGGTCGTCATCACCGGCCTGAGCGGCAGCGGCAAGTCGAGCTTGGCGTTCCAGACGATCTACGCAGAGGGACAGCGGAGATACGTCGAGAGCCTGAGCGCGTACGCCCGCCAGTTCCTGGGGCAGATGGACAAGCCGGACGTCGACCACATCGAAGGCCTCTCGCCTGCGGTCAGCATCGACCAGAAGACGGCGAGCCGGAACCCGCGCTCGACGGTCGGTACCGTCACCGAGATTTACGACTATCTGCGCATCTTGTTCGCTCGTGTCGGCGTGCCCTATTCACCGGCGACCGGCAAGCCGATCACCCGGCAGTCGACCGACGAGGTGGTCGATGCAGCCAAAGCGCTACCCGAAGGCGCGAAGTTGCAGATTCTGTCCCCCGTGGTCCGGCAGAGGAAGGGTGAGTACAAGAAGGAACTGAAGGACATCCAGTCAGCCGGCTACGTGCGCGTCCGTGTCGACGGCGAGATGCACGAGGTGACCGACGACATCCCGATGGACCGCTACAAACAGCACACCATCGAGGTGGTCGTCGACCGGCTGGTGGTCAAGGAGGGACTGGACCGCCGGCTGGCCGACTCCATTGAGACCGCGCTGAAGATGGGAAAGGGCTTGGTCACGTTGAGCCACCAGCTACCGGACCAGAAGGACGACGTCTGGCACGACGAGCTGTTCAGCGAGCACTACTCGTGCCCAGAGTCAGGGTTCACGATGCCGGAGCTGGAGCCCCGGATGTTCTCGTTCAACTCGCCGTTCGGGGCTTGTCCGGAGTGCACCGGGCTCGGCACGAGGACTGAGTTTGACCGCGACATGGTCGTGCCCGATCCGAGCAAGCCGTTGCGCGACGGAGCCATCGCCCCGTTTGTCTACAAGAGCGGCGACGTCAAGGAGTGGTGGCCGCAAGTGCTGGACGCCGTCGGCCGGGCCGTCGGTTTTGACGCCTCCCTGCCGTTCAGCGCACTGGACGAGAAGGCGATCGATGCAGTTTTCAACGGCCTTCCCGAGCCGGTGGCGGTGATCACCAACTACGGGCGGACGGAGAGGACGTTCACCAGCCAGTGGGACGGCGTGCTGGCGGTGCTGCGCAAGAAGTACGACCAGACGGAAAGCGAGTGGATCAAGCGCGACTTGGAGCAGTACATGCGCACCAAGCCGTGCCCTGTCTGCCACGGGCAGCGGCTGAAGCCCGAGACTTTGTGCGTCCGGATCGCCACCAAGAACATCGCTGAGGTGACGTGCATGTCGGTAGCGGAGGCGTTTGCCTATTTCGACGGGCTCGACGCCAAGTTGAACGCGCGCCAGCGGGCTATTGGCGAGCGGGCGGTCAAGGAGATTCTGGAGCGGTTACGGTTCCTGAATGACGTCGGGTTGGCGTACTTGACATTGGACAGGTCGGCCAATACTCTGGCCGGCGGCGAGGCTCAGCGGATTCGATTGGCCACGCAGATCGGCAGCGGTTTGATGGGTTGCCTTTATGTGCTGGACGAACCCAGCATCGGCCTGCACCAGCGCGATAACCACAAGCTGATCGAGACGCTGATGCGGCTCCGCGACCTCGGCAACACGGTGTTGGTTGTCGAACATGACGAAGACACCATGCGCCAGGCTGACTGGTTGATCGACATCGGCCCAGGTGCGGGTGAGCACGGTGGTGTGATTGTCAACGAGGGGCCGCTTGAGGAGTTCATCAAGCGTTCGTCGCCGACGGCGGACTACCTGAACGGGAAGGAAGTGATCGAGGTCCCGAAAGAGCGACGCAAGCCTTCGATGCCGTCTCCTCTGGCTGCAATAGGTCTGGCGGCGGTGAGTCCGCACCCGGAGGCCGTTGAAAAACGTCCAAAGAAGAGTGGACGCCGAGCAGTTGGCCAAGTTGCAGAAAGCGCTGGCTGAGCCCAAGCGACTGGAAATCTTGACCCGCATCCGAGAGATGCAGGGTGAGGGCGGCGTGTCATGCAGTTCGGTGCTCCAGGACGTCGGCGTGGCCCAGTCCACGTTTTCACACCACGTTGGCGAGCTGGTCGAGGCTGGCCTCATCAACGGGTGCAAGGACGGCAAGTTCATGCGGCTGACGGTCAATGAGGAGACGGTCAACGAGTACCTCCGTGAGATTTCACAGAGACTTTTGTCATAGGCCGAACAAAACGACATATCGGTGAGTATCGATATGTGTCATGGCTGATTTTGAATCACTCGTCTCCATCGTCACTGGCGCGACCTCCGGCATCGGCAAGGCGACTGCCAAGCTTCTAGCCCAGAAGGGCTCCAAGGTCGTCGTGGCTGGCCGACGCGAAGCTGAAGGTCAGGCCGTGGTCGACGACATCAAGGCGAATGGTGGTGAAGCCGTGTTCGTCAAGACCGACGTCACTAGCGAGTCCGACGTCCAAAACCTAGTCGCCAGGACGCTGGAGACCTATGGCCGCGTCGATGTCGCCTTCCTGAACTCGGGCGTGTTTCGCTTCAACGCCATCGGTAAGCAACTGGCCGATGACTTGGCCGAACAGATCGACGTCAACATCAAGGGTGTCTACTACGGCCTGAAACACGTCGCCAACGCGATGGGCGACAAGGGTGGTTCGATCGTGTTCAACTCCAGCACGGTCGATGCAGTCGGGTTCCCTGGGGCGAGCGCCTATTCGTTGACCAAGGGTGCGGTCAACACCTTGACGCGCACTGCCGCCGTGGAGTTGG
Organism: Armatimonadota bacterium; assembly: GCA_018268335.1. GTDB lineage: Bacteria > Armatimonadota > Fimbriimonadia > Fimbriimonadales > Fimbriimonadaceae > JAHBTB01. The sequence continues at coordinate 20,088 of JAFDWT010000051.1, read as the reverse complement.
CCGACAAGGGCATCCGGGTGAACAGCGTCGCACCGGGGCCGATCTGGACCGAGGGCGCCGGAGACCTCTTTGGCGACCGCGAGACCGCGGAGACCAACTTCAAGACCAACATCCCGCTCGGGCGGATCGGCGAGCCGAATGAGATCGCCGAGGTTGTCGCATTCTTGGCCGGGCCGGCGTCTTCGTTTGTCACCGGGCAAGTCATTTATGCAGACGGTGGCCTAGGAATCAAGTGAGCCGCCGCGCCTAGAACTTCTGGATGGTGACCGGGACGTAGACCTCGGTCACCCAGTTGTTGGGGTCGGGCTCTTCTTCGGGGTCAGTCATGTACCGTTCCCAGGGAGGGCCGCTCGGTTGGAGCCCCAGGCGGCCCACCTCGTTCCAGAGTTCTGTCCAGGTGTCCTTTAGGGTCTGATAGTGGCCTTGGTGGACACCCATGAAGGCTGATGTCGCGGCAAAGTCCTTGATCGTCGCGCCGCCTTGTGGGGCTGTGCTGGGGGCGACGGGCACGACGCATTCGACTTTGGCGTGCGCCTCCCACTCGAGGTAGTAAACACATGGCGCGTCGGTCATCTCGGCTTCGGGGTTGGAGTTCCAGATGAAGCCGAGCAGGCGCGGGATTTCGCTGCCCAGGGCGTCCGGCGCGCACATCGTGCCGGCGACAAGACCCGTGTAGGCCGGGTAATCGACGATCTGAAACTCTGCCACTCGCCTATTGTGCCCTAGCCGCACAGACAGCGAGCTCGACATAGACGTCCGTCGTTGGGACGACAGGCTCCACATAGTCTTCCCACGACAGGCCCGTCATCGGCATCTCGTGGGCATGCGCGGCACCGAGCACAGCGTCCCAGGTGCGGGTAAGTTCGTTATAGGGCCCAGCGTGTCGGGCGAACATGGCCGTTCCACCGGGGATGTCCTTCTTCATCGTTCCCTCACCTGGTTCGAGGTCGGTCTCGCAGACGAAACCGATCCAGATTTCGCCTTGGCCCTCGCACCAGTTGACGTAATAGACCCGCGGGGGGCCGAGCTTGAGGCCGTTGTTGGCGGCGGCGACGGCGTCCAATCCAGCTGGGATGACCTGCGGCAGCTCACTCATTTGGGCTTGACGTTCGACGCAGACGAGGGAGACGGCCGGAAATTCGACGACGCTGGGCTGATCCATGGCCCATTATCAACCACGTTAACCAGAAAATGGACCGCCCAAGTCAACCATCCCAAACTTTGCGGGCTCTTGTTCCACGTGCCGTGCATAGGAGTAGCGCCTTGGACGAACTGAAACTAGCCCGCATGATCGCGACCGGTGACCGTGGGGCCATGGACCAGCTCGTCGACGCGCATTACGACGGCGTCTATCGGTATCTCGCCCATCTGACCCGCCACCGCCAGGACGCCGAAGACCTGGCGCAACAGTGCTTTCTGCGCGCCAGGGACAAAATCGCCACCTTTCGTGGCGACGGTTCCTTGCGGGCTTGGCTCTTCAGGCTGGCCTATCGCGAGTACACGCATTGGCGTCGCCGCAAGACCTGGCTGCCGTGGGCCGACGCCGAGACCACACCTCAAGCGGAGCCCGGGTTCGAAGCTGTCGAGGAGGCCGCCTGGCTGCTCGACGCCTTGGCCCAGCTTCATCCCGACCAAAAACAGGCGTTCTTGCTCCACGAAGTCCAGGGGTTCTCGGTCGAAGAGACGGCGGTGATCGTCGACTCTCCGGTCGGAACCGTCAAATCGCGCCTCCACCATGCCCGCACCCGGCTCGGCCGGGCTTGGGCCGCGACACAGCACGAGGTGAACAATGAACTCAGATACCAAGATTGACAAGGCCGTCGAGGCCCTGCGAACCACCGAGTCGCCGTCGGGTGCTGCCGAACGGTTGAAGGAACGCCTTCATCGGGACTTCGCCCCCCGACGCGTCCATGTGCGAATCGGCTTGGCAGCAGTAGCGGCGACGGGCCTGGCTGTCGCATTGGTCGCGTGGCCGAGGCCGAGCTATGCCGACGAACTCCAGGCGATCTACCAGTCACAAGCGACGATCGGCAACCGTCATGAGGTGCAGTACTCCCGAGACCCGAAGACCGGGGACTGGAAGGTGTCCCGCGAACTCTGGGCGTTGGGAGGAAAGGTCAAGGAGACGATCGACGGGGCGGCGACGCTGTATGTCGATAGAGACCGTGTGTTGAACGAGTACGCCAACGAAGGCTACGCGGCGGTCGCTACGCAGAAGAGGAGAGACGGCCTTAGCCTGGTCACTCTCGAGAGCATGCTCAGCGGCAAGCGCACGAATTCGTGGTCGAAGACTCTTGATGTGCGCTTGTCTGGCGAGAAAGTCGACAAGTACTCGATCCGCCAGAGCAACGGCGGCCCAGAGATCGTGGTGAACTACTATGTCCGCCCCGCTGACAAGCGGTTTGCTCGGATCGAGTTGGTCGCCGGCGGCAAGTCGGAGAGCGTCGTCGAACTGACCTACGGCTCAGTCAAGCCAGCGGACGTCACCTACCGTCCGAAGCCGGACATCGTGCTCTACGACTACGACAAGCAGCGACAGATCGTGCTTGAAAAGGTCAGCAAAATCAAGTCGTCGCGCCCCGTGGGTGATCAGCAGCTGTCTCTGTGCACGGCCCTGGTCGATGTCATGGGCAACTTCCAAATCATCACGAAGGGGCTCCAGGGGGACCAGATCGACCTGAAGGCGCCGATGTTGGTCGACGGTCAGCAAGTCCCACTGTCAGCCGTCCTCTTTGAAGTGTCCTCGGCCAGCCTCGACAAGAGGATGCGCCGGGTCGCGGGCGAGGGGCCCGTGAAGCCGGTCGTGGGCCTTGCTACAATGGCCAAGGGGCTGAAGCCCGGAAAGCACGACATTGATCTACCGGTGATGCTCGACGGCCGGACCATCATGATAAGGTTCGAGAAAATCGAGGTTTTGATGACGGGGTCTCTGCCCTACATGCTTTGCCCGATGAACGTGCCGTTCTGGGTCGAGCCAGAGCCGGGCGGTGCCCCAACAAAGGCGGTTGACTCCAACTCTTCGCCCTAGCAGGCGTTCTACCCTTGCCAGCCAACTCGTCCGACGTGTAGACTACCGTCGAGTATGTCGCACGGTTGGCTGGTGCTAAAGAATGCCCGCGGACACAACCTTCGAGGAGTGGACGTGGGTTTTCCGTTGGGCCTCTTTGTATGTGTGACCGGTGTCAGCGGCAGCGGGAAGTCGACGCTGGTCCAGGACACCCTGTTTCCAAGGTTGATGTTTGAGGTCTATGGCACTCGCGGCGCTTGGGAGCCGCATGACAGCCTGGAAGGGCACGAGCAGGTGGATAAGGTCATCGACATTGACCAGTCGCCCATTGGGCGGACACCACGGTCGAACCCCGCGACCTACACAGGCACGTTCGACATGGTCCGCGACCTGTTCTCCCGGACCCCTGACGCCAAGCTCCGCGGTTACCAGCAAGGCCGGTTCAGTTTCAACGTGCGCGGCGGCCGGTGCGAGGCTTGCAAGGGCGACGGGATCATCAAAATTGAGATGGTCTTTCTGCCTGACGTCTATGTGCCGTGCGAGGTCTGCAAAGGCAAACGCTACAACCGCGAGACGCTGGAGGTCAAGTACAAAGGGAAGAACATCTCGGAGGTGCTGTCGATGACTATTGAGGAGGCTTGCGCGTTCTTCCAGCCCGTACCCAAGATCTACAAAAAGCTCGCGACATTGCAGGAGGTCGGGCTAGGTTATCTGCGGCTGGGACAGCCGGCCACGACCCTGAGCGGTGGTGAGGCGCAGAGGGTCAAATTGGCTTCGGAGCTGTCGAAGCGGGGGACCGGATCGACGTTCTACATCCTCGACGAGCCGACCACTGGTTTGCATTTTGAGGATGTGCGCCGCTTGCTCAAGGTGCTGCATCAACTGGTCGACCAAGGCAACACCGTTTTGGTGATCGAGCACAATTTGGACGTCATCAAGACGGCGGACTGGCTGATCGACATGGGACCGGAGGGCGGTACCGGCGGCGGCCAGGTCGTGGCGACCGGCACGCCGGAAGAGGTCGCCCAAGTGGACGGCAGCTGGACTGGGAGGTTTCTTCAGCCTCTCCTGGCTGGCGCGAGGTAAGAACAGCCCATGGCCGCGACTGTCGGCGTCATCCATAACCCAGCCAGCGGACGCGGGCGGGGTGCCAAGCAGTGGCCAGCGATCGAGGCCATGTTGCGCGCAGCACTTGGCGACCGGCTGGTCGCCACTCCGGCGACTTCGGGCCGAGGCAGTGCCGCCGCCATCGCCGCCAAGCTGGTCTCGGAGGGCGTGCAAGTGGTCGGTGCCGCTGGCGGCGACGGCACGGTGAACGAGGTTCTTCAAGGAGTTCTGGGCACTGGCGCGGATTTGGCCGTGGTGCCTCTGGGCACCGGGAACGACTTTGCCAGGATGCTCGGGATCGGCAACGACCATTCCAAGGCTGTCGACGCCATTCGGGAAGGACGGACTGTGACAATCGATGTCGGACGTTGGACGCAGGCAAGTGCGACCGGTCACTTCATCAACGCGGCGGGCTGTGGGTTTGATGCGGCGGTAGCGGAAAAGATCAACTCGGGCTACCGCTGGCTTGGTGGAACCTCTGCGTACGTGGCGGCGGTGTTGGGGACGCTTGCCAGCTATCGGGCTGTTGGATTGACGATTGAGGTCGATGGCGAGGAGATCGCCGCCCGGGCGATGCTCTGTGCGATGGCCAATGCGCAGGCCTATGGCGGCGGGATGAAGATCGCCCCGTCGGCGAGCTTGCAGGACGGTTTTCTAGACTTGGTGTTAGTCGAGGAGATTGGCAGGGGTGAGTTCTTGAAGACCTTTCCCAAGGTCTTTAAGGGAACTCACATCGAACACCCAAAGGTGACGCACCGCCAATTCAAGCGCCTGACCATCCGGAGCACGCCGCAAGGCCCGTTTCTTGTCGACGGCGAACTTGTGGCGGCGGAGCCGGTGACCGTGGAGGTCGTCCCGGGAGCCATACGCGTCGTCGTGCCGCCCGGCTCACTGCCTTGACGGCAGTGAGCCGGACGACCAATCCTACATCGCCGACGGTTCCCACGCGATGAGCGGGATCTCGGTCGTGATGTTCACGTCGTCGTGGTGAGGCACGACCCGGACGAGATAGCCGCGGTGGCCGGGCCCATCGCACCGGGCCGAGCCGGTAAACGTGTGGACGCTACCCTCGGCGGACTGCCACGTCAGATCGTAGAGGTCGATGCTGCGTAGCTCGCGGTTCGACGTGACTTGCCCGGCGACCGCCTGAACGCGGACGTCGTCGGGGCAGAGCCCGCCCAGATCGACACGTGCGGTGATCTCAAATCCCGAGTTGATGTAGGCCGTTTTGTCGACGCTGTCCGTCACCTGGACGATGCGCACGCCCGGCCAGGCCTTGATGGTGTTGTCGCGCCATTGCAGCGAAGACCTAGCCTTCTCGAGGCCGTTGTCGCACAAACGGTTGAACATGCGCGAAGCCGGCATATAGAAACGGGACGCATACTCGCGGACCATGCGCAGGGTGCTGAAAGTCGGGGCCAGCTCGGCCATCGACTCCTTCATCATCTCGACCCAACTGATCGGCACGCCGTTCTCACCTCGGTGGTAGAAGGTCGGCGCCAGTTCCTGTTCGATGAGTTGGTAGAGCGCACGCGAGTCCAGCCAGTCTTGGTGGCCTTCGTCGGGGTTGGACGTCTCGTCGCCGATCGCCCAGCCGACGCCCTTTTTGTAACCTTCGGCCCACCAGCCGTCGAGGATCGAACAGTTGAGCCCACCGTTCGGCACGACCTTCATGCCGCTGGTGCCGCTGGCTTCCAGGGGGCGGCGCGGGTTGTTGAGCCACACGTCCACGCCCTGCACCAGTCGCCGGGCCACGTGCATGTCGTAGTCCTCCAGGAACACCATGCGCGACCTTGCGCCTTCGCTCTTGATGAAGTTGACGATGTCTTGGATCAGCTTCTTGCCGCCGTCGTCGCGCGGGTGCGCCTTTCCGGCAAAGACAAACTGCACTGGCCGCTCCGGATGGAAGAGCAGCGATTTGAGCCTCTCTTTGTCTTTGAACAGCAGCGTCGCGCGTTTGTAGGTGGCGAAACGGCGGGCGAACCCGATTGTCAAGATGCGCGGATCCAGGATGTCTTGGACGCTGCGCAGGTCGACGGTGCCTGTCTGGGCACGCAGCCGCTTGCGCAGGTGTCCGCGGCAGAACCGGACAAAGTCGCCACGGGCGTTTTCGCGGCACTCCCACAGGGCTTCGTTGGGGATGTCGCGGACGCGGGCCCACATCTTGCGGTCGCTGGCGTCGTCGCGCCACTCAGGGCCGAGGTACTTGTCCAACAAGGCGGACATCCGGGAGCCGACGAAGGTCATGGTGTGGATGCCGTTCGTGATGGCGTCCACGGGCACGTCTTCCAGCGGGTAGTCCGGCCAGCGGTCCTGGAACATTTCGCGGGTGACCTGGGCGTGCAGCTTGCTGACGCCGTTCACATGGTTGGAGTTCTCCATGGCCAAAACCGCCATGTTCAGCGGCTCTGCCTCGTTGTCCTTGTTGATACGCCCTAGCCGCAGGAACTGGTCGAACGGCATGCCGAGCTCACCGACCAGCTTGGACAGGTGCTTCTCCAGCATGGGACGTTGGAAGATGTCAAACCCGGCGGGGACTGGGGTGTGAGTGGTGAAGACGTTGCCGGAAACAACGCACTTGCGCGCGGTGCGCAGGTCGCAGTTGTGCTCGGCCATAAACTGGCGCAGCCGTTCGACGCTCAAGAATGCCGCGTGGCCTTCGTTCATGTGGCAAACGGTCGGCTTGCGGCCGAGCTTGACCAGCGCCCGGTAGCCGCCGATGCCGAGGATAATCTCCTGGCGAATGCGCATCTCCTCGTCGCCACCGTAGAGGTTGTCGGTGATCGACTGGTCGACGGCTGCATTGTCCAAAATGTTGCTGTCGAGCAAGTAGAGCTCGACGCGGCCGACCTGGGCTTTCCAAATCTGGCAGGTCACGTTGCGGTCCGGGAACTCGACCTGGATGCTGACGGGCTTGCCGTCATCGCCGCGCACCAGCGTCAGGGCCATGCGATAGAAGTCGTGCTGCGGATAAATCTCCTGTTGCCAGCCGTCTTGGTTCAGTTGCTGGCGGAAGTAGCCGCGCGAGTAGAGCAGGCCGATGGCGACAAGCGGGATGCCGAGGTCGCTGGCGGCCTTGAGGTGGTCGCCGGCCAGGACGCCGAGGCCACCCGAATAAATAGGGATCGACTCGCTGATGCCGAATTCGAAGCAGAAATAGGCGACTCGCGTTTGCTCGCGCTCGTCGGGGAAATGGCGGTCGTACCACGTCTGGTCGGCCATGTAGTCGCGCAGGTTGTTGACGCAGTGGTTCAACCTGGCCAGATAAACGTCGTCCTTGAGTAGGTCGTCGATCCGGTCTTGGGAGAGTTGGTTGATGAGCTCGACTGGGTTCTCGTTGAGCGAATGCCAGAGTTCGGTGTCGGCGTCGCGGAAGAGCCGTTGCGTCTCTTCGTGCCAGGACCAGCGCAAGTTGTACGCCAACTCCTTCAGTCCCTGGAGCTCTGGCGGGAGCTCGCGGACGACTTCGAACGAATGGGCGTACTTAAGGCTGCGCATGGTGACCCTTTTCATTATGGGTCGCCTTTGACCGTATATTTACTTGGACGTTGCAGGGTGCTCTGTGGGTGCCAATTGGCTCAGCGCGAACCAGAATAGGCGACGCCTTGCGACCACGAGCGCAGCATCGCCGCTTCAGACGGCGTCTGCCCCCTGCCGATAGTGCCGTCGAGCTCGACTCCAAACGCGCCGGCCTCCAGGCGGCAGTCGACCATGGCTAAGCCGTCGACCCAGGAGTCGTAGAGCGGTCCGAGCTTGGGGCCACCGTACTGGACGACTAACTCGCGGATGCGCGTGTCCTTGTATCCCGGGCCGCCGTGGCATTCCTTGTAGAGCTGGCGGACCACGTCGTCCAAGCTGTGCTTGCCTTGGCTTTCGGCGCGGATCGCCCAGTCCAGGGCATGGCCGACGACCGCGCCCTTGCTGTAGTAGCTGAGCCCGCCGTAGCCAAAGCTGCCGCGAACATCCCAGACTTTGAGGCTGGCTTCGCTGGCCGTCACCTTTTGGGCGCCGGTCGATCGGTTCAGGCTGTCGCAAGAATTGAAGAGGCCTTGCAGCGTCTGCTCCGGAGTGGACAGGCCGGCGCGCATGGCCAGGACGTCGGCGTAGTAGTCGGTCACGCCCTCCAGCCACCACAGGGTCGATGTCTTGGCCGCTTTTGTATAGTCGAACGGGCCGAGCGGTTGCGCCCTGACGGTCTTCACATTGACGCAGTGGAAGAACTCGTGGAAGATGATCCCGGCCATCTGCCTGGGATCTGATGTCCCGGTTCCGATGCGGGTCGCTTCCAGATGCTCCAGTCCGCCACCGCCGCCGCCAAAGTCGAAGTAGAAGCGATACTCCTGCCACGGCAAGTCGCCGACCAGTTTGAGCGTCTGTTCAGCGGCCATCGCGCCAGTCTTGGCGAAGGCCGACATGTCGGCGGGGATTCGGGTGGCCAGGCCGTAGCCGACGGCGATGACGGTTCTGCTGCCTAGTTTCACCTGAGCGGTCTTGACAGTCATGCCGAACACAAAGGGGCTGTCGAGCAGATGGTCATAGTCTTTGGCCACCCATTTGCCCGCTACCATGGGTAGAGGTGTCGCGGCCCGCGCCCCTGGCCCGTAGACGTTGGTAACGGTCAGCTTCTGGCTCTCTCGCTGATGCCCATCGAACCAGCCGAACACGCCCCCGCCGTTGATGAACACCTCGTCGGAACGGATCCGCAGGTTAGGGCTGAAGTTGCCACGGGACTCGACGACCCGGTAGCTGACCGAGTCGGCGCCGCTGGGCACCGTCCATAAGTCCGGGTCGGTGTCGGTGTGCTGGCTCGGCACGGGTTGGCCGTCGCGCAAGAAGCTGACCTCGCTGATCTTCTTGCCATAGTGGAACAACTCGTAGTCGCCCGGCAGCCAGGCGGGCATGTGGAACGCCGTGCTGGTCTGCCCTTGGTCGAGCGTGAGCGTGACCTTGGCCGTCTTGGAAGCGACGTCGGGATCGACGTGGTAGTGCGCCGCAGTGGCGAGGGCCGAGAGGGCGGCGATGCCGCAGGTCAGACTTGTGCGCGCCATGCTGCTAGGAGTTCCTTTTCGCGGTCGAGGGTCAGGCCAGGGCGGTTCTCAGGGACTTCAGTGGTGTCCACCCAGGCCATCAAGTCTCTGACGGTTTCGGCGAGCGGTCGGATACTCAGCCCCGCCGCTTGGGCCGCCTCTGTCTTGGCGAGCGGGAACTTCTTGCGCAAGACGATGGGCAGGTCGGTCCAGTCTTTGACCTCGTGTTTGTCGAGGAACTCATGCGTGACCGGAACAGGTGTGCCGGTCGTGTCGGCAGAGGCAGCTTCGATCAGCTGGCCATAAGTCAGACCGCCGTTGTCGGCGTTATAGGTTCCGGTCGTGCCGTCTTCGAGCAGCTTCACCTGGAAGTCGGCCAGGTCGCGCACGTCGATGGACGTCACGAGCTTGTCCGGAATATCGGCGACAAGGACGTCGCCGCCCTGGCGAAACCGGTGCGGCCAGTATGTGAACCGCCACGTGTGGTCGTGCGGGCCGACAATGACTCCCGGGCGGACGATCGTCGCCTGGCTGCCAAGGACTCTTTCGACGACGACCTCGGTTGCGACTTTCATGGGGCCATACGTCTCGCCCGTGATCTCGGCGTCCTCGAAGACCGGATCCATCAGCTTGTCGGTTTCGCTGACCAGAGCGGGGTTGTCGTCGCTGTAGACCGAAATCGTTGAGATATAGAGGTAGCGGCCGACCCGGTCCTTGAGGTGGTTCGTACTGGCCTCCAGGTCGCTGGCCCGGTAGCCGCAGGTGTCGACGACGGCGTCCCAGGTGCGGTCTGGTAGCCTGCCCAGGTCTGTCCGACGGTCTCCGTGGACGGTCTCGACATCGGGAAAAACGCCCGCGCCGGACTGGCCGCGGTTGAAGTGGGTGACGCGATGCCCCTTGGCGATCAAGGCGTTCGTAAGGGCCCGGCCGACAAACTTCGTGCCGCCGATGACGAGGACTTCCATGGCTCGCCCATTATGGGACGCGGGAGACGACAAGCGGTAGAGGACTTGGTTGCATTGTAGGTTCGTCCTATTGAACCGTGAACTGTGCCCCCATCCCTTTAGGGTGGGGAAGGTGGATTCTCAGCCAAGACCTCGCTTTCCCCGGCCTGAAGGCACGGGGGCACAAACGGATGTCCTACACCGCTACGACGACCGGGATGACCACCGGCCGCTGCTGGCACTTGCGCTGGACGACTCGCTTGACGATGTCGACGATAACGCCTTCGAGGAAGTCCCTGCTCTTGAGTTCAGCAGGCTTCAGCTTGGCCAGCTCGTCGCAAAGGGCGTCCAGGGCGTCCTCGATCGTTTCGCCAGGTCCGGAGAAGCCCTTGATCTGTGCCTCGGGTCGGCCCTCCAGGGCGCCGGCCTTTAAGTCGGCGGCGAGCGAGACGACGATGACGCCGTCCATTGCCAGGGCAGCCCGCTGACCCAAGACGGCGTCAGTGACTGGGACGTTGCCGTGCTGGTCGATCAGGACTTCGCCCCACTTGACCGGCTTGTCATCGATCCACGCTTTCTGGTCGTCGAAGCAAAGCTGCGAGCCGTTATGCAGGTGGAACATCCGGTGCTCCGGGTGCCCCATAGATTTGGCCATGTCGAGATAGAGCAGTTGATGGCGGGGCTCGCCGTGGACGGGGGCCAGATAGAACGGCTTGGTCAGCTGCACCATCATCTTGAGCTCGTCTTGGTAGCCGTGGCCGCTGACGTGGATCGGCGTCGGTGCGTCGGTGACGACGCTGGCGCCTAGCCGGATCAGGCGGTTGACCGTCCGCCAGATCATCCCCTCGTTGCCGGGGATCGGGCGGGCGGAATAGAGGATGGTGTCGCCTTCGACGATCTGCAGCCTTGAATACTCCTTGCGCGACATTTGGCTGAGAGCCGCCATCGGCTCGCCTTGGCTGCCTGTGACCAGAATGATCACCTCGTGGGCGGCGCGCTTGTTCAGTTCTTCGAGCGGCAAGTAGACGTTTTCAGGGATGTTTAAGTAGCCAAGTCGCTGGCACATGCGGACGGTGTCGTCCATGCGCCTCCCGGCGACGGCCACGCGACGGCCGACCTCTTTGGCGACATCGAAAACCTGTTGCATGCGGTGGATGTTGCTGCTGAACATCGTCACCATGATCCTGCCCTTGGCCTTGCTGAACTCCCTTCGGTAGCCCTCCGCGACGGCCGATTCGCTCGGCCCCCAACCTGGGCGGTCGACGTTGGTGGAGTCGCTGAGAAGGACCAGAACGCCATCCTCGCCGAGTTGGGTCAGGCGCTTGATGTCGCTGGGCTGATGGTCGACTGGTGAGAAATCGAACTTGAAGTCACCGGTGAACATGACCACACCGTGGGAGGTGTGCACGGCGATGGCGCACATCTCCGGGATGGAGTGTGTCAGCCGGATCGGCTCGATCTCAAAAGCGCCGATATCGAACTTCTTGCCGATCGTCATCCGCTTCAGCGGCACTTCGAGGAGCTTGACCCGCTCTTCCAGCTTGGCCCGCACCATAGCTTCAGTGAACGGCGTGCAGTAAATCGGGCAGTCGAACTCGCTGACGAAGAATGACAGGGCGCCGACATGGTCCTCGTGGGCGTGGGTGATAACGACAGCTTTGAGCCTGTCCTTGTTGTCGCGCAGGTAGTCGAAGTTGGGGACGACGATGTCGACGCCGAAATGCTCTTCGTGTGGGAAGGAGAGCCCGCAGTCGATGACGATGAGGTCGTCTCCCATTTCGACGACTGTGCAGTTTTTGCCGATTTCTCCGGCGCCGCCGAGAGGGATGACCTTCAACAAGCTCATTCGAGGAGGCCAGGGTACCCGGGGTGGCGTCAATGCTCAGGACAGCGGGGTCAGGAGCATGGTCAAGCTGAAGGCCTCGCCGTTGTCGTCTCTTTGATCGGCCAGCCATGTCGTCAGTGCTTTCATGCGCGCGTTCAGTTCGTCGCGGCAATCGGGAGCAATGCGGATGGACACGCGCATCATCGCCGACTTATCGTCCATGGCATCTGGCTGTCGGGCGGCGGCAGCCTCGTACTCCTTTGCGGCCGTGCGCATCACCGTCGTCACGTTGCGGCAGACGGCCTCGCGGACGCCTGGGTCGTTATAGTCGAGCCCGGCAGCGGTGCCAGGAGCCTTGGCAGCATAGACGTTGACCGGCTTTGTGGAGGTCGGTCGGGTGCCGATCGGTCGGAGCAATCCGCAACTGGCCATGAGCTTGACGTGATAGAAGAGGAGATGCTCCTGGAGTGCCAGGCGTCCGGCCAATTCGCCGACCGTCGCTGGACCGTTTGCCCGTAGGCTGGTCAGGATTTGCAGCCTGACCGGGTTGTTCAGTGCCCGCAACTGCTCGACGGTCAGCGAAGAAGACGGTTGTGACATGTGAATAAATCTAAGAACGGGAACTTTTTAGATTTTGTTCCTGTTCTTCTAGTTATGACGCTGTCCATCTTGCTTCCGATGCTCGTCTCTGTGCCTATGCAACAGGTGGACGAGCGGGCGATTTTGAAGTCGAACTGTCCTGGCGAGTTCAAGGTGCCTATCATTCCCGGGCCCCGGATGGCGCCGATGATCGAGGTGGAGATCGGCGGCAAGAAGAGGAGGATGCTCCTGGACACTGGGGCGTCGGGCGGCCGCATTTCCAAAAAAGTGATCGACGAACTGGGCCTGCGGCCGGTCGGGCAATCGATCGCCGGAGACCCCAGCGGGAAGAATGAGCGGCAGGTGAACCTCTATCGCGTTCCCGAAGTGAAGATCGGCGGGGCGACCTTCTACGGCATGTTGACCTTTGCCGAGGAGGGTGTCGGACCCGACAAGGGGTTAGCTGACGGTGTGCTGAGCTACGCGGTATTCCGCGACCAGTTGTTGACCCTCGACTATCCAGGGAGGCAAATCGTCTTCGGACCGGGAATCCTCCCAGCCGGTAGCGCCAGCTATGACCTCGAGCACGAAATCCCGTTGCTTCATGTGACAATCGGCGACGCCGTTGTCCCGTGCCACGTGGACTCAGGTTCGGACGGCGGCCTGATGGTGCCGACGAAATACAAAGCCAAACTCCCGCTGGACGGCGAGCCCAGAGTGATCGGCCATGCCAGGACGCTGTTCAATGAGATTGAGATCCTTGGCGTCAAGGTGAAGTCGCCTATCAAGTTCGGCGGCGTCTCCTTGACCTTGCCGATGCTCGAGATGCACGACCTCTTTCCCATGGGCAACATCGGCGGCCGCGTCTTGCGCAAGTTTGCCATGACCATCGACCAGAAGAACCACCGTATCCGGTTCGTCGAGCCCAAGAAGGAGGGGGACTGATGCTGTCGGTTTGGCTGACGACGGCTTTGCTGGCTCAGGGGCCGGATGAGAGGGCCGTGCTTCGGTCACACTGTCCTTCTTTAGTTTCGGTGCCTATCCATCGGGGTAGCCACCCGGCTCCGCTGATCGACGTCGAGATCGCTGGCAAGAAGCGACACATGTTGGTGGACACCGGTGCTTCGGGAAGCGTCGTGGCCCAGAAGTTTGTCGACGAGCTTCATCTGAAGCCGTTCGCGCATAGCCAGTCGGAGGACCCCAGTGGCAAGAACTCCGTCCAGGTCGACCTCTATCGCATCCCAGAAGTCAAGATCGGCGGAGCCACGTTCTATGGTGTCCTGGTCTTTGTTTTGCCAAAGACTCTACAGTCGCCGTCCATTGACGCGGTGATGCAGGACGGAGTGCTGAGTTACGCGATTTTTCGCGACCAATTGCTGACGTTTGACTTTCCCCGGAAGACCTTGACGTTTGGCCCTGGCGAACTGCCTTTGTCGGCGGCCAAGTTCACCATGCCGACAGGGACGGTGGCTGTCGATGTAGCGATTGGTTCATTGGTCGTGCCTTGCCAGATCGACACCGGAGCAGCTGGCGGGCTCATGGTGCCGTCTGAACTGCGCGACCGCCTGCCGTTGGACGGCGAGCCCAAGCCCGCGGGGAAGACAAGCACTTTGTTCAACACCATGGAGGTTCTGGAGGCCAACCTGAAGGGGCCGGTCGAAGTCTGCGGTGTCCGGCTCGATGTGCCCACGGTGGAGATGCATGCTGGATTTCCGGTCGGCAACATTGGGAACGGGGTGCTACAAAACCTGGTGGTCACCATCGACCAAAGGAACCAGCGCGTTAGGTTGGTCAAGAAGGAGAGAACTTAGGCCATGTCCATAGTCCGCGTACTTGTGCCGACAGCCGTCATTGCCTCGGCGACGTTGGTCATGGTCGGCATGTCGCAGCAGAACAACGGGCTGCTCTTGCGGTCGGAGTGTCCGGAAACGGTCACCGTCCCATTTACCCAAGGCAAGCATCCGGGTCCGCTGATTGAAGTCGAGATCGGGGGCAAGAAGCGGCGGATGATGATGGACACCGGTGCAGGCGCGAGCGTCGTGCAGCAAAGTCTGGTCGATGAGCTTGGCTTGAGACCCTTTATGGAGACAACGGCCCGAGACCCAGGCGGAAAGAACTCGATGAAGGTCGCCCTTTACCGAATTCCCGAGATCAAGATCGGTACGGCAACATTCTATGGCGCGACGTGCTTTGTCCAGCCCGCCGCCACCAGGTCGCAGGTCGCCGACGACACCATTGCCGACGGGGTCTTGAGCTTCACCGTGTTTCAAAACCAACTGCTGGTGGTCGACTATCCCAACAAGACGATCAGCATTGGGCCAGGTTCTTTGCCACAGGGGGCGGCCAAATACACTCTGCGGAGCAACACGCCAGTGGTCGATGTCGATCTGAGCGGTGTCAAAGTGCCTTGCCAAATCGACACCGGTGCCCAAGGCGGACTGATGGTGCCGTTACCGCTGAAGTCCAAGCTCCCGCTAACGGGCGAACCTAGGCGGGCAGGTCAGACAAGGACTCTCTTCAACTCGATGGACGTTTGGGAAGCGGACCTCAAGGGTTCTGTCGAGGTCTGCGGAGTCCAGATCCAGGTTCCAACCGTCGAGATGCATGAAGGTTTTCCGATCGGCAACATCGGTGGCAAGTTGCTGCAAAACTTTGTGCTCACGGTCGACCAAAAGAACCAGCGGATTCAGTTGGTACCTCGAAAAGAATGATCCTCTGCTAAGCAGGCCGGGGAATTCCGCACATTTCGCACAGCCTGTGGCACTGCGCGAATCGACAATGGCGGAATGCGAACGGTTTTGCATTCTCTGGCTTGTGTTGCACTTTTGGCGTTGTCCTCGTCGGTATGGGCGAAGGACAAGGAAGTCTGGGTCGGCAGCTACTTTCAGAACAAGGTGACCCGGTTCAACCTGGCGACCGGTGCCAAGTTGGGCGAGCTGACGGGGGTGAGCGGCCCTTTGGGGATGACTCTCCGAGACGGCAAGGTCTACGTCGCCGCGGAGACGGCGAACAAAATCCGGATGTACGACGCTGAGACTGCGGCCTATCTGGGTGACTTCGCCACCGCAAACCTCAACCACCCGACAGCTATCGCCTTCAATGAAGCTGGTGACCTCCTGGCCGCCAATTTTAACGACAATACTGTCAGCCGGTTCAGCTCGGCGGGTGTCTATTTGGGGCGGTTTGTCACTAGCGGGCTCGGCGGATTGAACGGGCCGGATCTCGGCATGGCCTTCGGCCCCGATGGCGACTTGTATGTCCCCAACTACTACGGCAACAGCATCCTACGATACGACGGCAAGACGGGCGCTTCGAAGGGGGCGTTTGTTTCGGCTGGCTCTGGTGGGCTGACCCAACCGCGGACCCTGGTCTGGCGCGACGGGATGCTGTATGTCTCGAGCGACAACGGAGGAAAAGTTCTGCGTTACAATGCGAAATCCGGCTCGTTCATTGGCGCCTTTGTTCCTGCCGGGTCTGGTGGGTTGGGTGGAGCCGTGGGGATGGCGTTCACTAGTGAGTCTGTTCTGGTCACGAGCGGAACAACTGGTCAAATCCTGCAGTACGACCTGGCGAATGGATCGTACAAGAAGGTGTTCGCTGCAGGTATTGGGTCGCCGACCGGACTGCTGGTCGTGCCGGAACCGACATCGTTGGCGGTTTCCGCTCTCGGCCTAGCGGCGCTCAAAGCACGGAAGTGGGGCAAGAGGAACTGATCCGCGAACGGCGGTACGCCGAGGTGAACGTCTCAAGGGCCGTCGAAGCAGTGCTTCGGCGACCCGACGAGGTCGGTGGTGTCGAACGGCTCGCCCATGAGTCAGGCTATACGCGTAGCCACTGGAGCCGCATCTTCTCGCATCTGATCGGCGAGACTCCCGCGGCGTTTGTCCGACGCATCCGGGTGGAGAAGGCCCAGCACCTCTTGCTGCACACCGACCTGGAAGTCGCCCAGGTCGGCTCGGCGTGCGGCTACACCGACCACTCGGCGTTCACTCGGACATTTCACTTGGTGACAGGAATGACGCCGACGGCCTTCAGGAAATCAGGCCCGCGCCAGTTGGACCGGGACTCGATGAAGATCCATTGGGTTTCAGCTTGGACCGAGAGCGAAGCCGACGAATCGGTGGTTCTTGCCAAGAGGTTTCCGATCGAGTATCGCCGCCGTGAGCCGGTGCGGTTAGCTGCCAAAGAGCAGTTTGGGAGCTACGCCTTGGCCGGGCAAAGGCTGGGTTTGGTCGTGGAGGAGGTCGGGCGTCAGGGCCTGGATATCCATCGGCGCTATTTCACGGTGTATTGGGACTCGACGTTTACACATCCGACAAGCGAAGGCATGCGGTCCCATGTGGGGTTTGAATTGAGGCCCGGCGAGGCGTTGCCGAACGGGTTTTCGCCGATGACGATTCCAGGCGGAAGGTATGCGACGGTCAGCCGTCCCGTGCGCCGAACCGAGAGAAACGAGGCCTGGGCATGGGTTGTCCGTCGGCTGTCGCATGGTTTCGCGTTTGACGAGCACGACGGCCCCCCGATCCCTTGGGAGCAAGCCTTGACAACCATTTGGAAAGAGATCGAGTGACTCTTTTCAAATGGCTGCCGGACTAGGATTCGAACCTAGACTGACGGCACCAAAAACCGCTGTCCTACCGTTAGACGATCCGGCAAAGCCGGGGCGAAGGATACCACTCAAGCCTTGCGCCTGCGCCGGACCGCCGCCAGGGCCAGCCCACCCAGGGCGACCATGGAGCATGGCTCGGGCACTGGGTTCGACCGGTCGCCGCCGTGCGGCGTCGGAACGAAGATGCTGATAGCCGGAATGAAAACGGCTGGGTTGAAAACCGGCGGTGCGGCGGC
>JAFDWT010000051.1:0-2693 GCA_018268335.1 Armatimonadota bacterium | reverse complement strand
AGGTCGCTAGGCACAGTGTCGCCGGGCTTGTCGAGCGCCGTCAGTTCCCGGGTGTTCTCGTCGCCTGGCTCTAGGTCGGCGAGGACGGGTTGGTCGGGCTTGTCTGTGCCGCGGACAAGCGGGTTGCCGCACGAGGCCTTCAACACCGGTTGTCCGCTACCGTCGACCCAGATTTTGGTGCCTCGCCGATAGAAAATCGAGCGGGCACGAAGCTCGCCGGACTCCGGGACGTTGTAGACGAGGAAGACGGCGTCTTCCTTGGTTTCGGAGAGCGTCAGTCCCGACATCATGTCGACGACTTCCTTGCGGCTCATGCCAAAGTGGCGCTCATAGCGGTCCATGACCGTGGCGTCGGACTGCACTTGCCGCATCAGCTCGCGGTGGTTCTTCACCGACTTGTTGAGGAAGGCGTTGGGTTCTGCGCGGCCGACCCTGGCTTCGCCAGACATCCGGGGGGAATTGGCAATGGACTGGGCAGGCGCCACGGAAACCAGCAGCGCCAAGACAGCAGCGACTATGACTGGGCGCTTCACAGCGCGTGCCCCCCGCTCATCCTGTAATCCAAGCCTGTCGACGTTAAGGCGTCGACCAAGTACTTTGACTGTACCAGGGTGACACGTAGAGCGTGCTCTCCCACATCCATGTTCGTATGACGACTCCATCACGAACTGGTTCGTCAAAAGTCAACCCAATCAAGTCCTCTAGCGAGGAATCAGGTCAGATTTCGGGGTCAAATCTGGCGTCAATACCGGCGCGAGCCCGGTTTGCGCGGTCGATGACTTCGAGAGCGTCCTTGGCAGCCGACTGCTCGGCCTCCTTTTTGCTGCGTCCGTGGCCCTCGCCGACGATCTCGTTATCGAACAAAACTTGAACAGTAAATCTTTTGTCGTGGGCCGAACCGCCCTCTTTGGAGACTCTGTAAACCGGCGTGCGGCGCCACAGCGACTGGGCGACCTCCTGGAGCCTCGACTTGTGGTCGTTCGGGCTAACGTCGCCGGCGCTGACCTGCATCAAGTAGGGATGGAGCTGTTCCAGTACGAACCACCTGGCCTTCTCCAAGCCTGATTCGATATAGATCGCACCGACGACCGCTTCGAAGATGTCGCACAAAACCGACGGCCTGGTCCGTCCGCCGGTGGTCTCTTCGCCTGGGCCGAGAACGAGGTGCTGGTCTAAGCCCAGAGAAAGCGCGCGCTCGGCCAACGGCCCCTCTTGCACGACCGAAGATCGGGCTTTGCTCATCATCCCCTGGTCCCAGCGGGGTTGGTGCTCGTAAAAATACTGGGCCACAACCAGACCGACCACAGCGTCGCCAAAGAACTCCATCCGCTCATAGCTGTCGGCGATCGAGTCGGCAGCGGCCGACCGATGGCACATGGCCACCCTGAACAGGTCTTCGCTCTTCAGGGGGATGGCTTTGGGGATCATGCTCAGATCTGGGCGAGGGCCTCGGCGATGCGGGCGATGCCGGTCTCAATGTCCTTGCGGCTGGTGGCATAGCTCAGCCGCAGGTGGCCAGGGCCCTCAAAGACAGAGCCAGGCACCGTCGCCACATGGGCCGTGGCGAGCAAATGTTCGGCCAGTGCTAGGTCGTCAGGAATCTTCCCGCCGATGTAGTGGCTGAAGTCGGCGAAGAAGTAAAAGGCACCCTTGGGGTCGGCAAGCTGGACGCCAGGGATGGCTCGCAGCAACCCGACACCGAGGTTCTTGCGGGCCTCGAACTCAGCGCGCATCGACTCCACTTCCGATGGCGGCAATCGCAGGGCAGCGACCGCGCCCGCTTGGGCGAACGTCGTCGCATTACTGGTGACCTGGTCTTGCAGGTTGGACATAGCCGACGCCACCGGCTTGGGGGCCACGGCGAAGCCAATCCGCCAACCGGTCATCGCGTAGGTCTTGCTGCAGCCAAGGATCGTCACCGTCTGCTCGGCGATCGACTTGTCGAGCGAAGCGATGGAGACGTGCTCGTAGCCATAGGTAAGGCGCTCGTAAATTTCGTCGCTGATGATCCAGAAGCCATGCTTGACGGCGAGCTCGCCGGCCCGCTTGAGAGTCTCGACCGGCCAAGCCCCGCCAGTCGGGTTGCTGGGCGAGTTGATGACCATCGCCTTGGTGCGCGGCGTGATGGCGGCCTCGATCTGTTCTGGCGTCGGGACGTAGCCAGTCTCAATCCCCGTGTGGACGACAACCGGCGTGGCACCAGTCAGGCGGATCTGGTCGACGTAGGTCATCCAATAGGGCGCAAAGACCACGACCTCGTCACCGGGGCCGGCGAGCACCATCATTGTGTTGTAGAGGCTGTGTTTGGCACCGCAGCTGACCACGATTTGATCACTGGATACTGTCAGGCCGTTCTCGCGGGCGCACTTCTCGATCACCGCTTCACTGAGGGCGGGCAGGCCACGGCTGGGAGCGTATTTGGTCAGACCGGCGTCGATGGCCTTTTTGGCCGCCTCATTGGCTGCTTCAGGGCTGTTGAAGTCGGGCTCGCCAGCGGCGAAGCTGATGACGTCGATCCCCTCGGCCATCATCTTCCGGGCCCGGGTGGTCATGGCAAGGGTCGGAGAGGGCTTCAGAAGCAAGGTGCGGTCGGCAAGGGCCAGGGTGTCCACTGAACCTGCATAATACCGGACGATGCCCCCGATGGACCGGCACGCGACGGGCCGCACGCTCGCCCTCGTGGGAGCGCTGCT
>JAFDWT010000050.1 GCA_018268335.1 Armatimonadota bacterium | reverse complement strand
AGCATCCTGCCATCGCTTCTTGTGACGGACGCCAGGGGCGTTGGTGTGGGCAAGCTCGTCGAGGAGCAGCAAACCGGGCCGGCGGGCGAGAGCCGCGTCGATATTGAACTCCTTGAGTTGGATACCACCGTGCTCGACCGTCGCCAGCGGGATTTGTTCAAGGCCTTCAGCCAGTTCCTCCGTCTCTGCCCGGCCATGCGGCTCTAGATAGCCGAGGGCGACGTCGACGCCCCGCTTGGCCGCCTCTTGGGCATCGGCGAGCATGGTGTAGGTCTTGCCGACGCCGGCCGCCATGCCGAGATAGAGCTTGAGGCGGCCCCGCCCAGGGTCTTCCGCTTCCACTTGCCTCAGCAAAAGGTCGGGGTCGGGTCGGTCGATCTCAGGCAATGGTCGTCTCCCTAGCGAAGCCGTGGCGGCCGGCGGATCCAGTCCGGACTGTAGACGTGTACCTGAAGGTCGTCGTGTCCTGTCTGCAACCGGCGAACGACGTCCTCGTTGAACCGGCGCGACTTGAAGAAGCCACGCTGTGGCGGGAAGTTAGCCAACAGGATCGCCGCCGGGCCAGAGGGGACCAGGGCCAGTAATTCGCAGGCGGCGTCGACCGCCTGTTCCGACGGAGCGTGGACGATCAGGAGGGCGGTGTCGTCGCAATCGCGCCACTCCGAACGGACTGAGGGCACGTCGGCGTCGGTGACGATGGCCCAAATGCGGGCCCTTGGATCCAGCGTGCGCGCAGTCTGCATCGTCTCGACAGCCTCCGGCCCCGGCTTGAAGACCAGGCCGATGACGGGGACGTGGAGCAGACTTTGGTTCGCCATCAGTTCTTCTTTGAAGTGGCATTCAGACGGTCCAGGGCAAGGTTGAGCCGCAAGACGTTGACCACTGGCTCGCCGAGGACGCCGAGCTGACGGGTTGACGAGCTCTCCTTTACTACCGCCCGGACTTGGTCTTCGGACAGATGTCGGGCCCGGGCGACGCGGGCGACTTGGTATTCGGCTGCGGCGACTGAGATGTGGGGGTCTAGCCCGCTGGCCGACGAGGTCGCCAGGTCGGTAGGGACGGGCTGGTTGTTGGCTGGGTCGGCGTCACGAAGTGCTTTGACCCGACCGGCGATCTCTTCCAGAAGGGCCGGGTTCGTCGGCCCGAGGTTGGAGCCGCTGGAAGCGGCGGCATTGTAAGGCGGTGTCGTCGCTGAAAGTCGGCCCCAGAAGTACTCGGGTTTGTCGAACTGCTGGCCGATCAGTTCCGAACCGCGGGCCTTGCCATCGACGACGACTAGGCTCCCGTTCGCTTGCCGGGCAAAGCCCGCCTGGGCGACCGCCGTGATGAGAAGTGGGCAGGCGACGCCGCACAGGAGGGTGAAGAACAGGAGGACACGGGCTGATGTGATGAAGGGTTTCACTTGATAAAGCTCCCAAGAACGAGGTCGATGACTTTGATGCCGACGAACGGCACCACGAGCCCGCCCAATCCATAAATGAGCAGGTTTTGACGGAGGACGCTCTCTGCTCCGACCGGGCGGTATTTGATGCCGCGAAGAGCCAGCGGCACGAGCGCGATGATGACGAGCGCGTTGAAGATCACCGCGCTCAGGATCGCCGTTTCTGGCGTCTTGAGCCCCATGACGTTGAGCGCGCGCAAGCAGGGATAGACAGAGACGAACGCTGCGGGCAAGATGGCGAAGTACTTGGCCACGTCGTTGGCGATGCTAAAGGTGGTCAGCGCGCCGCGCGTCATGAGGAGCTGTTTGCCGGTCTCGACGATTTCGATCAGCTTGGTCGGATTGCTGTCGAGGTCCACCATGTTGCCGGCTTCTTTGGCTGCCTGTGTGCCGGTGTTCATCGCCACCGCGACGTCTGCTTGGGCCAAGGCTGGGGCGTCGTTGGTGCCGTCGCCGGTCATGGCGACTAGTCGGCCGCCCTGTTGGTACTCGCGGATGAGCTTGAGCTTGGCCTCGGGCGTGGCCTCGGCGAGGAAGTCGTCGACGCCAGCTTCGGCGGCGATAGCAGCGGCGGTCAGAGGGTTGTCGCCGGTGATCATCACCGTCTTGATCCCCATTTGTCTCAGGTCATGGAAGCGCTCCTTGATGCCGCCCTTGACGATGTCCTTGAGATGAATCGTGCCCAACACCCGGGCATTGGATCCTGTTTTTTCCGCCACGACGAGCGGGGTGCCCCCTGCCTTGGCGATGGTGTCGACCGCTTCTTGGACGACGGCAGGGAACTCGCCGCCGTTCTCCGCCACCCAGCGGCGGACTGCGTCTTGCGCGCCTTTGCGGACCATCGTGCCGTCCAGGTCCACACCGGACATCCTGGTCTGGGCGGTGAAGGGGACGAAGTGCTCGCCGCTGACTTCGCGGCCCCGCAGACCGTGCCGGTCCTTCGCCAGCACGACGATGCTGCGCCCTTCCGGCGTCTCGTCGGCGAGGCTGGAGAGTTGGGCTTTGTCTGCCAGTTCTTCCGGTGTGACACCGGGAGCCGGGACGAAGGCCACCGCCTGCCGGTTGCCCAGAGTGATCGTGCCAGTTTTGTCAAGCAGCAGGACGTCGACGTCGCCTGCCGCCTCGACGGCTCGGCCCGATGTGGCGATCACGTTCTTGCGGAGGAGCCGGTCCATTCCGGCGATGCCAATGGCGCTGAGCAGCCCGCCGATGGTGGTCGGGATCAGGCAGACCAACAGCGCGACCAAAACGGTGACGGTGATCGGCGAGCCCTTGCCAGCGCTCTGCACCGCGTACATGGAGAAGGGAAGCAACGTCGCACAAGCTAAGAGAAAGATGATCGTCATCGCGGCGAGCAGGATGTTCAGCGCGATCTCATTCGGCGTTTTCTGCCGTTTTGCCCCTTCGACCATTCCGATCATGCGGTCGAGGAAGCTCTCGCCTGGGTTGGCTGTGATGCGGACGACAATCCAGTCGCTGAGCACCCTTGTTCCACCCGTGACCGCACTGCGGTCGCCGCCGGCCTCGCGGATGACGGGGGCCGACTCGCCAGTAATCGCCGACTCATCGACAGTCGCGACACCTTCGACGATCTCGCCGTCGCCGGGGATGAACTGGCCGCCTTCGACCAGCACGAGTTCATCCTTGCGCAGAGTCGATGCAGAAACGGTCTCGGTCTTGCTCTTGTCCGAGCCCAGAAGACGCTGGGCGGGGACGTCTTGTTTTGCCTTGCGGAGGGCGTCGGCCTGGGCTTTGCCTCGGCCTTCGGCCATCGCTTCGGCGAAGTTGGCGAAGAGGACGGTGAACCACAGCCAGAGCGAAACGGCAAGGATGAACTCAGGTGGAGCCTCGCCATGGCCGCCCAGAGACTGGAGCCACAACGCTGTGGTCAGCACCGAGCCGACCCAGACGACGAACATGACGGGGTTCTTGAACTGCACCCGGGGGTCCAGCTTGCGGAACGAGTCGGCAACCGCCCGTTTGACGAGCGTCGAGTCGAGCATGGCTTGAGATGTGGACGTGGACATGTTATTTCGTGAGTTGCAGGTGCTCGACGATCGGGCCAAGACCGAGCGCGGGAATGAACGTCAGCGCGCCGACAATGACGACCACGGAACAGAGGAGGACGACGAAGAGCGGCGTGTGGGTCGGCAGGGTGCCTGGCCCGGTCGGGACAGTCCGCTTGCGCGCCAACGACCCGGCGATGGCGAGGACTGGCACCATGAGCCAGTATCGCGACACCCACATGGCGACCGCGCCGAGGATGTTGTGGAACGGCACATTGGCACTGAACCCAGCGAAGGCCGAGCCGTTGTTGTTGCCCATGCTGCTATAGGCATAGAGCAGTTCCGAGAACCCGTGCGGCCCTGGGTTGGCCATGGCTTTGACTCCCTCCGAAACTCCCGGCTTGTCGGCCGAAGGCCAAACGAGCGAAATGGCCGTGCAGACCAAGACGGTGGCGCAGGGGATGAGGATCACGAGTGACGCCATCTTCATCTCGAAGGCTTCGATCTTCTTGCCGAGGTACTCCGGCGTCCGGCCCACCATCAGCCCCGCGATGAAAACCGCCACGATGGCAAAGACCAGCATGCCGTAGAGTCCCGAGCCGACACCGCCGAAGACGACCTCGCCCAGCTGCATCATCACCATGGGGAAGAGCCCGCCAACCGGTGTGTAGGAGTCGTGCATCGAGTTCACCGACCCGTTGCTGGCGGCGGTCGTCGCCACGGCCCAGAGGGCTGAGTCGCCGATGCCGAAGCGGGCTTCTTTGCCTTCCCAGTTGGCGTTGGTCGTCAGGTTATGAGTCGCAAACGCCGGGTTGCCGCTCTGCTCGGCCATGACGGTCGGCGCCAGACAGGCGACAAACAGTAGGAGCATGGCTGCGAGAACGGCGTAGCCCTGCTTCTTCTGCCCGACCATGACGCCAAATGTGTGACAGAGAGCGGCCGGGACGAGCAGGATCGCCAGGCAGCTGAGGAAGTTAGTGAGTGGCGTCGGATTCTCGAAGGGGTGGGCTGAGTTCACGTTGAAGAACCCGCCGCCGTTGGTGCCAAGCTGCTTGATGGCGATCTGCGAGGCCACCGGTCCGAGGGCGATGGTCTCTTCAGCGCCCTGTAGCGTCGTCACCTTCTCGTATCCATTGAAAGTCTGAGGGACGCCTTGGGCGACGAAGACCAGGCTGAACAGGATCGAGAGCGGAACGAGGATGTAAAGCGTTGAGCGGGTCACGTCGACCCAGAAGTTGCCGATGCTGCTCGCCTCCCTGGCTCGCAGACCTCTGATGAGCGCAGCCACGACGGCGATACCAACCGCGGCGCTGACGAAGTTCTGGACAGTCAAGGTGAGCATCTGGGTCAGGTAGCTCATCGTCGACTCGCCGCCGTACCCCTGCCAGTTCGTGTTGGTGGCGAAGCTTGAAGCGGTGTTGAGAGCGGAGTCTGGCGAGACTGCGCCGAGCCCGGCCGGGTTGAGTGGCAGCAGGTGCTGCAGCCGTTGCAGGGCGTAGACGACGATGCTGCTGACGGCGCTGAAGGCGACCACGTTGACGGCGTACTTCTTCCAGTCCATCTCCTCGTCGGACTTGACGCCGCCGACGCGATAGGCGAACCGCTCAATCCAGCCGAGAGCTGGCGAAAGGAAGGTCTTCTCACCCTCCAGCACCTTGGCCATGAACGCGCCCAGCGGACGGACGCAGAGCAACAGGACGACGAGATAGAGGGCGACGTGAAGCCAGTCGAAGAGCATGTCAGAACTTCTCCGGGCGTAACAGCGCGAAGCCCAGGTAGACGAGGAGGAGGGCGGCGACAACTCCGCCGATCCAGTAGAGGACGGTCACTCGGGAACCTCCAGCTTGTAGCAAAGCCGGACGAGGCCAAAGGTCAGGGCCGTCAGGGCGACGACAATGCCTATTGCGATGAGATCCATGCCGCCATGCTGCGGCGGATCCAGGTCAACGGGGCATCAACAACCCAAGGGAGACCTCAAAAAATGGTCAAAACGCCCGGTGGGCCAAGGAGGGCGGATATCTTGCGACGCCGACGAGAGCGTTCGCCGACCGACAAATGACGCTTCCTCGAAATGGTGCGTCTTCAAGTAAGGAAGATGGCTGCCGCAGTAGGACTCGAACCTACGACCCGCTGATTAACAGTCAGCTGCTCTACCAACTGAGCTATGCGGCAACGCGAGGCGTGATTATACCAAGGGGTATTGGCCGTGTGGGGCCGGTTCCGTAGGCCAAGGAGGCGAAATCCCGTCAGGGGGCTGAATCGCCGCGGAGCTTTTCGATCTTGTCCACTTCGTCTTGCATCGGTTGGACGCGTTCGCGGACTTTGGCCAGCAGCTGCTGCGGCGAGTCGGTGGTCACGAGGTTGATCTTGTCGATGGCGACGTCGAGCTCTCTGCCGTACTGCTTCCAGATGGGAGTGCGTGGCGTGCTGAACGCATTGGGGCTGAGAGCCTCTTCGCGGAAGAACCGGATGAACGGGTTGGCGTGCTTGGCATAGAACTCGGGTGAGACCTGCTTGAGCGGGGAGAATTTCTTCTGGCCCAGGCACAGCATCTCCATCCCTTCTTGCGACTGGAGGTATTTCAGAAACTCGAAGGCTTCGCGGACGTGCTTGGCGCCCTTGGGGATCACGATGCAGTCTTGTTCGATCTCGACGCTTCCGGCCAAGTCCGGCCGGTCTGCAGGATAGGGAAAGGGGGCGGCGGCCCAGTCCATCGATGGGTTGTACTTTTGGATGAAATTTGCCATCCAGACGCCTTGGATGACACTGGCGACGGTTCCGTCGATAAAGGCGTTCCGGGGCGAGTTGAATTGGCCGAAGCCCTGGCGGAATGTTTGGATTTGGCTCACGCCGTAGCGCTTGGCGTAGCCCTGCATCCAGGTGTAGGCCCGCACGTTTGCAGGCAAGTCGGTTGAAATCTTGCCGTTGGCGTCGATCAGCCGACCACCGAAGAAATAGGGCCAGCTCCAAGACCACCAACCCGGCTCAGCGGGGAGAAAGCCGGCTCGCTTGACCCTGCCGTCCTTGTCTTTTCGCATGACCATTTGATCCATGGCGTCGAGTTCTTCGATAGTCCGCGGCGGCTCGTCTGGGTTCCAACCGGCCTCTTTGAGAATCTTGCGGTTGTAGTGGTAGCCGGTCGTCGCAGGTGTCGTCGGCATCGCGTAGACATGGCCCTTGTAGGTCATGAGGTCGAAGCAGATCGGGATGTAGTTGTCGCGGACGATGCCCGCGTCGCGGCACATGTCGTCGAGCTGAGTCAGTGCCTGAAAGTAGGCGTAGAGCGGGACGCTAGAGCCCGCGAGGCCGGCCAAGTCGGGCGGGATGCCGCCTGCGGTCGCCATGAGCGCCTTTTCTTCTGTGCCGCTGGTCGAGACGAATTCGACGAAGATCTTGTCTTGGCGTCGGTTGAAGCTATCGACGACCCGCTGCATCGCCTCGGCTTCGAAGTCGGTCCAGCTTTCCCAGTAAATGACTTTGACGCGACCGGGCTTGAGGGTGGGTTCGGAGATCTTCTCCGTTGCTGCCACACAAGCGACCAGGGCGGCGACTCCCAGGCCCATCCAGATGTGACGCAGTTCCATGCTGGACCCGTCCGAGTTTAGCATCCGCCTTGCTCGATGCCGAGTCAGTGATCAGTCACCCAAGCCGTGGCGCAGCTTTTCGACCTTTTCGACCTCGTCTTGCATTGGCTGGACGCGCTTGCGGACGGCGGCGAGGCAGGTTTTCGGGTCTTCCAAAAGGTTGATCTTGTCGATCGCCGCTTGCAACTCCTGCAAGTACTGGCCCCAGACCGGCGTCTTGGGTGCAGCAAAAGCGTTCTTGTCCAGGGCCTGGTCGCGGAACATGCGGACATAAGGGTTCGGGTGCTTCGCGTAGAACTCGGGGCTGACATCGATCAGCGGGCTGAACTTCTTTTGCCCCATGCAGAGAAGCTCCATGCCCTCGCGGGACTGGACGAACTTGATGAACTCGAAACCTTCTTTCGCGTGCTTCGATCCGCGCGGCAGCACAATGATGTCCATGTCGACGATCACCTTGCCGACGAGCTCCGGATGGCTGGCGGGGACGGGGAACGGCGAGGCCCCCCAGTCAAGATCCGGCACGTATTTCTGGATGAAGTTGGCCATCCAAACCCCTTGGAGAACGCTGGCGACGCGGCCGTCGAGGAAGGGGTTTTGTGGCGAGTTGAACTGTCCGAAACCCTGCTTAAAGGTCTGCACCTGGTTGACGCCGTAACGCTTGGCGTAGTTCTGCATCCAGGTATAGGCCGCCACGTTCTGCGGTTGGTCGGTCGTGATCTGCCCGTCGTCGGCCATCAGGCTGCCGCCAAAGAAGTAGGGCCAGCTCCAGGGGAACCAGCCCGGCTCGGTCGGCAGAAAGCCGGCCCGCTTGACCTTGCCGTCGGTTCCTCGCAGCATCACTTTTTCGTCCATCGCGTCCAGTTCTTCGATGGTCGCGGGGGGCTTGTCCGGGTTCAGGCCAGCTTCGCGCAAGAGCTTCTTGTTGTAGTGGAGCGCTGTCGTCGCCGGCGTCGTCGGCAGAGAGTAGACCTTTCCCCGGTACCGGCAAATGTCGATGCAGGCCGGAATGTAATCGGATGTCTTGATTCCAGCCTGGCGACAAAGGTCGTCCAAAGGCTGGATCGCCCGGTAGTAGGCGTAGAGGGGCAGGTTAGTGCCGACTAGGCTGGCCACATCGGGTGGGATGCCTCCGGCGGTCGCCATCATGGTCTTCTCGTCGGCGTTGCTGACGGAAAGGTAGTCCACCCAAATCTTGTCTTGCCGGGCGTTGAAGGCGTCGACGACCTTTTGCATGGCGTCGGCTTCGAAGTCGGTCCAGCCTGCCCAGTAAGTGACGACGACGCGGTCTGGACGCTTCTTGGGTTCGGAGATCTTCTCGGTCGCCACCACGCAAGCGACAAGGGCCACAACGCCCAAGCCGTTCCAGAGGTGCGAGAGGTTCATGGTGCCCCTAGGGCGCGAGTGTAGCACCGAAGGCTCGCGTTGTAAGCTTGGCAGCATGTCCACTGTCCGGCTCTCCAATCTCGATGTCGCACGTTTGGCACGGCTGCGTCCGATCGAGGACGTCGCCGCCGACGCGGGCCTGGGCGGCAGCGACTTTGAGAGGCTGGGTGCCAACAAGGGGAAGTTGACTTGGGGCGGCGTCAAGCGACTGACTGCCAGCCCGACCAAGGGCAAGCTCATTCTTGTCACTGCGATGACGCCGACCCCGGCGGGAGAGGGCAAGACGACGGTCACCGTCGGGCTCTCGCAGGGACTGAACCGCATTGGCAAGCGTGCCGTGGCGGCTATCCGTGAGCCAGCACTCGGACCTGTTTTTGGCGTCAAGGGCGGTGCCTGTGGGGGCGGCTACAGCCAAGTTCTGCCGATCGAGGATATCAACCTCTTTTTTACGGGCGACTTTCCGGCGGTAGCGGCGGCACATAACCTGCTTTCTGCCCTCGTCGACGCGCATATTCAGAACGGGCTGGAACCCGCCATCGACATCCGCCGAGTGTTCTGGCCACGGACGGTGGACATGAACGACCGAGCCCTACGCGACATCGTTGTGGGCTTAGGTGGCAAGGCTAATGGCTATCCCAGGGAGGACGGGTTTGTTATCACCCCTGCCAGCGAGGTGATGGCGGTATTGGGCATGTCAACCTCCATCGCCGACCTGAAGGCCCGCTTGGGCCGGATCGTGGTGGCGACGACGCCCAAGGGTGTGCCGGTGACGGCGGGGCAGATCGGCGCCGTCGGGCCGATGGCGGCGCTTTTGGTCGGTGCACTGCGGCCTAACCTGGTGCAGACCACCGAGGGTCACCTGGCCACCGTGCACTGCGGGCCGTTTGCCAATATCGCCCATGGCACCTCTTCGGTCGTCGCTACGAACTGCGCGTTGGGGCTGGCCGACTACGTCGTCACCGAGGGAGGGTTTGCCTCGGACCTCGGCGCGCAGAAATTTTTGTCGTTGGTGGCACCGCAGTTGGACGCGCCTCCATCGGGAATCGTCTTGGTAGCGACAGTGCGGGCGCTGAAACACCATGGCGGCGGCGACTTGGGCGCTGGCTTGGCCAACCTCGACGCCCATCTGGCGCACTTAAGACAATATGGGCTGCCAGTCTTGGTGGCGGTCAACAAGTTTGATGACGACGACCCGGCGGATCTTGAGGCGGTGCGCTCGTATGCCGGCGACGCGGTGGTCTGCGACCCTTGGTCGAGTGGTGGCGCTGGTTGCGAGGATTTGGCCCAGGCCGTGGCGGCGTGGCCAACCGCAGACGGTTTCCAGCCGATCGTGCCCTCGGAAGGTTCGTTTGAGGACAAGCTGGAGGCTATTGTCACAAAGGTCTACGGCGGGGAAGGGTTCACGCTGTCCGAAGCGGCCAAAAGCAAGGTCGAGTGGCTCCGCAAGCATGGCTTCGGCGACCTGCCGGTCTGCGTGGCCAAGACGCAGTCGAGCCTGAGCGACGACCCGGCCCGGCTGGGCCGGCCCTCGGGGTTCACGGTGAACTTTAGGGAGGCGCGGCTGTCGGCCGGGGCGGGGTTTGTGGTGTTCGTGGCTGGGGAGACGATGCTCATGCCTGGCCTGGGCCCCAAGGCGGCGGCATATCGGATCGATGTCGACGACGACGGGCAGATTTCGGGGATGTATTGATGTCGGGTGACCCCGTCAGGACCAATGAAACGAGGCTCGAGTCAAGGCGTAGGTGAAGCTGTGGCGACACGACCCTTGCGGCAGGACGAGCGGATTTTGGCCGCGGCCAATCATGTGGCGAGCATCTTCTTCCCGTTTGTCGGGCCGCTCGTGTTTTGGGCGGTCGGGCTGGTGGCGTCCAAGTACGTCGCTTATCACGCCCGTGTGGCGCTCTTGGAAGCGATCGTCCTCAAGGCGGCAACGGTACTGGTCGGCATTGTCTCCCTAATCTTGACCATCGGCAAGTTGAAAGAGCTGATTGACACAAACGGAGCCTCGTTCTCTTGGGATCTTGTGTGGCAGGCGGCGCTGAAGTTCGTTGTGCTTTGGGCCCTGTTCTTTGTCGCCGAGGCTGTGACAGCGGTACGGTCGCTCTTCCAGGCGCGGGACGCCTATCGGGGCAAAGTCAACCGGAAAGTGGCTGAACGGTTCGGCGCGCGATACGGGCTGGAACTGCAATAGTTCTGGGCCGGAGAACCATCCAAAGGAGAACGGATGGTGGGCCTAACTGGATTCGAACCAGTGACCTCACCCTTATCAGGGGTNNCTAACCAACTGAGCTATAGGCCCGGAGTCTGCTGATGATACCTTGGTGTCAAGAGCGTCTGGGACGCTTACTTCGACCGTCTGTCAATCTCTCGCCGGAGCCGCGCGCCCAGAATGCGGCTGAGCGTCAGGCTGCTTTCGTCGCCGTCCAGCCCCAGGATCGACGCCGAGAGGTAAGCCTCGAACGTCCCGTTCCACTCCACCAGGCGCACCGCTTCGGAGCTTGTGCGCTGGTCGACCAAGGCCGAAGAAATCTGGGTCGCCGCATTGCGGCTCTCTCCCAGCAACCGCCCAAGGACGACTGCGGCTTGGGAAGTCTTGCCGGTGCCGTCTTCCACCTTGCCCATTGCCTGCTCGGCGACAGCGAAGGACTTGGAAATCCGCGCCATTCCGTTGCCGACCACGTCGGTCGGTAACGTGGCCATTGCGAGGGCGACCATGGCGACAGAGGCGGGCATACTGGTATTTCGGCTGGTTCACCCGTGACGTTCAGGGTGGTCTGCGCGTCCGATACAGAAGGAACAATACGGCATTCGCCTCGGCGGCTTCGGTATGCTTCACCGCAAGTGCGCCCTGGGAGATGCCGGGACACTGGACAAAGGACGACAAACGATGCTTCGCATGCCCCGCACGATTGCTTTGCTTATGGCGCTCGCCTGCGCCGGAGCCGCCTCAGCCGCGTTCGACGGGCCTGCCCCTGTCGCTTGGCGCTGGGCCGAGTCGACCTCGACTTCGCCGGCTGGATCTCCCCAAGTGGACGACAAGGCTGCCTATGTGGCGGTCGGTAACCGGATCTACGGCATTGACCGCAAGACTGGCAACCAGCTTTGGCGCTTCCCGTCTGGTGAACCGCTGGCCTCGACCCTGCGCAACGGTTGCGTCCTGAGCGGCAATATGGTCGTCGCTTTTGCCGACGACAAGCAGATGTACGGCATCGACGCCTCGACGGGCCACAAGGTCTGGCAGACGGCGCTGCCTGATCCGGGCGTCACTAATGTGGTCGCTGCTGGGGAATATCTGGTCGTCGGCACGAACCGCAACGACCTCTACTGCTACCAGTTGGCTGACGGCAAGCCGTTCTGGTCCAAGCCGTACCACCTGCAGTCGGTTTTGCACCCCTATCTTTCTGTATGGCAGAAGAACGTCGTCTTTTCGACCGCCGATTCCTCGCTGACGATGGTCGACATCGTTGCTCAAAAGCAAAAGTGGAGCCGTGGCCTGCAGCGCTTAGGTCCGGGCGCGTTCACCGTCGAGAACGACAGGGTGTATGTCAACTCGAACTCCTACTTGATCGCTTTTCGGGCCAATTCCGGTGGGGACGTGTGGCAGGTCAATGCCGGCGAACTGCTGGCGGGCGCTCCTTCAGCCGGCCCTGACATGGTCGCGACCGTGACAAGGAGCGGCAAGTTGATGACTTTCCGTGGCTCGGGCAAGGCGATCTACGCTAAGGGCGTCGATCTCTATTCGTCCATTGTCGGATCACCCCTTGTTATTGGAAACAACGTTGTGACGGCCAATGCTTCGGGCACGATCAACATGGTCGATGGTCAATCCGGCGAACTCAAATGGAACTTCGTCATTCCGCCGCTCTTCAAGGGTCTGAAGGAGGCCCCTGTCGGTGGTCGAACCGGTGGTGGTCAGAACTCCCCAGGCGGTGCTGATGGCCCTGGAAGCGCAGGCGGCCCTGGTGCTGCAGGAGGCAAAGGAGGCCTTGGCGGAGGGCAGACAGGATCGACAGACGTCAAGTACGTCAACGCAGTTTGGACACCGACACTCAACGGCGACTCGCTGTTCGTGCTGGCCGGTGATGGCAGCATGCTTCTTTTCGACAAGCATTTCGGGGTCGATTTGACGGCTCCCGAAGTCAAGATGGTCTGGCCGAACGCTGGTGACCAGATCAGTGGCCAACCGCCGCTGGAAGTGATCTTCAAGATCGAAGACTTCGGCGTCGGCGTCGACCCCAACTCCATCAAGGTGACGATCAGCGGCCAGGACTTCATCGTGGACCCGATTCGAGAAGGATATCTTTCGGTTAAGGTGACGGCGACCGGTCGGAACAAGCCGTTGTCGGACGGCAGGGCGAAGTTCGTTGTCCATGTCTCCGATTGGCTGGGCAACACGGTGGACAAGGTCTTCTCGCTCACTGTCGACAACACCTTGGCTCCTCTTGGTTCGCCTAAGAAACCGACCAATACTGCTGGCGGTTTTGGCGGCGGCGGTGGCGGCAAGGGTGGCCCGGGTGCAGGCGGCGGCTAGTTTCGCCCGGACATGAAGCCACTGTTCTGGCAGTACTTCTTGGCGGCCGAGATGCCGCCGGACAAGGCGCAAGCGTTCTTTGAGGCGCTTGCGCCTTCTCTTGACCCAGCCTTAGCTTTGCGCCAGTGGCATGGCTTATCGGCGTCCGAGCGCAAGCGGATCGAGCTGTGCGACCTCAAGCGGTTCGAGACGGCGATGTCGCGCGGGGTGGCCGTCTTGGAGGCCGACGACATGCCATCCACCTTGGGCCTGTCGTCGTGTCCCCCTCAGGCACTTTTCGCTTGGGGCGAAGGCTCGGCTTGGCACCGGCCGATGGTGGCTGTCGTCGGCACCAGGCAGGCCTCGGCTTATGGGAAAGCGGCTGCCTATAAGTTCGCTGAATCGATGGCGGCAGCAGGGGTCTGCATCGTGAGCGGTGGGGCGCTGGGTATCGACGCTGCCGCGCACGAAGGTGCTTTGGCGGCTGGCGGTCACACAGTGGCTGTGCTAGGCCATGGCATCGACAAGGTCTATCCAGCCAGCCATGGGCCCCTCTTTGCCCGGATCCGGCAGTCGGGAATGTTGGTCAGCCCGTTTGCGGTCGGCGCGCCTTCTCTGGGCCAGAGGTTCTTACAACGCAACAGCCTGATCGCCAGCATGGCCCATGCGACGCTGGTGGTCGAGGCGCCGTCGAAGTCTGGTGCCCTGACAACCGCCGCCGCCGCGGCTGATCTGGGCAGGCCGGTGTTTGTCGTCCCTTCGGGCATCCACCACGAGTCGTTTCGGGGTTCGCATCGCCTGATCCGTGATGGGGCGACGCTGGTCGACCACCCGTTCCAGATCCTTGATGCCCTTGGACTCGAACTGCCGAGCGAAGGCGAGACAACCCAATTGGAGGTCGAAGGCACAGCTGGCCAAGTGCTCGAACTACTTTCCGGTGGCATGATGACGATCGACCAATTGGCAGGTCAGACTGGCGTCGAGCTGGACCAGTTGTTGGTCGAAATTACCCTCTTAGAGGTCGAGGGCCGGGTGGTGCGCGACGGGCCGGGATACTCTCTCAAACCATGAACGGCGATTACTTGGCTTGGGGGCCCTACGGTTGGGGTCTTTACGGCATTTCAAACCAGGACGGCAAGCTGAGTTTTGAGCCCGGCAACGGTGTGCCTGAGGGCATCATAACTCCCGGTCTCGTCGATGTGCACATCCACGGAGCGTTTGGAATTGACTTCATGTCGGCCGACCAGACGGCGATGTCGAGCCTTTGCGACAATCTGGCAGGGAAGGGATATGAAGCGTTTTTGCCGACGACCGTCACCGCCCCCTTGGGCGATGTGGAACGAGCCATCGGCAACCTGCCCGATCACCCGATGGTGGCGGGGTTCCACTTGGAGGGGCCGTTCATCAGCCCCAAGCATCCGGGGGCGCAGCCGCCGGAGTCCATTAGGACTGTCGACGGCGGCTGGGACAAGGTCCTTGACGATCCCAAGCTGCGCATCGTCACGCTAGCGCCTGAGCAACCTGGTGGGCTGGAGCTTGTCAGACGGCTGGCGGCGCGCGGAGTCATTGCCAGCCTGGGGCACACCGACGCCACATTTGACGAAGCTGCGGAGGCCGGCCTGACTGGGGCTGACCATGCGACCCACACGTTCAACGCGATGCGCCCCTTCCACCACCGGGAGCCGGGAACTGTCGGCTGGGTGCTGCGCGAAGACCAGACGTATGCCGAATTGATCTACGACCGAATCCATGTACACCCCGAATCCGCTGCGCTATTGTTGCAGTGCAAGCCAAAGGACAAAGTCGTCGGTGTCAGCGACAGCACCATGGCATCCGGGCTACCACCCGGCACCGAGGTGCAGATGTGGGGGCACGACTGTGTCGTCGGATCTGGATCGGTGCGGTTGAAGTCCAATGGTGCGCTCGCCGGCAGCACGGCGACGCTGCTTGACGTTTTTCAAAACCTCGCCAGCGACTTTGGCCCCGAGACGGCGACCCGGTGCTGTGCTGTTAATCCGAGGGCGCGGCTCCGGATGCCGCTGGAGCCTGCCAGATACCTACGGTTTAGCATGGACTTCCAGCTTCGCGACATCTGGGAATGCTAACATGGCCTGTGCTGGCGCGAGACCGCGCCAGCAGACGTCTTTATGCTCGGGCTCCAGAACATCAAGCGCTTGTTGCTTGGCAAGCCGATCGCCACGAAGCATGCTCATGACGAGCGGCTGTCCAACGTCTTAGGGTTGGCCGTCTTTGCATCCGACGCTCTGTCTTCGGTGGCCTATGCTACCGAAGAGGTCCTTCTGATTCTCGTGCTGGCGGGCACAGCAGCGTTCAATGGGCTTTCGACAATTGCTTGGGCGCTTTGTGGACTGCTGGTCATCATCGTGTCCAGCTACTACCAGACGGTCCACGCCTATCCTGAGGGTGGTGGCAGCTACAGTGTCAGTAAGGCGAACCTGGGTGCCGGTGCAGGCAAGATCGCTGGCGCGGCTCTGCTGTTGGATTACGTGTTGACCGTTTCGGTGTCGGTCGCCTCTGGTGTTAGCGCCTTGACATCCGCTGCGCCACAGCTTGAGCACATGAAGGTGCCGCTGGCGGTTTTCGTCGTCATCTTCATCACCTATCTGAACCTGCGCGGCGCCAAGGAGAGCGGCATGGTGTTCGCCATTCCGACGTACGCCTTCATCGTCTCGACCTTGGTGCTCGTCGTCGTCGGCGTAGTCCAGGGCATCGGGCACCCGGCTGTCGCGCCCGTCATTACCGCACCGAAAGGTGGCTTCCACGAGATCACCCTCTTCTTCATACTGCGTGCCTTCGCCGCATCGTGTACGGCGATGACCGGTATTGAAGCGGTTTCAAACGGGACGCAGGCGTTCAGAAAGCCGGAGGCCGTCAACGCCTCCAAGGTGCTGATCCAACTGGCCCTGCTGCTCAGCGTCATGTTCGTCGGCATGAGTTGGAGCGCCCAGCACTACGGGATTGTCCCGCACGAGGCGTCTGAACCGGGCTACATGACGGTCATGGCCCAACTGGCCACTAGGCTCTACGGTGCCAACAGCCTGGGCTTTTGGATCACGCAGATCACGACGTTCATGATCCTGTTCTTGGCAGCGAACACGTCGTTTGCCGGTTTCCCCCGGCTGGCCAGCCTCTTGGCCAAAGACGGCTACCTGCCGCGCTCGCTCATGAGCTTGGGCGACAAGCTGGTCTTCAACAACGGCATCATAGTGCTGGCCGGTCTGTCGTGCGTCCTGATCGTGGCGTTTGGGGCGGACACGCACAACTTGATCCCGCTTTATGCCGTCGGCGTCTTTACTGCCTTTACGATGAGCCAGAGCGGCATGGTGGTGCGCTGGAAACGGATGGGCAAGACGGGTCTGCCCATGATCATCAATGCCATCGGCGCGATTGCCACCGGCGTGATGACCATCGTGCTGTCCGCGACCAAGTTCGCCGAAGGCGCTTGGGTGACGATCTTCGCCGTCATCGGCGTCATTCTCTTTTTCAATTGGTCGTCCAGACACTACCGCTACCTGGCCACGCAGTTGAGTGTCGACGAGGACGACACTCTGCCCGAAGTCAAGACGATGGTGATCCTGCTGGTGCCGAGGATGCACAAGGGCATCCTACGGGCCATCGCCTATGCCAAGTCCCTGTCGCAGGACTGCCGGGCCGTCCACGTGACCCTCGACCCTAGTGGCGTGCAACATGTGAAGGAAGACTGGATCAAGTTCGGATCCGACATTCCGCTCGTCATTCTGGAGTCGCCGTACAGGTCGCTGGTCGAGCCGTTGGTCGAATACATCGACGAGACGATCGCCATCGAACCTGGCATGATGGTGACGGTGATCGTCCCCCAAGCAATTCCCAAATATCCCTGGCACCGCATCTTGCACAACAACGCGGCGGTACCTTTCTTGCGGGCGCTCGGCGGACGGCGCAACGTGGTCGTCACCAACGTCCGTTACTTCCTGAAGTGAAACCGACATGATCGTCGAATCCTACGAAGACGTCATTATCCTCTCCGGTGCGCTGCATGCGAACCACTGGGAGACGATCCATACTGCTATCGCTCTCACGCTCCGGCGGCACCCGTCTGGCGTCATTATCGACTGCAGTGGTCTACAGAGCGCCACTCCGGAGGGTGCGGAGACGTTCCACTCGGCTATGCAATTCGTTGGCGAACACGAGCGGGCCCGGATCATCTTGGCGGCGGTGCCAGAGAACGTATTGGAAGTCCTTAAGGGAGTTACGGAGATCCGGTCCCAACTGCCAGTGGTTGCATCCGTCGAGGAAGCCAGGAGGTCTCTTGACCTGCTGGTCGCCTCGGACGGCAGCAAGAAGCGCAAGGATCCTTCGGCCAAGGCTTGCGACAGGCAGATCGTGGCCACGCTGTGCCCTGGCGAGTGGGACGAGCACGTTTTGGAAGTGATCGCCGAGATGTTCGGCTCGGGTTCGACCCGGGTCGTGCTGTTTTTGCCGGTGATCGTGCCGCGCGAACTGCCACTGCAAGCTCCGATGCCGGAGTACGAAGAATGCGCTTCCGCATTTGCAGAAAAGGCCCGCGAGATATTCCGCAAGGCCAACGTCCCGCACGAGGTGCAGATTGAGCGGGCCCGTGAGTTCTCTGGTGTAGTGGCGGACCATGCAGAGCAATCAGGCGCGTGCCATGTCGTCGTCGGCATGTCGGCCTCGCACCTTGAGGACGATGCCTCGATCAAGATGATCCGAGCGCTGATGGAAAAGGTCACTCAGCCGCTGGTGTTCGTCCGCGGCAAAGCAGACGCACGGGTCAGCCATGACTTGGTCGTGTGAACAGCGCAGCTCTTAGGATATGACCGATGCCTTACTCGGCGTCGGCAGCTGGCTCATCGGTGGTCGCCTCTGCTTCGCCAGCTTCTTCCGCCACGGCCTCAGCTTCAGCCGCAGGAGCCTCGTCGAAGTCAGCCATACCGCGCAGTTGCTTTGTGGTGGCGAGGATGGTGTCCGGCGAGCACAGGAAAGCGACGCCCTCGGGAAGCTTGATGTCGCTGGCAGCGACTTTGTCGTTTTGGCCCAGCTTGCTGACGTCGACGACGATCGCGTCGGGCAGCGAGCTGACCTGAGCCTGGAGCAATACGGTCGACATGGGCACCATGAGAGTGGCCATCTTTTTGGTGACCGCCAGGGGCTCGCCCTCAACTCGAACCGGAACCGGAACCTTGATGATGTCGGTGTCGAGAACCTCTTGCACTGTCATGTGCAAGACGCGGCGGCTGACCGGGTCGCGCTGGGTGTCCTTGACCACGACGCGCATGGTCTCGCCGCTCAGGTCGATGTGAGCCTGAAGCAGTCCGTGCTGACCGGAGAGGATTTCTTTGACGACCTCCCGTTCGGCCTGGATGAGCACGGTTTCGTTGGACTTGCGGATCAGCGCCATGGGGAGCTGTCCCGAGGTGCGAAGTCGGTTGGTGGCGGCGCTGGATGTTTGGGCGCGCGGTTCTGCTTTCAACGTGGCCATGTGAAATCCTCGGGACGCAGGCCCAAGTCTCGGGCCGGTGGTTCAGGACTTGAATTTGTACCCGGTCCGGTGGTCTAGGATCGGGTCCAGGCGGCGTAAAAGGCCTTGCGTGCCGCAATCGCCTTCTCGACGCATCCTGGCCCGGCCACATTGATATGCCCCATCTTGCGGCCGGGCTTCGCCTCGGCCTTCCCGTACCAGTGGACATGGGCTCCTGGTAGCGCTAGGGTCGCAGCCCGCAGGCCGTCCCGCCATTCGACCGCACCGGGCTGGCCCAAGAGGTTCGCCATGCATGTCTCCCTGCCTACGATCGGGGCCAGTGGCAGGCCAACTACGAGGCGGACATGTTGCTCGAACTGGCTCGGACCGCCCCAATCGAGGGAGTAGTGGCCTGAGTTGTGCGGCCGCGGCGCGGCCTCGTTGACCATGAACGAGCCGTCGGCGAGTTCGAAGAGTTCGACGCCAAAGAGGCCGTAGCCCCCCAGGGCCTCGACGGCGGCCACGGCGACTGCGGTGGCGTCAGTGTCGGCAGGGAAGACAAGGTCGCAGACGTGGTCGGCCTGGACGGTCTCCATCGTCGGGAAGCAGAGAGTCTCGCGCGGCGAGCGGCAGACCATCACCGCCAGCTCGCGACGAAATGGGACGAACTCCTCGGCCATCCAAGGTTCGGCCTCGGCGAAAGCGGCCACCTCGGCAATGTCAGATTCGTCTCGCACTGTCCGGGTGCCTTTGCCGTCGTAGCCGCCAAACCGGGCCTTGGCAACGACCGGCAGGCCGAATTGCGGCAAGTCGCTGATTTTTTTGATTTCGAAGAAGCGCGGTCCGGGGACGCCGGCATTGGCGTAGGCTTGCCGCTGCAGGAACTTGTCTTGGACGGTTTCCAGAGTCTCGAGTGACGGAGTGACCAGGCTCGGGTCCATGCCGCTCTGCCGCAGGCCTTCGCGGACGGCAGCGACGGGAATGAACTCACTGTCCCACGTCAGCGTGTCGCACTGGGATGCCAGGTTCGCAATAGCCTCGGGGTCGTCCAGCTTGCCGACGACAGCAGCAGCGACCTGTGAAGCCGGTGCATCGTGGCCCGGGTCGAGGGACAAGCACCGCAGGCCCATCCGCTGCGCCGCCATGATCGACATGCGGGCGAGTTGCCCTCCGCCTAGAAAACCAATGTCGTACTTCATACTTCGACGACCTGCTCGGGCCGACAGGCGACCCGCGTATTGTGCTCCATGTCGGTGTCGCGGATGACGCCGATCAATTCGGGGTAGGCGACGGCCACACCGAAGCCGGCTGCCACTTGCTCGATCCAATCGACGATCGGGTCGATCGGTGAAAGATCAGGTTTGGTCAGGTTCAGGCTGACTTGCGTCAGGTTGCGGCTGGCCAGAGTCAGCCCCAGTGCTCGGACGCCTTCCCAGCCCTTGGTCTTGGCGCGACGCATGTCGCGGATCGCGGCGGCGATGCGTTCGGCATAGGTCACGTCCGGTGTGTCGAGGTTGACGTTGAGGGCGATGAGGAAGTCGCGCCAGCCAACGACCGTCGCCCCCAGGTGCGGATGGACGCGTGTCGGGCCAAAGTCGGGCTCTAGCTCGCGGTCGAGCAGGCCGCCAAAGCCACCTTTGCGCAGATTCGGGAGTTTGGTGCTGCCTTTGGAGGACTTCTCATAGAGGAACACTGGGACATTGAAGGCCGTGGCAAAACTCCGGGCAAAGTACTCCACGGCGTCCAGCACCTCCATTGGCTCATACCGACCTAGTGGAACGAAAGGGCAGACGTCGAGTCCGCCGATGCGGGGGTGCACGCCAGTGTGCCGGGCCAGGTTGATCGAAGGCAGTATCTGCTGCGCCAGTAGCATCGTCAGGTCCATCACCACGTCTGCCTCGCCGGAAAATGCAGTGACCGTCCGGTTGTGGTCGATGTCGGCCTCACAGAAGTGGAGGCGCACGTCGGCAGCCTCCAGAGTGTCGCGCACCGACCGGAGAAGGGCTAGCTCTCGGCCGAAAGACCAGTTGGGCACCGCCAACAGCCGCATTTACATTCCGACGACGTTGTAGCCGTTGTCAACGAAAACGATCTGTCCCGTGACGCCCTTGCTCAGGTCGCTCATCAAGTAGACGGCGCTGCCGGCGACCTCCTGTTGACCGAACTCCCGCTTGAGCGGAGCCTTGTCATGCACGTAGGTGATCATGTCGGTCAAACCCTTGACGCCGCGTGCGGCCACGGTGTTGATCGGGCCAGGGGAAAGAACGTTGACCCGGATGCCGCGCGGGCCAAGGTCGACGGCCAGGTAGCGGGCGCAGGCTTCCAGCGCCGCCTTGGCGACGCCCATGACATTGTAGTTGCCGACTGTGCGGGTCGAGCCGAGGTAGGACATCGCCATGACGCTGGCGTCGTCGGCCAGGACGGGCTCGAGTGTCTTGCAGAGGGAGACCAGAGAGTAGGCCGAGACATCGAGCGCTATGCCAAAACCCTCACGGCTGGTGTCGATAAACCGGCCCTGGAGGTCTTCCCTTTGGGCAAAGGCAGCGGAGTGGACGACGAAGTCGGCGGTGCCGAAGTCGTTTTTCACACGCTCCGCCAAGGCTTCCATGTCGGATGGAATGCCGAAATCGACCTGGACGGCGCTCATGCGGGGGTAGTCGGCGACCAGTTCGCCGACGCGCTCCAGCATCCGTTCGTTTTGTGCGCCGACTATGACGTGGGCGCCCTGGTTGTGGGCCGCCTCGGCCACCGCCCAGCCGATGCTGTTCTTGTTCGTGACGCTGACCACCAAGCCTTTCTTGCCTTCGAGAAGCATGTGTGCGAGTCTACAAGAAAAAAAGTGGCGCCCCGCGGTCAGCGGAGCGCCCATACCCTCTTTGCTTCTCTGTTTCCCTTTGTTAGAAAATCGTCTCTTGGTTCGGTCGCCGGGCGGGGTGCATATCCTGCGTCCTGCCATATTCATCGGCAATTCATGTCTGTTTCTTCAGTGAAAGTCCCAGTGGACCCGTCATGCCTGGCAAGGCTAAAATCCAGCCGATGCTGCGCCTGACCGGAACATTTCTGGACGAGATCACCCACGACATCCCGTCGCAAAACTGGTCGGTGGAGGAGTGGCGGCGCGAATTCCAGCTCTACCAGCGCATCGGCATCGACACGGTCATCATCATCCGTTCGGGTTACCGCGACCGGTGCATCTTCCCGAGCAAGGTTCTGCCGGGCTTGCTGCCGGTCTTTGACGACTTGGGGCGGATGTTTCTGGACTTGGCAGAAGAAGCCGGGATCGGCCTATATTGGGGGACCTACGACTCCGGGAGCCATTGGCATCGGAGCAGCTGGTGGAAGGAAGTCGATCTCAACAAGGCCTTCATCGACGAAGTGGTCGGACGCTATGGTGACAGTCCGGCCTTCAAGGGCTGGTACATGACCCACGAGACCAGCAAGTTTGATTCACACATCACGGAGATCTTCAACGGCATCGGGCGGCACTGCAAGGCCGCGAAGGATGTTCCGGTGCTGATCTCGCCCTACCCCCAGGGCACCAAGCAGTTCG
This sequence comes from Armatimonadota bacterium, assembly GCA_018268335.1. GTDB lineage: Bacteria > Armatimonadota > Fimbriimonadia > Fimbriimonadales > Fimbriimonadaceae > JAHBTB01. The sequence continues at coordinate 27,252 of JAFDWT010000050.1, read as the reverse complement.
ACGTCCACAGCGCCTTCACCTTGGAGGAGTCGCTGGACCACTGGGAACGGATTTTTAGCGAGGTCCATGGCGCGGTGGACATCTGCGCCTTTCAAGACGGACAGATCCAGTACCGCGAATTACCGGCTTTCCTGCGCGGCATGCGGGCATTGGCAGACCGGCACGGGCTGACGACTTGGTCCAACGTCGAGAGCTTTGACCGGGACATGCCAATCAAGTTCCCACCGGCCGATTGGCGCTATCTGCGGTTGAAAATGGAAGCGGCGAACGAGACCGCCGAGAAGCTGATCACCTTTGAATTTCCCCACTTCATGTCGCCAAGGTCCTGCTATCCGGCTGCGCACAACCTCTTCCGGCGATATTGCCAGCACTTTTCCATCGAACCTGGCCCGATTTGACGTGAGATAGTCAAATTTGATGGTCGCGGTGACAAAAACTTGCTGTATAGTCCTTCTGTTGGACTGTGCTTGTCTGCACTTATCGCCCGTCGCTTTCCATAGTTGAGCGGCGGGCATTTTCGTTTTTGGCCGCTCCAAGCCCCTTCTGATAGGTCCTGCAAACATCGCATGGAACTCCTCAGTATTTGCCCTTACGAGCGGTGACAAGGGAGGCGAGTGGAGACCTCCTAGGGGCGCTGCCCGCTCCCAACCAACGGGAGGAGACATATGACACAAGCACCAAAACTATGGATTCCGATCGTCGCCACAATCATTTTCGGTGGCGTGGCAGCGACCACCTGGAGCTGGGTGACCGCTGGTGACGCCGAGATTGGGAAACCCATTGACCTCGCTTCTCAGCGCAAAGCGACAGAGGCCAAAAGGATCACACCGTCCGAAGTCACGGACCCACTTGTCGATGTCGGTGCGGCTCCAGGCGGTGCCAGCATGACTTGCGACGACAAGTACGTCTATATCTACTCAGGCAGCAAACTGATGAAGGTGGACAAACAGACACTGCAGATCGTGTCCTCAGCGAACCTGATCCCCAAGTCCACTCCCAACATCAAGGTGGCCAGCTACCAGGGGGCTGGGTTGTTCGAGCCTGTTTCGAGTTGAGCGACGATTTTGTCGTTGGTCGGCTGGAGGGGTGCGGAGTGGTCTCCGCACCCCTCAACACGTCAGGCTTGCCGCTTGGACACCGGAATAACGAGCTTGAGTGAGCTGAACATACTTGAAAACGAGGCGACCTTGACGTCGACGAGGCCATTTGCCAGCGCATAGGCGCGGACGTCGTTTTCATTGAGCTCTTTGCGGCCCTTGGCCCACACAGCCCAAACCGCGCCGTTCGACTGGATCCTGTCTCGTGCCACCGAGACCTTGGAGAGGTCGTCCCGGGTGTGCAAATGCACGAAGACGATGTCGAAGGGCGCTTCCTCAGCTTGTGATCCGGCTCTTTCCGCGCACTCCGATGCAAAGGAGTCGTCGAACTCACCCCAGCAGGCATAGGCCTGTCCAGGTTTCAGGCCGAGCTTGTCGAGTCGGGACTTGGGGTTCCTGATCGCGTGGGCCCACTTGGCGGCTGCGTCGCCGAGATGGAACTCGGCCTTGTCGCCACCACGGACGGCGAGGAGGACCCCGTCCTCTTCGCTGACCGATGTGAGCTCGGACCACTTCCAACGGACTTTGAAGTCACCGCGGAACTCTAGTTCGCCATCGCCACAGTGGGCCTTGCCCTCCGAGACTTCATTGTTCAGGCGCACCCGGCAAACCGTTTCAAGGCCCATTAGCCCACTGCCTCACCAAACTTCGACACGAGGCTGTCGGCGAACCCGTTGAGTGTCTTGTCATGGCCGAAGACGTATTTCGACAAGAACCTGAACAACGGGGGCTTGACGAAGCCGTCCTCGGTGATGGTCACATTCGATCCTTGGCCGTCAGGTGCGACATTGAAGGTCCACGTGCCGCCGAAGGGCAGATCGTCCGAGTCGATGCGCGTCACCAGAAGTGCGGGGGCCTCTGTCCGGTCGATTCGCATAGGCACTTCACCCATCTTCATGGTCTCCACCCATCTAACGGGGTCTTGGCCGAGCACCTTGATGGACTGCAGGTCCTTTCGCCAGTGGACCTGTCCTTCTAGGTCTGTCAGTGCGGCCCAGACGGCCTCGGGAGAGGCGGCGAGCCGTCGGTTGACGCTGGCCTGGTGTGACTCCGGCAGCATGCTGCCGGCAGCGAGGACGACGAGCACTGCGGTGACGATGGCACCGCACACGATGATCGGTATGAGCATTTTCTTATTCCTTTTCACTGTACTGGTCCTTCCAACCCGGTCCGGTCTTCTGCAAGTAGCGTCCTGCTGCCTCGGCCAAGATGGCTAGTCCTCGCAGACCCGCCTCGCGGTCTTCGACGCCTAGCTCGGCGAGCATGCCGGCGACGCGCTCCCGGTCGAGGACCGAATGTGCGTCAGACACCTCCTTTCCGTTGGCGGTCAGGTGCAAGAGAACTTGCCGCCTGTCGGTTGCTGAGCGCCGACGATCGACAAGCCCGAGAGAAACGAGCTTGTCCACTGCGACGCACATCGTGGCGGGAGTGACCGCCATGTGCGCTGCAAGGCCCGAAAGGCTGACACCGACGTGAAGGTCAAGGTGGTCGAGGATGCTGGCTTGCTTGGCAGTCAGTTCCGCGCCGGAGTTGGTGTCACGAACATGCCGCGTGTGGCAAGCGAAGAAGATCTTCGGATAGAGATCGAGCACTCGTTGTGCGCTGTCCATGACTATAGTTAGTATATACCAAAGATTTGATTAGACAAAACAAAATAACTCGATTCGACCAAATTCTCCTTTGTTGAACCTAGTAACCTACGGCCATGCGGGCAGTAGTGATCGTGATGGACGGGTGTGGGGCGGGGGCTGCGCCGGATCACAAGGCTTTCAAGGACGGTCCGGCAGTATCGACGCTGGCCAACGTGTGGAACGCCTGCGGAGGACTGCGTACACCGAACCTTGACCAGCTGGGCCTGTTCACCGCTGCGGGCGTCGGGTCATCTGTATCGGGTCGATTTGGGAGACTCCGGCCACTCAGCCAAGGAAAGGACTCTGTCACTGGGCATTGGGAGATGATGGGAGTGGTCACCAAGGTCGCCTTTCCAACCTATCCCGACGGTTTCCCACTGGATTTGGTCAAAGCGTTTGAGCGCGAGGCCGGTGTGCAGACGATTGGCAACCGGGCGGCCAGCGGCACGCAGATCATCGCCGAACTGGGCGAGCAGCACCTAGAGACCCACTGCCCGATCCTGTACACCAGCGCTGACTCCGTCTTTCAATTAGCCGCCCACGAAGACATCGTGCCGATCGAGAAGCTCTATGAGTGGTGCCGGATCGCGAGGCGGCTATGTGTAGCGCCGAACAACGTCCAGCGCATCATCGCCAGGCCGTTCACGGGGGAACCGGGGGCGTTTACCCGCACCGAACGGCGGAAGGACTTCCCGCTTGAGCCGCCGCCGAATCTGCTGGACAAGATTGGGGACGTGATGGGCGTCGGCGTCGTGCCAGAGCTATTCGATGGCCGCGGATTCCGCCCTTCCCGGAGGACGCAGAGCAACAAGGAGCACCGGGAGGCCTTGTTCGAGGCGCTGCAGACCGATGCCAGGTTCATCTTTGCAAACTTTGAGGACTTCGACATGCTGTACGGCCACCGGCAGGATCCTGCCGGATTTGGCAAATGCCTGGAGGAGTTCGATGTCACCGTCGGCGAGGTCTTGGCGAAGCTTGGCCCCGAAGACCTACTGATTTTGACCGCCGACCACGGCAACGACCCGACCGACGACTCGACCGACCACACTCGGGAGTACTCGCCGGTCGTCCTCCATGCGCTTAACTTATCGGCGCGAAACTTGGGCGACTGCGACGGTTTAACGGCCGTGGGCAAAACCGTCGCTGATTGGATCGGCGTGCCGTGGTCGGTAGGGACGAGTCTGCTCAGCTAAAAAAAAACAGACTGCGGCGTACAGAGAAAGGCACCATGTCCATCCGACCAGTCCAAAGCCACACGAAAGCGACACCGACCATGGAGGGCGCGGGCGTCCACTTGCACCGGGCCTTCGGCTTCGGCAAGACCGCCGACTTCGACCCGTTCCTGCTGTTCGACGACTTCCGGGGCGACAGCCCTGAGCTCTACACCGCCGGTTTTCCTTGGCACCCGCACCGTGGGATCGAGACGATCACCTACGTCCTGGCGGGCACGGTGGAGCACGGCGACAGCATGGGCAACCGTGGTGAGATCACGGCGGGCGACGTCCAGTGGATGACCGCAGGCCGCGGCATCGTGCACCAAGAGATGCCGAGAGGCGACGCGGCAGGCCGGATGCACGGCTTCCAGCTATGGGCCAACTTGCCGTCTTCGGAGAAGATGACCGCGCCTCGCTACCAGGAGATTTTGGCTGGCCAGATCCCTGTCGTGACCGACGACGACGGCACGCAAGTGCGTGTGGTCTGTGGGTCGTTTTGGGGCCAAACCGGCCCAGTGGACGGCATAGCCGCCAATCCGACGTACTTGGACGTCTATGTGCCGCCTGGAACGCGCAAGTCGCTGCCGATCGACACGCGGCTGCATGCCTTCGCTTATGTCTTCGACGGGTCCGGTACATTTGGTGCGGCATCCGAACCGCGGCCCGTGCCCACCGAGGACGCCTATGGGCGGACCATGGCGGAAGTGGACAACCGGTCGCTTGTCCTGTTCTCAAGCGGCGACGAGGTGACGGTCGAGACGCGGGACGAGGGCGTTCGGTTCTTACTGGTCTCAGGCAAGCCGCTCCAGGAGCCGGTGGCCTGGCACGGGCCGATCGTGATGAACACGAGAGAAGAGATCGAGACCGCGCTGAGGGATTTGCGGGAAGGGACTTTCCTCGACGGCTGAGCCTGTGAGGGAAATCGTATGGTCGGAGCGGCGAGATTCGAACTCGCGACCTCTTCCCCCCCAGAGAAGCGCTCTACCAAGCTGAGCCACGCCCCGACGACGGAGACTATACCTCCGGCCCCGACTGGGGCCGGAGGACGACTGGCTTAGCGCGAGGCGCCAGGGGCGGGGACGAACATGGTTCGTCCGTACAGGGCGTAGGCCCGCCAGACGACGGTGGCGTCGGCGGTACGTCCCCGGACTCGAGCGTCGAGCTTAGCGGCGGCCTCGAGGGCCTTGGACGATTCCGCGATCCGGCCCTTGCCTCGGAGGCCGACCGCATAGGCGAGCTGCCCGACCTGGTAGGTCTTTGCAGCGTTGGCGGCGGCTTGTCCGAAGGCCAGTGTCTGGTCGGCGTGACCCAGCATGCCGTGCACCAGGGCGAGGCCGGCGAGGGCTTCGGCTGAGTCCGGTTTGGCTTCAATGGCGGCCTCGAAATAGACAAGGGCATTGGCCAGGCGGTCAGCTTTGAGCTGTTTGGCGTGGTCCTTTTCCTCATCTGTCGCATCGCTGGCCAGGGGTCGCTCGGACAAGGCTCCGTCGACAATCTGGCGTCCCTTCTCGATCAGGACGTCGCTGTTGCCCGGGTCGGCCATGATCGCGGTCTCAAAGCGTTGCTGCGAACCGGAATAATCGGAGAGCAGATAGAGCCGGGTGGACATGTACGAGTTGACGATCGGCCCGCTGGGGTCGACCTTTTCGATACTGTCCAGGATCGGACCGAGGTTGGCAGCCTTTTCGCGCAGGACGGCCAAGTAGGCGCTGGCGTATTGCACGCCCAGGTTGTCCGGGTCGCCGAGCATCGCCTGCTTTTCCGCCGCCGTCGAGTTCATCGTGTCACCGACGGTCTGGTAGGCGACTGCGATCAGCGATGAGGTGTAGCCATCAGGTGCGCCGCGCCGTTTCAGCTTGTCGACGACTTCCATCGCGGCCGTCATCCGGCTCGAGCGGATCAAGGCGAACAGTAGGCGGCTGGCCACAACGTTGTCCTTGACGTTCTGCTCAAAAGCGTCTTTAAGGCCGTCGGCGACTAGTGAGTAGCGACCGGCGCGCAGCAGGGAGTCGGCCCATCCTTTGACATCGCCTCCGGCTGGGCGCAGCGGTGTCTTTTCGACTGACGCTTCGTTGATCGCCCTTCCGGCCTTGGCGGCACCTTTGAGGGCCTCGCCGATGGCTGCACGGGCTTCTTCGGGGCTGCTTTGGGTGAAGCCTCGGAAGGCTTTCTTCAGGTTCACCGCCGACACCATTTGCAGGGCCTGGATGTTGGACTTGTCTTGCTCCAGAACGTCTTGGGCGAATTTCTCGGCGAGGTCGTAGGTGCCCTTGCCGTAGTTGGCACGAGCCAGAAGCAGCAGCGCCGAAGCGTCCTTGGCCTTCACTTTGAGGGCAGTCCGACCGTACATGACGGCCTCGCCCCAGTTCTTGACCGTCAAGGCGTCGTTGCCCTTGCCGATGTGATAGGCCAGTCCCTTGCCTAGTTCGTTGTCGATGTTGAGCGTTAAGGTCTTGGTGCCCTTTTCGCCCTCCGAGGTGTAGGCGACCAGTTTAACAGTGAACGGCCCCTCGCTCTCGGCGAGAGTGTCGAGGGCAAAGACGTATGGGGTGCTGGTTTTGGAGTCGCGCAGCTGCTCACCGACGTATAACTCCACCTTGGTGACCAGGTTGTCGCTGCGCACTGTCGCCCGGAGCGAAAAGTCGCCACGAATGTGGTCGCCGTCTTTGGATTCGGTGATGACCTCTACCGCTGCGGATGCGACACCCACGCAACAGGTCAAAAGGAGGCCAAGTAGTGGTTTTCGCAGCATGTTCTCGTTCCCTTGTGCTTGTCTATTATGACGACTTTCGGCCTACACGGCGGCATCGCCCCGTTGGCCGGTCCGGACGCGGATGACGTCGGCCACTCGTTCGACAAAGACTTTGCCGTCGCCGGGCTGCCCGGTGCGGGCCGCCTCGACCATGGCGCAGACGATTTCACCGGCATCCTCGTCGGGCACGACGACTTCAATTTTCGAGCGGAAAGGCAGGGTCGTCAGGACTTCTTGGCCGGCAAAAAGGACGGCGGCCTCGGGGTTGTTGCCGCATCCCCGGGCGTCAGAAACGGTCAATCCAGTCACGTTCAGCGCGCTGACCGCCGACTTGACATCCTCCAGCCGATGGGGCCGGACATACGCGAAGACCCGTACCATTAGTTGGGATGAAACCGGTATTTCCGCCGGTACGCGGCTACGCGGAACGCGTAAGTACTGAAGTTGAGGAGGTCGCGGAAGAGGTCGGCGGCGGCACCAAGCTCTTCACCCGGCAGGCGGCGGCGCAGCAGCATCGAGAGGTCGCTGGACACGTACACTGTGGCGATGCTGGCCACGATCGATCCAACCAGGGCTCCTTGCCCGTCGATCCAGCCCGATGCGAAGAGCGTCCAACCACAAAGTACTGAAAACACGGAACCAAGGGCGGCGTAGCCAAAGTGGCTGAAGTCATGGCCTGCCAGCAACGTGTAAATGGCGAGACCCACGGGTACAGCACCGAGCAAGGATAGGTCTAGACCATCCTCCCTCAAGGCTGCAAGCACTGTTCCCAATAAAGGCTGGGAAGCCAGGCACACGGCAAAGGACAAGGCCGATTCTAACTTGCGGGCCGCAACGAAGCGACGGATGGCGGTCAAAGCGAGCAGTGCAGCAGTAAAGCTGATGGCAGCGGCATTGGCCGAAACTGGCAGCGGACGAGCCATGAATAGCGCCGCGACCCCGCACATCAACGACCAAACCGCGACTGTCCGGCGTTTGAAGGACAGGCCTTGTCGATAGGGGGCGTCGGCCAGGTGGCCGGGCACCATCACCGGCTCGGGGAACAAGTGCTGCAAGCTAGCTTCATTGTACGCGCTTCGAGCGACTGGGCGGGCAGGCTATCGAGAGCCATGACACCTCTTGCCCTTCGCGGACCATGTGCGACTTGGCGAAGTCCGCGGCATCTTCTAGCTTTTGGAGGAAGGTCGCCATGTCGTCGGGAGTGAGGCGCGTGGCGATCTTGAGGATGTGCGTGCCTTTGCCTCGACTGGCTTCTAAGTTGCGCTTGCACTTACGCAGCGACGACAACATGGCTTGGAGCCTGACATCGGCATGCTCTTCGCCGGAGGGCAAGGCCAACTGGCGATGGGCGGGCCGGAAGACGGTGGCGGGACGCTTGCCGGTGGAGCGCTCTCCGACTTCGACGACGAGGCCGACATTTACCAACTGGCGCAAGTGATACAGCGCCGTGGCCGCCGATATGCCCGTTTCTGCTGCTAAGTCTGCTGCTACGGCTTCGACGTGCGAGGCCAGACGCTCGTAGACGATCCCTCTTGTAGGCGAGGCCATGGCCGCCACTTGGTCGGCGTTCAGGACGAGGGTGGTGGGCATAATTCGAAAAAGTGGAACTTTTCAAATTATAATACGGTTTCTGAGGTTGCTATGATGCGAAGGACTCGAAACAAGGTTTGGCTATTGGCTTGGTTGCCGGTCGTCGGCTGTGCGGCGACGCTACAGGCGTCGAGCCCTGAGGCGGTTGTCCGGGCATTGGTTGAGGCTCTGAATACCAAGGACAAGGCTAAGATCGCAGCCTTCGTCAAGGCGCATGCCACCGACGACTTGCCCGCCGAGACAAGGGTGGAGCGTATGCTCGATCTGGCCGAACAAGGAGCCCCGTTCAAGATCGTGGGCGCGATCACAAGGGATGGAAACAGTCTAAAGCTCAAGCTTGAGGACACCAATGGCATCCAACTGAACATGCTGGCGACCATGAAGGGCGACCCGCCCAAACTCGCTGGCATCAGAGCCGCACCCGCTGGCGCGTCAGAAGCTACATTTAAAGACTATTCAGACCTCGGCAGCCTGCAGGACATGGTCAAGGCCGTCGTCACCGATAGCAAGATCCCGGCCATGAGCGCGTCGACAATTCGGGCGGGGAAGACTGAAACGGCGACTTTTGGTGTGCGTGAGTTGGGGACGTCGGCTCAGCCAGGCGTCGACGAACCGTGGAAGGTCGGCTCTATCGGCAAGTCGTTGTGTTCCACGGTCATCGGAACGCTCATCGACGAAGGCAAGCTCAAGTTTGAGACGACTCTCAAGGAGGCGTTGCCCGGGTTCAAGATGCTGCCGGAATACGAGAGCGTGACGCTTGAGCAGGTCATGCACCATCGCAGTGGCTTGCCAGCCGACCCGGGGATGCGGCGGCCACAAGTTGAAGCGATCATCGGCGACGCGAAGGCTCCTCAGGAAATCAGAGACAAGTACATCGCCAATGTCCTCATGCGCAAGGGGCAGTACGCGCCGGGCACAAGGTTCGACTACAGCAACGCAGGCTATGCGGTTCTTGCCAAAGTCATTGAGGTGGCGACAGGCCAGCCCTACGAGTCCGCGCTGAAGCAGAGGGTGTTCCAGAAACTGCGGCTGCAGCACAGCTTCACACGCATCGACCCTTTGCCTCAAGAGCATCCGTCAGGCCACATGCCTGGGCCGGACGGCCTGAAGCCTGTCGTGTTTGATGGGCCGATGACGATCATGTTCGCCGGTGCCGGAGGCGGCATTTGGATGTCGACCAGCGATCTGGCAAAGTATGGTCAAGCCCACTTGGACGGACTCAAGGGAAAGGCAGGCCTGCTCCGACCAGAGACCGTCTTCCGGTTGCATAAAGGTGAGCAAGAAGACCCCGAGGGCAACCGCTCATACGGTTGCGGCTGGGGAATCGTCAAGGAGCGCGGACTGCCGATCAAGCACGGCCACAACGGGTCGGACGGCACCTTCCGGGCTGAACTGGCAATATATCCTGACCTCGACCTGGTCGTCGCGGCGATCAGCAACGCTGGCGGAGAGTCGGAGCCGACTCCCGGAGAGCTCGTCTTCTGGTCGGTGGCCAAGAGGGCGCAGAAGGGCTGAAGTGACGAAACGGCCCGTCCTCTCAGTAAGCGGACGGGCCGTCTGTCGTCGGCGATCGGATGTCCGATTACTTGCGGCGCTTGCGGGCGATCGCAGCGGCGCCAGCAACGAGCGCGACCATGGTGGTCGGCTCCGGCACAGCTTCAGTCAAGGCATCGATCTCGCCTTCGCTGTCTTGGCCGTATCCAACAAGGTGGTTGCCACTGGTGATGGCGAACAGGTCATAGCTCTGCTTGAAGACCCAGAGGCTGGTGTAGTCATCAGAATGACCAGGCTCGGTGTTGGCAGTGTCAAAGCCGTCCCGGTAGATCGAGTCGATCTTGCCCTCTTCCCAAGTCCAACCGCCGTCACCGGAACCCCAGATGATGAACTCTAGGTTCTCATACGGATTCGGACCATGATCGACGCCAGGGACAGCGAACACGCGGTCGATCTTCTTGCTCGAAGCCATATAGATGGTCGGTGCGTACTGCAACCATGTATGGTCGGCGTTCTCCATGGCGAACGCGCGGTTGGCAGGAGTGTCGGCCATCGTCGGGTAGGTGGCGCCGTAGCCGATCAACCCGTCGCCGCCACTCAGATAGCGAAGTCCGTTGCCGAGAGGGGCAACCGATTCGATGACGGTCTTCAGGCCGTCAGTTGTGTTCACATCTTCAGCGAGAGCGACAAGGGAGCCAGAAACGGCAACGACCGCCAAAGCGGCGCGGAGAGTGATGGTATTCATAGCTTTTGCTCAATATTCAAGAGTCTTTGCAGGCAGCAAGGCTCTGCGCGTGCAACAGCTAGGCTATGGCAAGTTCCGTTCCAGAGGACGGTGACAAATACTAGAAAATGCTGATTACTGGCATCAAAACGGGTCTTTGTTAATGGCTTTTGAGGGCTATAAGGTATGAAGCACTGGTGTTATTGACAGACGAACTGATCGACAGGATCCATCGGTTTCACGTTTCTGTTCTCCGCAACTTTGCCAAGACTTATGCCCGCATCAGTCCCGACGCTGCTGGACTGGAGGTGGGCGGAGGTTTTGCCTGCTTCACCGGCGAAGGATCGCCGATCACCCAGGCTTTCGGATTGGGGCATCGGACGGCGGAGGCTGACTTGACGGTATTGGACGACTTCTATCAGGGTCGGGCCGACAACTGGGAGCTCGGCATCACCCCGTTCACCAGTCCCAAAGTTGTGCGGCAAGCAGTAGAGATGGGCTACGTGCCAGCCCAGTTCGAAACTGTCTTGGCCCAGACGGCCACCGCCGTAGAAGTGGAGACGATCAAGGGTGTCGAGATTGTCGAGGTGACGGGCGACCTGAGCCAATGGGTCCGGGTGTCGGAAGCCGGTTGGGCGGGCCGCGACGAGTTGTATGAGGAAATCAGCGAGTTGGGCCGGCTGATGTCCGCCGGGAAGAACACCCGCCGATTCTTGGCAACCGTCGACGGAGAGCCAGCGGCAACGGCCGGGCTTGGGCACGTTAACGGCGATTTCATCTTTGCCGGAGCGGCGACACTGCCGAAGTTCCGAGGATTAGGGTTACAGCGCGTCCTCACCCAGCGTCGGCTAGCAGAAGCCGGGCCAGGATCGTTTGTGCAGTTTGTCGCCCTTCCCGGCTCGGTATCGCATCGCAACGCCCAGCGTAACGGCTTCCAGCCGCTCTATTGCAACATCCAGTTCTTTCGACGGCCCCCGAGCGAGGACTCTTAGAATCCCAGTTGGCGGCGATGGAAGGCGACCGCCTCCTGGACATGCTCGTCCCAATACGCCCAGTTGTGGTCGCCGGGGAACTCCTCATATTCGTGGCTGATCCCATTCGCCATCAAGTGATCGTGGAACTCGCGGTTGGCCCACAGGAGAAAGTCATCGGTCCCGCAATCGAACCTGAGGGCCGGCCTATGTTCGGCGGCCAGTTCCAGGATCTTGCCGTAGATGTCACAGTGGTTGCCCGGACCTGGTTCACCGACGACAAGGCGGAACTCGCGGTTGAACTCCTCGTCCGGACCGCTCAGTGACCGACCGAAGTGGAGCGCACCGGAGTGCGACACGGCGGAGCGGAACAGGTCGGGCCTTTCCAACGCCAACTTGATGGCACCATAGCCGCCCATCGACAGGCCGGTCGTGCACCATGGGGTCTTGGTCGGGAAGTAAGACCGTACAATCTGCGGCAGCTCGACCGCCAAGGCGGTGCCATAACGTGGCCCGTTCGCGGCATCGACATAGAAGCTGCGGCCGCCGTCGGGCATGACGACGACCAACGGGAGTCCGTCGACATACCGCTCGATGCTGGTCCAGCGAGTCCAGGCCGTGTGGTCGTCGGAGAGGCCATGGAGCAAGTACATGACATGCCACGGGCCGGGCACTATCGGCGACGGCAAGAGTACAGTCGCCTGAGCCTGCTTCTTCAGCACTTCCGAGTAGTAGGACAAGTGACAAACTGGCATACGCCAAGCTTAGCCCTTCTGTCCGAAACTACTTCTTGCGGCGAAGTTTCAATGCCGCAAGGCCGATGACGACCAAAGTTGCTGGCTCAGGGACGGGCACAGGGCCAGACATGTCGGACCAGTCGCGGTGGATGCCGGACCAGAACCCGCTGATAGCTGAGCCCGTCAGAGGATCGATCTCATAGCGCCAATCCTGCAGCACCGCTGCGTAGAGCTTGCCGTTCGCGGTGAAGTCGATGGCCTCGCAATGGTCGAAGAGGCCCATGTTGGTGTTGATGACATTGACCGTCCAGCCCGACTTGGTCACCTTGCCGAACTGGTCGGTGGAGGCGCCGTTGTTGACAAACAGAAAGTCGCCGTTGGCGTCGATGGCCATCGCCTGCAGATTGGGGATGCCGAGTACTGGCGACCATTGGACGAAGCTCAGGGAGCCTGGGTCGTATTCGAACATGCGCTGGCTGGTGTTGTCGTAGCCCCAAAGAGTCGTGCCTCGGGAGTCCAGCGCTCCGATAGCCAGTGCTCCGAGCGGGGCCACCGGCACGACGACTCCGCCGGTGATATCAATTAGGCCGCCGCCATTGCTCGTCGCGTAAAGCTTGCCAGACGACGTTTGAGCCAGACCTCGGGCGGCGAAGCCGATGTTGGCGATCGGAACGGCCACCGAAGAAGTCATGTCGATCTGCATCAGGTCTTGGCGGTAATTGGTGGCAAAAGCCCACTGCGGCGCAGCCGCGGCAGTGGAGGCAAGTGTGGCCGCCGTGCAAAGAAACGCAAAGAAACGAATGGGCCGCATAGTCAGACTCCAACCCCCATTGTCCGCTGAAGAGTCTTCTATTGGTAAGGGAATGTTACGGCCAGGTTCTAAAGGCAAGCAGTCTTTGTAGGCGGTATTGCGTCAATGGATGCTTTCTCGCCGCGAGATCATGCCCAGTCCGACCAAAGGATTTGGTCGGGATGAAAGGATTCGAACCTTCGACCTCTGCGTCCCGAACGCAGCGCTCTACCAAGCTGAGCCACATCCCGACTTGAGTCGGCCTTAGATTGGCCGCCTGTTGGGCGACCGTGGACGTCCTGCAGCAAGAAAGCCGGGCCGCAACGACGGATCAACATTATACAGGCCCGCGGGGCCTCCAAGGACCGCTGGCCCGCCACCACGATGGAGCTACCCGTGCCAGCCATACAGTGAGTAGACCAAAAGAGACCAAAGGAGATCTTCTTTCCGCGTCATTTTCTGGAAGATTGGATGCGGTTGGTCGAAGACCTGACGGGTCAGTTGAGGCAATTTAGGTTCAAACACCAGACCAAGACCAGAATAATTCTTCAGAAACTTTTGGCATATTCGGTTCGCTTGTGTTACAATGCCTGAACTTGCTGATGCTCGATGAAGTGCTCAGAAAAAGGAGGGTAGGGGTATGAGTGACAACTCCCCAATGGTCCACGCCATCGTCCACGAGATGAGGTCGCGGATCGAACGCGGCACATATGGTGCGGGCCGCAGCCTCCCGAGTGAGCGGAGCCTAGCCACCGAGTTGCACGTCAGCCGCCTCGTCGTTAGGCAGGCGATCCAGGAGTTGGACCAGCTTGGATTGATCTCGTGCAAGCCCAATTGCCGACCCGTTGTAAAGGGCGCGTGGGTGAGGACGAGGAAGAACCAATCTGGACCAAAGCACGTATTTATCTGGCTCTGGCCTAACACCGCCTACTTCACAGCAGCGTCGATTTTGAAGGGGATCCAGTCTGTCGACATCCCCTCGGACGTGCGGTTAGTCGTGGGTAGCGCCTCGAATTCACCCGATTTCGAGGATTGCCTGGCCGGCGAGCATAAGTTCTTGCTCGACGTGGCCAAAGACAGTCACGCCGCCGGAGTCATCCTTTGGTATCTGGGAGCTGAGCGCAACAGCAAGGCACTGGAAGAGGTGCGTGCGGCTGGCATCCCGATGGTCTTTGTGGACCGCCTGCCACCGGCCTCGTTGGAAGGTGACTTTGTCGGTACCGACAACTTGTCGGCTTCCCAGGCTGGCGTCAAGCACCTGGTCGATCTGGGGCACAACCGCATCGCCTATGTGACAAACCAGGATTTGGCATCGACCGTCCGCGACCGCGAAGCCGGGTATCGCCGCGCACTCAAAGCCGGCCGCATCCCGTTCGACCCCGACCTAGTGTGCCGGGGAAGGACCGACGAACCGGCCGAGGTGGCTGCCCTTGTCGACAGCCTGCTCGCCCTGAGTTCGCCACCGACCGCGATCGTGGGTGTCAACGACCAGATCGCGCTGCAAGTGTATGAGGCGCTTCAAAACCGCCGTGTTTCGGTACCGCGGGACATGTCGGTCCTCGGTTTTGACGGTTCGCTCCGCTGGGTCGCTGGCGGCGGAAACCTCACCTCATGCTGCCAACAGTTCGAGCGTATCGGCGAACTGGCTGTGGAACTGCTTCTCCAGAAAATGGAAGGCGGCTCCTCGACCAGTTTCCGGCACATGCTGCTCGAAGCGCCACTTGCTGATTGCGGCTCGACCGACAAGCCAAGACAGACTTTAGAAATCAAACCGTTCGTATATTCGGAGAAACTAATATGAGAAAGATGAAGAAGCGTGCATTCACGTTGATTGAACTTCTTGTTGTCATTGCGATCATCGCGATCCTCGCGGCGATCCTCTTCCCAGTTTTTGCCCAGGCCAAGCGCGCTGCCAAGGGTTCTGTGGCGATCAGCGGTGCCAAGCAGATGGCTCTGGCACAGCTGATGTACACGGGTGACTATGACGACAACTTCGCCCCGGTCATCCAGTTCAATAACGCCTGGCAAGAGTTCCCCTTCAGCTACGTGCAGCAGCCGTACATGAAGAACTGGGGCATCCTGCTTGACCCGACGGGCCCGATCCCAGTTGACATTGGCACCAACGACAGCGGCTACAACTTCTCGATCTACGGTCTGTGGGGCATGGGCCCGCGACAGGCTGCGACCGACGGTTCGTTCAGCAACTATACGTTCGGTACGAGCACCACGGGTGCTGCCATGACCAACGGTGAAGTCTATAAGTACGACGGCATCGCTGGTGTCGGCAACTACTCGGCAGGAGGCATCTGGTCGGCCTATGGCTATAAGGACGGCAGCACGCCGTCGCTGAGCACCACGGCCGTCAACAACCCGGCTGACCAAGTCATGATCGCCCAAGCGTCGAACTATGACTTCATGTGGCAACAGGACAACGCCGACAGCTTCGACCTCTATTGGGGTTGGTGCGAAGCCAACACCTATGGTTGTAAGCTGACCGCCACGGCGCCGATCGCCCGCTTCCGCGACAACGACGGCCCGACGGTCGGTTACTACCCGTGGCCCGGCAGCTTGCCAGCCAACGCAAAGGAGCCGACTGGCATGACGGTCTGGACCGGTACAGACGGTCACGCTAAGGCGTCCGCATGGCGCTCGCTGATGGGCACGACCATCACCCTGGGTGATGGTTCGAAGGCTATCAAGGCGTTCTGGCCCAACGGATCATGAAGAAGCTGACCCTGTTCCTGTGCGGTTTTGGCCTGATGTTGCTGGTCGGATGCGGCGAAAGCGGTCCGACTGCCAACGAGGACGCCAAGATGCGCAAGGCGCTCGGCAATGGCCCCCCAAGTCTTGCAGGAATGCAGGAGAAGATGAAGGGTGCCCGACAAGACGCTGGCAAACCCGGTGCGACTCCCGCACCTGCTGGCGCCAAGTAACGACAAGTGCGTCGGCCCGGACACGTCTGGGCCGACGCTATAATTTTTTCTACCTATGTCAAATCACTTCGATGTCGCCGTCATCGGTGGTGGCCCGGGAGGGACGACGGTCGCTTCGATGCTCCGGACCCATGCGCCAAACCTGAGCGTCGTCTTGCTGGAAAGGGAGAAGTTTCCGCGTGAGCACATTGGCGAAAGCCTGCTGCCCACAATCGGCAGGATCCTGGACGAAATAAACGCTTGGGACAAGGTCGAGGCGGGCGGCTTCCCCATCAAAATCGGGGCGACCTATAAGTGGGGTTGTTCGGATGAACTGTGGGACTTTAACCTGTTGGAGACAGCAGAGGTCATCGAAGACGAGCCTCGACCCGGCAAGTACGGAACTTGGCGCGGACGGGCGGCTTGGCAAGTCGACCGGGCGAAGTTCGACAAGATTTTGCTTGACCATGCTGAAAGCCTGGGATGCCAAGTCCGCGAGGCGACCGGTGTCACCAAAGTAGAAACAGAGGGCGACAAGGTGACCGGCCTGGTCACATCGTCGGGGGACTTGGTCACGGCTGACTACTACGTCGATGCTTCGGGCTCGGCGGCGATTATTCGCAAGGCCATGAACGTCGAGGTCGAAGAGCCGCCTCAGCTACGCAACATTGCGATTTGGGACCACTGGGACGACGCTGAGTGGGCGGTCAGTATCGGCAAGGGTGGGACTCGAGTCCAAGTTATGAGTCTCGGCTATGGCTGGATATGGTTCATTCCAATTTCGCCGACTCGCACCTCGATCGGCCTCATTTGCCCAGCGGACTACTACAAGGAGACCGGACTTCGACCGGCCGACCTCTACATCAAGTCGGTGATGTCTGAGCCGAGGATTTCTTCGCTGGTCGCGAACGCCAAGCAGCTTGGCGAGGTCAAGGCCACCAAAGACTGGTCGTTTGCAGCCAAAAGGACAGTGGGCGAGAACTGGTTTCTGGTGGGCGAGTCGGCCGGGTTCGCCGATCCGATTTTGGCCGCCGGGATTACCATGACGATGGTCGGCGCCAAGGAGTGTGCTTACACGATTGCCGAACTGGCGCGTGGCGAACTAGATGCGGCTTGGATGAAGACGACGTACCATGACCGCCAAGCCCAGCGCGTACTGCAACATATCAGGTTCGCGAACTTTTGGTACACGGGCAACGGTCACTTCTCCGATCTGGTCGACTACACGGGTGAGATCGCGAAGGAGGCCGGCATGAATATGGACGCCAAGTCGGCCTGGCAGTGGCTGGGAACTGGCGGGTTTGTCTCACTTGAGACGGCAGGTGCTGGCCTCGCCGGGCACTCCATCGAACAGATCAAGAACATCCAGTCAATGTTTTTCCAAGAAGAATCGGAGTGGTTGATCACTAAGGTCAACGTGTTCGACCTCAACATGGACGATGTCGTCGCGGACAAGTCACCGCAATATGAGAACGGCAGGATCAAAGTCGGCCGCGTCCTCTGCAAGGGGGAGACCAAGTTGCCGCTGACTGGTGGCTTCCGCGTGATTTTCGAAATCCTGCAGAGGGAGACAACATTGGGCGGCATCATTAAGATGCTGCGTCAATACAGTGCGCAATACGGACCAGTCGCAGCCCTCAGCGGCCTTGAGTCGCTGGAAGTGTTGCTGAAGGAAGGTTGGGTGACTGGATCGGTGGACAAGAGCGCGCCCCTTCTCAAGCCAGAAGACATTCCGCGGACTCCCAACATCGACTGGAACAAAGATTTTATCGATCCCAAAGTGCAGATCGCATCCGTGATCGAAGGATGAGCGGGCTGCCATGTTGAAGTCGGACGTGGCGATCATCGGCGGCGGACCTGCTGGTTCGACCATCGGTGCTTTCATCAAAAAGTACCGCCCAGAAATGGACGTGGCCATCTTTGAACGGGAGAGGTTTCCGCGCGACCATGTTGGCGAGAGCCACCTGCCAGCCATTTCGGCGATCCTGAACGAGATGGGAGTGTGGGACAAGGTCGAGGCGGCGGACTTCCCAATCAAAGTAGGCGCGACCTTCAAGTGGGGGTCGCGCAACGACCTGTGGCATACCGATTTCCTATTGGCGGAGACGTTTCAAGACCTCCCACGCCCCAATACGTTCCAGGGCCAGCGTACGAGGACGGCGTTCCAAGTCGACCGGTCGATATACGACAAGATCTTGCTGGACCATGCCCTGGAGTTGGGGTGCAAGGTCTTCGAGGAGACAAGTGTCAAGTCTGTTGTTCGCGAAGGTGACCGGGTCACAGCGCTGGAAGTCGACAATGGCGTCGGCAGTGTCGAAGCGCGGTACTTTGTCGATGCTTCGGGAGACAGCGGGCTCCTGCGGCGGGCGATGGACATTCCTGTCGACGCGCCGACTGCCTTGCGCAACATTGCTATTTATAAGTATTGGCAGAACGCCGAGTGGGCGGTGACACTGGGTCGCGGAGCGACGCGCATCCAGATCATGAGCCTGGGTTGGGGGTGGATGTGGTTCATCCCAATCACGCCGACCCGGACGTCCGTCGGCCTTGTTTTGCCAGCTGGCTATTACAAGGAGGCAGGCAAGTCGGTCAGCGAGATTTATGAGCAAGCGATTCGCGAGGAACCGCTCATTGCCGGCCTGCTGGCAGAAGCGACTCCTGAGCCCGAAATCACCGCAACGAAGGACTGGAACTTCATTGCCGACCGATTGTGCGGCGAGAACTGGTTTTTGTCCGGCGACTGCTGTGGATTTGCAGACCCGATCCTATCTGCCGGAATGACGCTGGCACACACCAGTGCGCGCAAAGTCGCCTTCACCATCATGGAGCTTGAGCGTGGAGAAGTCGATCCAGCTTGGCTCAAGTTCCAATACGACGACGGGCACCGAGCGCAAATTCGGCACCACATGCAGTTCGCCGACTTTTGGTACTCCAGCAACGGGCACTTTAAGGATTTGAAGGATTACTGTCGCGAGATTGCCGACACAGCAGGAGTCAACCTCGATCCCGAAACAGCCTTCCAGTGGTTGGCCACTGGTGGTTTCACGATCGACGAACCAGGAGTCGCCGCAGCACTGACTTACCGAGTGTCCGGCCTCAAGGTGTTGGCAACGAACATGGGAGTCGCCGCGCCGGAGTGGGAGCTGACGAAAACCAACAGCTATAAATTGGATTTGACCGGTGTCAAGAAGGATGTCTTTGCCCGTTATCTCGAAGGGCGAGTTGCTAAAATCCCATGCCTCAAACGAGGGCCAAAAATCCTGCCGATCGTCGACGTGTTCAAACACCTTTTGAACGCGCTGCATCGGAACACTGACAGCATCAAGATTCTGGAAGAGACGGTCAATGCTATGGCGACACAGGACGGCATAGGCATGCACGACGCACCACTACTGGCCATCGAAGGTATCGAGGCCCTTCTGCTGGAAGGCTGGATTAAGGGCACAGTCAATCCGGACAGGCCGTTCATCAAGGTGACGTAGCGCAGAGCCTGGTCGCGGTGCAAAATGGACAGGTGAGTGTCTGGCGGATTCGCCGGGCCAGCGCGTCTACTTGGAGTCCATGTTGAAGACTGATGTTGCGATCATTGGTGGCGGGCCTGCGGGCACAACGGTCGGCACCCTGCTGAAGAAGTACAACCCCGGCCTAGATGTGCTGATCTTGGAGCGCGAGAAGTTTCCGCGTGACCATGTCGGCGAGAGCCACTTGCCAGCGATTTCCCGCATCCTGGACGAGATGGGGGTCTGGGATAAGGTCGAAGCGGCTGGGTTTCCGATCAAAATCGGCGCTAACTTCAAGTGGGGCAACAAGGACGAGATTTGGCGCAACGACTTTGTCCCTGAAGAGATTTGGGTCGACGAGCCCAGGCCAGCCAAGTTCACAGGGCAGCGCAAAGACACCGCGTTTCAAGTGGACCGGTCGATTTACGACAAGGTTTTGCTGGACCATGCCGCCAGCGTGGGCTGCAGAGTCATGGAGGAGACGGCCGTCCGTACGGTCGAGAAAGATGGCGACAGGGTCACTGGCTTTGCGATTTCGAGCGCAAGCGGTGAAGACCAGGTGGAAGCGCGGTACTACGTGGACGCTTCTGGTGACGTCGGTCTGCTTCGCCGCGCCATGGGCGTCGAGATCGACGCGCCGACTGCCCTGCGCAACATTGCCATTTGGAAGTACTACCAAGACGCCGAATGGGCGGTGACCATTGGCAAGGGCGCGACTCGCATCCAGATTATGAGCCTGGGTTGGGGTTGGATCTGGTTCATTCCGATCACGGAGACTCGGACTTCCGTTGGCTTAGTGTTGCCAGCCGACTACTTTAAGTCTAGCGGCCTTTCGACTGAGGCGATCTTTGAAAAAGCAATCAAAGAGGAGCCTCTGGTGGCCAAGTTGCTGTCCAACGCGACGGCAGAACCAGAGATCAATGCCACAAAGGACTGGAACTTCGTTTCGCAACGCCTGACCGGCGACAACTGGCTACTGGCCGGCGACTGCTGCGGTTTCGCCGACCCGATTCTGTCCGCCGGCATGACATTGGCCCATACGAGTGGTCGAAAGGTCGCTTACACCATCTTGGAGCTAGAGAAGGGCGAACTCGACCCGCAGTGGGTGAAGGAGCAATACGACGACGGACACCGCAAGCAGATCCGGCACCACATGCAGTTCGCTGACTTTTGGTACACGTCCAATGGTCACTTCACCGACTTGCGCGACTATTGCATCGAGATCGCAGAGACGGCTGGGGTCTCACTCGACCGGGAGACGGCGTTTCGCTGGCTGGCCAGCGGCGGGTTCACGGTCGAGGAGCCTGGCCTAGCCACGGCGCTCACTTACCGCATCGTAGGCCTCAAGGGTCTGACGGCGGAGTTGGGGGGCTATCAGCCGGAGTGGGAGATGACGAAGACCAACCGGTGGAAACTAAACATCGACGGTGCTATCGAGGACGTGTTTGCGAGCTACCGCGACGGCAGAGTCAAGAAAGTCCCTTGCTGGCGCAAGGGTAACAAGATCCTCCCGCTTGTCGACTCGTTCATCCATATCATCAACGCTCTGCAGCGGACGACCGATGGCCCGACGGCGGTTGTGACGGCGGTCAACGGGATCGTCCACCACGACCGGTTGCTGCCAAAAGACGCCGGGGGGCTTGTGGTCGAAGGGATTGAGGCCCTGATTCTGGAAGGCTGGATCGACGGCGACGTGAACCCTGACCGGCCCATGGTCAAGGTCTAGTCGCCTTTTGGCTTGTCGCGGCCTCTTTCGGCCGCGTAGAGCTTGATGCCGCGGTTGGCGACCATCGAGCCGAAGCCGGCCATGGCGACCAGGAGGACGACCCTCACGACGACCTGGAACATGCCGTCGGCCGCTTTGTCGAGCGCCACGGGCACACCGGGCTTGACGTCAAGGGCTAAGCGAGGCGGCACTGTGAAGATGTCAAACGCCAGTTTGAAGGCGAACAGGATCAGGCCGAGGCCGACCAGAAAGGTCAGGAGGCCGAATACCGCGGAGACCATGTCTCGACGTCGATCAGCCATGCAATAGGCCTCGTACGCGCATCACTGTCAAGGATACCGCCGTCAGGTGGCGGCCGATTCGGACGGCTCGGGCAGGCGGTAGCGCCAGGCCAGGGCGAGCGGCACCAGCATCATTGTTCCCGCCAGCGCGTAGGGAAAGACCGGGCTCAACTTGTACAGTGCGTTGGCCAGCACGGGGCCGGCGATGCGGGCGACAGCTCCGAGGGATCCGGTGACGCCCATCACTTCACCGACCACCTCTTTGTCGGCGGCTTGGGACACCAGGCTGAGTACTGAAGGGCCGGTCATGCCAGATCCGATCCCGATAGCAACGGCTCCCAGGATGACGGGTAGCCACGGCTGAACTAGCGGTACTGTGAAGAGAGACGGCCCGGTCAACAAGTAGCCCGTTCGGACCAAGGCCAGCTCACCAAAGCGAGGCACCAATAGTCTCAGCACGCCGCCTTGCATGACCGCCGACACGACGCCGACGACAATCAGGACGAGCGTCGTCGATTTCACGCTAAGGTGGTACACGTCTTTGCCGACCAGATAATAGGTGCTTTCCAGGTTCGAAAACGCCAGATTTGCGACAAAGAAGAGGAGCAGCAGGGGTGCCAAGCGGGGGTCGGAGAAGGCCCGCATGGCCGCGTCGAGCCTGCCGATTTTTGGATTTTCTTGTGCCGGTTCTTGTTGTTTGGACTCAGGTAAGGCAAAGACGATGAAAAGTAGGTTGACCAAGGCAAAAGCAGCGGACGCCCAGCCAAGGGCGAGTGGCGTTCCGTGGCCGACATCAAGCAGCCAGGCTCCCAAAGGGGGGCCGAACATGAAGCCGATGCCGAACGCCATGCCCAGCATGCCCATGGACTTGGCTCGGGCTTCTGGTTCCGTCACGTCGCTGATGTAGGCCTGGGCCACGCCCATATTGGCGGCGGCGATCCCCAAGCAGATGCGAGAGAGCCATATCATCGGCAGCGACCCGGCATAGGCGTAGAGCACGGCAGCCAGCACCGACATGGCACAGGTGACAAGCAAGACAGGCCGCCGGCCGATCCTGTCACTGATCTGTCCCAGATAGGGAGCGACTGCGAACTGGGCGATACTGAAGACTGCCAGAGTGAGGCCGTTGAGTATCCCGGCCATCGCCGCCGGATAGTGTGAGTGGGTCAGCGCTTCCACGCGGATCTGCACGTCGGGGATGACGATGCTGAACGACAGCATGTCCAGGAGCACCGTCAGAAAGATCGCGACAATGGGCGGCGGACGGCGCATGGCCGATTCTACGTCGGTGGGCGGCCAGACAGAGCAGCCTTAAAAGACGGAGGGCCCTTCTTCCTCGAAGGGCCCTCACGCCATGACACGGAGGACGACACGTCCTGATGGCCTTGCGGCCTGCCTCTCCGCCGTTGACGGCAGCAAAGAAGCCATGGTCGGTGCTGTCTCGTCCCGGTCCCGCCGACGCGCTCTCGTCGCTAGTGTCGGGGACCAGTGGCTGGGTAGTGTCCAGCCTGTCCCGGCGGTCTCCAACGGCACCGCACGACACTGAGCATCGTCTGCGATTCCGGCCCGAGACCGCGGGTGGCGATACGCCGGCGTTACCTCGTCGCGACATCATTGTCGCCCGTCGGCCCGGTCACCTGTGAAGAATCCCTTGGGAGGACTCCACATCTGGCCCATGCCAGGTCTCTAGCTTTAGGTCTACGAGGTTAGCTGTCGGGTTAGAGCCTAGAAACCACTCTCTGCCTTCGCAGGCAGTTCACCCCGGGACTGGATCCCCCGCCACCCTTGCGGATGTTCGACCAGGAATCTGACGGATTTCTCCGTCAATGAGAATTATGGCATCAACAATTCATCAATCAAGGGCGGCAATTGCAAGAATCGTATTCACCGGCAATTGTTTGAGCTTGTTTCAAGTAGGATAGGGAGAGCCTCGCGGGACTAAAGGACCTCTCGCTGGTGGTTGACGCATCTCTGAAGATGGTTAAGTTCCTTACGACTCTCCTCTTTGTCTTCTTGGTGACGGTCGGGTTTGCCGAGGACAAAGACTCTCAAGGACGGAAGCTCCTCACAATCTGGGGCCTGGCGATCTCGCCGCAGGAGAAAGGCCAAGACGCTGTCGTCCGCGAGTTCGAACGGCGCAACCCTGGCATCAAAGTCCGGTTGCTTTCCATGGGCGCGGGCGGAATGAGCCCACAGAAGCTGCTCACCGCCATTGTCGGCGAGGTGCCGCCAGATGCGGTCTACCAAGACCGCTTCACGATTTCTGACTGGGCGGAACGCGGCGCTTTCCAGTCACTGGACGACCTGATCGAGCGTGACAAAGGAAAGGATCCTGAGACGCCTACGCCCGACCAGTACTACCCTGCCGTCTGGGAAGAGGCCCGCTATGGCGGCAAGGTGTACGGCATCCCGACCGCCGCCGACAACCGCATCCTTTACTACAACCGGGCCATCTTCAAGCGCAAGGCCGCAGAACTTCGCTCTGCTGGGCTCGACCCGGAAAGACCACCGCGCACGTGGTCGGAAACGCTGGCTTACAGCAAGGTCCTGACGGAGAAAAACAAGGACGGATCGCTCAAGGTCGCCGGGTTCATGCCGAACTACGGCAACAGTTGGCTCTACCTGTACTCGTTCCAGATGAAAGGGGAGTTCATGTCGCCGGACGGCACCAAGTGCACCATGGACAATCCGCGCACCAAGGAGGCGCTGGAGTTCATGATCCGGGGCTACGACATCTTGGGCGGCATGGACGACGCCAAGAAGTTCGAGGCTGGTTTTAGGGGGAATGAAAATGACCCCTTCGTCACTGGCCAGGTCGCCATGCAGATCAACGGCGACTGGAACATCAAGAACTATTCGCGCTGGAACCCTCGCCTGGACATGGGGACTGCGCCCGCCCCTGTGCCTGACGACAGATTTACCCACCAAGGTGCCTTTAAGAACGAGAAGGACACTTTCATCACCTGGGCTGGCGGTTTCGCTTGGGTCATCCCGCGCGGTGCGCGGCATCGAGAAGAGGCCTGGAAATGGCTGAAGTGGGTGAACTCCTACGAAGCGCGGATGCTGAACGCTCGCGAGCAGTCAGCTTACGACCGTAGCCAGGGACGCCGCTACATCCCGCGCATCGAGGCCCACATCAAGGCGACTGAGGCGATCGTCAAGGAGTTCGCAGCGGGTGACAGCGTCTTCGAAGAGGCATTGCGCGTGCACGTCTCCATGATGCCGTTTGCGCACATCCGGCCCCCGACGTTTGTCGCTCAGACCTTGTGGGACGAGCATGTCCGAGCCATTGAGCAAGCGACCAGGCACGCAGAGACATCGACCCAGGCCCTACAAAACGGGCAACGCAAAGTCCAGCAGCTCATCGACGAACACCTGCAGCGGACGAAGTTCGCCAAAGTCAACCTGAACACTGTGGGGATCGTTGGCGTCGTTCTTGTGCTGGCGGCAATCTTGGGGGCGTTTGTGGCCTTGGGGCGCGTCAAGCTGGGCCGCGTCGGCGGGCAGGAGGCCAGGGCTGGTTTCCTGTTCATCAGCCCGTTCCTTATCGGATTCCTGATCTTCACGCTTGGCCCGATGTTGGCCTCGTTGGTGTTTAGTTTCACCCAGTACGACGTCTTGAACGAGGCCCGGTTTGTCGGTCTGAACAACTACAACGACATCTTCCATGGCGACTGGGAGATGGTGAAGAAGTGCTTCTACAACGTCGCCTACTTGGCTGGGATCGGTATTCCGCTGGGCATCATCACTGGCCTGGCGATCGCTCTGATCCTCAACACCGGCGTGCGGGGGTTGCGCTTCTACCGGACCGCGTTCTATTTGCCGTCGATCACCCCGGCGGTGGCCACTGTCTTCCTGTGGATGTGGATTCTCAACTCCAACCCAGACCGGGGCATCCTGAACTTCATCTGGCAAGCGACGATCTCGAAGTGGTTCATGACGGCACCGCCTGGGTGGTTGGCAGTGGAGGGTTGGGCTAAGCCGTCTCTGATCATGATCGGCCTATGGGGCGCGGGCAGTGGGATGATCCTGTGGCTGGCGGGCCTCAAGGGCGTGCCGACCACGCTCTATGAGGCGGCTTCGATCGACGGCGCCAGTAGCCGACAGCAGTTTTTCAGCATCACGTTGCCGCAACTGAGCCCGCTCATCTTCTTCAGCTCGGTCATGGGTGTCATTTCGGTGCTACAGACCTTTGACAGCGTCTTCATCATCACCCAGGGCCTGAACACTGGCCCGAACGATTCGTTGGCGATGCCGGTCTACCACCTGTTTCTCGCCGCCTTCGGCCAGTTCCGTATGGGATACGCCAGCGCGTTCGCGTGGGTGTTGTTCCTGATCATCATCGCCATCACCGGGTTCCAGTTCGTGCTCAGCAAGCGTTGGGTGCACTACGAGGTGGACAAGTGAGCGCGTCTTGGCTGTTCCTGGCCGCGACGCTGGCGAAGTGGGCTGGGTGGGCTTTCCTGTTCCACGCTCTGACGTGCGTGGTGCGCATGGCGGCGACCCGTAGTTTTGGCGGAGCACTCGCCGCTTCGGCGGTCAAGAGCGCGTGGGTTGGCGGGTTGCTTGCCCTTGCCGGCCAATTCGTTCCTGCGGAGCTAGGCCGTGCTGTCGAACCTGGATTCTGGATTCCGTTGGCCTGGCTCTACATGCCGTTCCCAGGCTGGCTGGTTGTCGCAGGTGTCCTGATGGCGGGCAACAACGCGGCCCGAGCGACCAGTGCGGTGACGACCGAACAAGCGGCCACGTCTTGGCGGACCGCCGGATGGTGGGCGGCCTCGGCGGTCGTGGGCTTGTACTGGTTCTGGAAGTGGAAGGCCGAGGCGACGATTTTTCGAGGTGCGCTGCACGTCCAGCCATCGACTCTAGTCGGATTGATCGCGCTTGCTCTGGTGGCCGTGTATGTCATGGCCCTCGTCCAGCAGCGGGCCAGAGCCAAGGGCTTGGCGACCAAGGTCGTCCAGCACATCGTCCTGCTGGCTGGCTGCGTGGTGTTCGGCATCCCGTTCGCTTGGATGCTTATCACCAGCTTCAAAGAAGACCGCGACATGGCCAATGTCAACGGCGTTGTTTGGGTGCCTAAGGTCCAGCTGACCCACGAATACGACGACCCGGAGCGTCCATTGGTCCGAGCCAAGCTCGATGGCCGGTCTGTGCTCGCCAACGTCACACGCGAATCCTCGGACGGCAAGATGGAGCTTGAGATCGAGCGTCCGTACCTGCTGCGTGGCCGCACTTTCTCTGCCCAAAAGAGTGAAGTCGGCAAAGAGCTGCGGCAGCAGCCGATTTGGACTTACGAGCTCGACGGGACGAAGGTGACGGCGTTTACCATCCAGGAGCGGACCGACGGCAAGCGCGAGGCTGAGGTCATGGAGCCTGAGGCGCTCAAGGGCAAGCGGTTCGTCGACGTGCCTGAAAAGTTTGATCCGGTCCGCCAGGTCGGCCTTCGGTGGCAGAACTACACCGAGGCACTGGAGTGGATGCCGTTCGAGACGAACTACGGCCTACGCTACCTCCAGAACACGCTGGTGATCGTCATCATGTCGGTCATTGGGACGGTGTTGTCGTCGTCGGTCGTCGCCTACGGGTTCGGCCGACTCCGGTTCCCGTGGCGTGACCAACTCTTCAACCTGATGCTGGCGACGATGATGCTGCCAGCGGCAGTGACGATGATGCCACGGTTCCTCATCTTCCGGGGCCTCGGCTGGATCGACACCTTGCTCCCGCTCTGGGTGCCTGCCTTCTTTGCCAGTGCGTTCAACGTTTTCTTGCTCAGGCAGTTCTTTTCTACGATCCCTATGGAACTGGAGGAGGCCGCCCGTATTGACGGCTG
>JAFDWT010000004.1:10675-20813 GCA_018268335.1 Armatimonadota bacterium | reverse complement strand
GGCCAGGGCCGACACTTGCTGGGCCGCACCGGCGACGCCGGTGATCCCCTCGCCGGCCTTCTCCAAGACGGCCTCCGTGTCGGCGATCAGTTTGGCCTGGTTCCGGCTGCCTTGGCCGACCTGGTTCACTTCGTTGTTTAAGGTGTCCATGACTCCGGCCGCATCGGTAGCACCCTGGGCCAAGCGTTGGCTGGCTTCGGCGATCTCGGTGGCGGCGTTGCCGCTTTGAGAAGCAGCGGCGGCCACGCCGGCGCTGGTCTCTTGCACGTCGGTAGCCTGCTGCGACACATGGCGGACAAGGTCCGAAAGGCTGAACCGCGAATCATTGTATGAGCCGATTGCCGCCTGCAGCTTGGCCAAGACTTCGTTGAAGAGATCCGAGAGCTTGCCAAATTCATCTTTTCGGCCAGTCGGCAATGCACTAGTAGCTGGCTGGACGTCGTACGTCAGGTCCCCTGCTGCCAAGGCCCGGATTCCTGCCTCCAGGTTTGTCGCACAATGGTCGCGGACGGAGACCATCCGGTCGGTGAACGCCTTGACCGGCCCGTCGAATGACTTCTTGATCTGGAAGAAGACGAAGGTTGCGGCCAAAAAGCTGAAGGCGGTCGCCGACCACAGCACAACCGCAGTCCGGTCTAGGCTAGCCACCGACTTGGTGTTGTCTTTCAGTGACGTGTCGTGGTAGCCCTCGCTGATCTTCTCCTCCCGGTCCTCCAACGCCTTGTCGAATTTGACGAGGAACTCTTCGAAGCTCTGTGCAGACTTGGCAGTACCGACCTTGTCTGTCGCTCCTGCCCGGGCTGCCTGGACGGCAGCCAACAACGAATCGATTTGGCCCGAGACGAACGTCACCTCGGACTCTCTCGACGTGCCCTGCGCCGCTGTTTTCAAGTTGCCTCGATGTTCTTCGATGTCCTTGATATTGTCGTCTAGCTGCTTGTCGACCGTCGCTTTGACATTCGGGTCTTTCGTGGCCAACGACCTGAAAGTCCAGCTGATGACCTTATAGAGGTGTGACCGCAGTTCGCCCGCGTTATACATGCCGACCGTCGACTTCGTAGATTCGACGGCGACGAAGTGCTTGGCTTCATTGAGATCGCGGGATGTGAGGCCGGCAACCACCAAGAGCAACAGGAGCGGGATACCGACAAGGAACGCCAACTTCTTTGCGACCGCAAGATTTTCAATCGTACTTTTCACGTATAGAACCCCAGATGAAGTCATGGGAGCCCGGAAAACTATCTGGACTCTTCTCTCCAGATTTAGTTTCGGAAAGAGTCGGCGCACTTCCCAGGGAAAGTAGTTGTAATTACAATGAAATTATCGCAACTTCCGGCGGGCAACAGAACCTGCTCGGGGGCCCCGTGACGGCGATCCCTCGGGAGACATAGAGCGGCACCGGGGCTTGGGGAAAGTAGCCACGCAGGTACTTGGAGCCATAAGTCGAAGTCATTGGCGCGATCCCGCCGGGAAAGGTGAACTGCCCCCCGTGGCTGTGGCCGCTGAGCATGAGCTCCGGGCCTTGCGGCAAGTGGTCCACCATGTCGCCTTCGTGCCAGAGGACTACCGTCGGCAGGTTGGGGTCGCTATCCAGGATGGGCGAATAAGGGTCGGACCTGCTGGCCAAGGCATCGTCGACGCCGATCCAATTGATCCCGTCGTGCACAACCAACTCGTTCTCCAACATCCGGACACCGCACGAGGCCAAAGTCCGGGTCAGGTGCCGGGGGTCGCCGCCGCAGTAGTCGTGGTTCCCCCAAACACCAAACGCCCGCCCATCAAAGTGGCGCAGTGGTGCAAGACATTCGCCGATCTTCTCGGCCAGCCAGGGTCGGTGGAGGTTCTGGATGTCGCCGGCCAGCACGACCACGTCGGGGTCTTCGGCAACCAGCCAGTCCACCGCCTCCCGGGCCATCCGGAAGTGGTCTTTGTGGCCCAAATGCAAATCTGCCATCAGGCCGATGCGGTAGCCGCTCAAGTGGCTGGGCCAGCGTGGGAGCCGGAGCGTTTTCCTTTCCTTCCGGAGGGTGACCGCCTCGACCAGGCCGCCATAGAGCAGCATGCCAGCGCCGACAGCACAGGTGCCGGCCACGAGGTTGCGGAGGTTCATTGGTCGGCTGGGGTTAGCCAGACCACCTTACCAGGACATGGAAAGCCGCTGAAGCAAGCAGACCTGCGCCAGTTCTTTGCCCTCGCTGCGCAGGGCGTCCAAGGCCTCGCGCTCATGGGAGGAAAGCTGGCTGACTGGGCGGCCGGGGCGGACGGGGCCCATCAAGTCGCCTCGTCGTCCGGTGTCGTCCATGCCCAGGATGTGGCCCAGTTCATGGGCGGCTGCTTGCACCAAAGATTCTTGGGGGAGGTTCCCTCCGTCAGAGCCGTACAACGCCAATTCGACGTCGGCACTCAGGTCCGACCGAAATCCTTCGCCGGCCCGCCAGACCTGCCGCGACCAGACGGCATGGCCAGCGCACCGGCCTCCGACGGCTTGGCCGTCCGACCATCGAAAGCGTACTTGGGCCATCTCTTGCGGCACGACCTGGAAAGTAACGTCGTCACCCAGCTCTTGACGCCACATGTCGACAGCGTCGGCGAAGGCCTTCTCAGCGGCGACCCGCTCGGCGATGGTGAGGCGCGCGGTGTCCAAGCTGATGTTCACTTTGCCACGGACCAAGACGAGGTCAAGCCGTGCGTCCGCCTCTTCCAGACTGCCCGCTTCCACTTGGCTGGCTGCCTTGGCCAGTTCAGCGACCATCTTGGGCTGCAAGTAGCGCAAGTGAGCCCCAGAAACGGCCAGACACGTCGCCACGACGGCGCACATCGACACAGCGGCTCCCAGCCGACCCAAGCCCAAGTTCATGACACAACCCTTGGCGGCCCCCAACCGCCGCCTCTATTCTTTTCGGTGCCATGCCAAACAAACTTCAACGAATTTGCTAGGTTCTTGCAGATATGACAACTCTGCCGCCAGCAAGGTAAACAGTCCGCGATGTCCAGCGATGTGCGTTTTGGCCTGATCGGGTGTGGCGGATTCATGCGCCACCACCTGTCACTTCTTTCCAAAGTTCCGGGAGCGCGGGTGGTCGCTCTCAACGACAACGACCCGGTGCAGATTCAACGCACGCACGAGGCGTATCCCGACACCAAGCACTGTCCTGTGCACACGGAGTACCAGTCGCTCTTGGCGGCGGGCGGCCTGGACGCCGTCATCATTTCCACTCCGCACACCTTGCACACGCAGCAGGTTCTCGACGCCTTGGCAGCGGGGCTCCACGTCTTGGTCGACAAGCCAATGGTCACCAGCGTCGTCGACGCCAACAAGCTGATCGCGGCCCGCGATGTCAGTGGCAAGGTCTGCGGTGTCAGCTATCAGCGGCACGGTACTGGCACGTTCCGGTGGTTGAAGTCGGTCACGGACTCGCGCGAGTTCGGCAAGATCCGCATGGTCACATCCCACCTGGGCCAGCAGTGGTTGCAGTTCACACGGGGGTCATGGCGGCAGATGGCGTCCCTGTCGGGCGGGGGCCAGCTCAATGACAGCGGCAGCCACATGATCGACGTCTTGCTCTGGTTCACTGGCCTCAAGGCGGCCAAGGTGTCGGCCTTCATGGACTTCTGCGGCACCGAGGTGGACATCAACTCGGTCGTCAACGTGGTCTTCGAGGGTGGGGAGATGGCTTCGCTCAGCGTCATCGGCGATGCGGCCTGCTGGCACGAGCGGCACAATATCTGGTTCGAGGAGGCCCTGGTGACGCTGGCTGACAACACCGTCCGCGTCATCAAGCGGGACGGCACCGCCTACACGGTGGACCACTGGCCTGGCGACGAGACGCCGGAACAGAACTTTGTGGACGCCATCCATGGCAAGGCTTCGGTGCTGGCACCGTTCGAGTGTGGCCTGAGGACGATCGAGCTGACCGAAGCGGCCTGGAGGTCGCATGAACTAGGCGGTCAGCCAGTCGACGTCGCTTCATTGTCGTAAGCTTACGCAAACAAGACCAGCGGCCCCGGCAGGAGAACCTGCCGGGGCCGCCTATCGTTGACGTGTCGTCGAGACGCTTAGTTCTTCTTGTTCTCGACCGGCAGAGCCTTGGATTTGATCGGCACGCGCAGGGTATGCGGCTTCTCCTCCGGCATCCGCGGCACTTTGACCGTCACAATGCCGTGGTCAAAGTCGGCCACGATCTTGTCGAGGTCCAGCCCCTCTCCTAGGCGGACCGTCCGGGTGAACGCGCCCGTGGCGATCTCGCGGCGATAGACACGAGCCTCCTTCAGCTCCTCTTCTCTGTTGATCGTGCCCTTGATCGTCAGGTTGTTGTTCTCCACCGTGACCTCGATGTGCTCGGGGTCGATGCCCGGCAATGACGCCCTGACCCACACGAAGCCCTCTTTCTCGAAGACGTCGAGGGGCATGGTCACCTGCGTGAAACCTGGGACGGCCGGGTAGCCGCGGAACAGATTGTCAAACAGCGCTTCCATCTTGTCGAGTTCAGTGAACGGTTGGTTGCGGACAATTGTTTTCATTTCTGTTATTCTCCTTGTTGTCACTAGACGTGAGTGACCTAAGTGTGTCGCACTCATGTGTCTTTATGCCATTCTCGTCACGTATTGAGGACCATGGTCCCAAACAAAAACCGGCCCGCCCTGTTGGGGCGAGCCGGTTTTTGTGACTTAGTGAGTCTCAGCCAATGCGCTTGAGCATCACTTCGACCGCTTTTTCGAGTTGCGGGTCGCGGCCCACGGCCCAGGCGTTCGGGTCGAAGGGGACTTCAAAGTCCGGTCGGCGGCCGTTGTGCTCCAGGTTCTCGCCGTCCATCGCGTAGACACCGATTGCCGGCATCCGGATACCGCCGCCGTCCCACAGGCCGTAGGCACCGGTGCCGATGACGGCGCCGCCAGTCCTTTCGCCGATCACGGGGCCGATCTTCATCCGTTTGAAGCCTTCGGACAAAATCTCGGCGTTGCTGAACGAGGCCCAGTTGGTCATGCAGGCCACCGGGAGCTCCACCGAGTCGCCGCGCATGATGTTCTCGCTGACCCAGTCGCCCGGCACGTCGCGGAAGGTCCGTTTCAGCCACGTCTCTTCGCGCAATAGGTTCAAGATCGTGTGGCTGGTAAACCCGCCGCCGTTGTAGCGCACATCGACAATCAGTCCCTTCTTGCCGACGAGTTCTGTGCGCACCGAGACGAGCATCTTGTCCAAGCTCGCCGCGTCCATGGCGGCCAGATAGACGTAGCCCAGCTTGCCACCGCTCAGTTTGTCGACGGCCGCTCGGTTCCAATCCACCCAGTCGTTCGAGTTGCTGGCAGCCCGCATCGCCGCAGGAGCTGGCTTGATCAAGATCTCTAGGTCTTTGCCGCCCCGCTTGACGAGAAGCTTGACTTTAGCGCCAGCCTTTTCGTTGAGTAGTTCGCTCGCCGTATGGCCCGAGCCAGGCGCGACACCGTCGATCGAGGCGACGATGTCGCCGACCTGTAGCTCACTGTCGGGCAGTGACGCCGGTGCTCCTTCGATGACCCGGCCGACCTTGTAGACGCCCTGGCTCAACGACGGCCAGTCCCACTCGACGCCAAGGAAGCCAGTCGACTGCGGGTTTTCGGGCCGGTAGGGGTCACTGCTGGTAGCCCCTTGGTGAGAACTGTCGAGCCGCTCGACCATCTCACCCATCAGCGCATAGAAGTCGTCGCGGCTGGTGACGTAGGGGACGATGCCAGCGAACAGGTCGTGGATCTTGTCCCAGTCCTTGCCGTGCATGTTTCGGTCGTAGAACAGGTTGCGCAGGGCCCGCCAGGCGTCCTCGAAGAGGGCGGTCTCCTCGGCCCGGTTGTCGACCTTGACTTTGACCGAGAACGGTATGGGCGTCGGCGCCTCGGCGGTCGGTGTCAGAGCGAACAGCTTGCCCGCCTGGACAATGTAGGCCTTGGGGCCCTTGCCTTGCACATACTTGCGCAGACCACTGACACCCGTCAGCGGACGGGGCGGACCACCAGCGACAGTGATCCGCGAAGCGCCGGTACGGCCTACGCCTATCACGGTCTTGGAATCGCCGGTGACAAAGAACGCGCTGACTCCGGCTGCCAACTGCCGCTTCCGGTCTTCCAGGCCGCGCTTGACGATCTTGACGACCGGCTTCTCGTCTTCCTTCTTGGCCGGCTCGTCGAGTTTGTCCAGGTCGTCCTCGGTGAACTTGGTCGGTGCGGGGACAAGATCAAAGATGTACAGGGCACTATCGCTGTCGCGGGCTTCGCTGAAATCCAGCCCCTCGGTGCTGACGCCCAGGACGGCCTTGCCGTTCGGCAGGAACTGCGGTGCCCCTGAAGCTCGGGCGAGGCGACCGATCAGGACATGTTCTTTGCCGTCCCGCTTGTGCAGAGTCACGTCGTCACTGCGGCCGTTGGCGCTGGCGGTCACCAGCCATTGGCTGTCGGGTGACCAATTGAACTGCCGGTTGCCCGAATAGGTGCTGGAGAAGTTTCCGGTAGCGACGACCGTGGCCTCGCCGCCGCCGACTGCCATGATGCAGACCTCACGGTCACCGCGGTGGAAGGCCACCCATTTGCCGTCGGGCGAAACGTCGGGGTTCGTCGTGTCCAGGTCGTTTTCGTAGAACACCGTCGCATGCCCGTCCAGGTCGGACTTCATTAGCCGCCGCTTGGCCTTCGTTCCCGCAGACACATAGAGGAACGTCTTGTCATCCAACCAGGCCGGCGACCCGTCGAAGGCCGGGCTAGTCGTGAGTTGGCGCGTGGTGCCGCCAGCCTCGGGAATCAGGAAGATGTCGCCCCTCGCCTCGATGAGGATGCGTTTGGCGTTTGGGGAGACGGCGAATTCGGAGAGGCCAGACGCGATCGTGAGCGTCTCGACGGCGGGACGGCGCGAATCGTCGGGCGCTACGATGGACACGGGCGCAGCGGCACCGGTGTCCAGGTCGGTGCTCCAAACTTCACTCTCGTGCTGGAAGACGGCGACATGGGCGGCGGCCGAGACTGACACCGACTTGACCGTACCGGAGGTCAAGTGGGTGACCTGCTTGCCTTTGCCGTCCAACCCAAGCCGCCAGATGTTCGGCACTCCGCTCCGGTTGCTGACCACGACAAACTCCTTTTCACCCAGAAACTTGGGCGAAATGTCCCAGAACTCCGTCTTGGTGACCTTGCGCATGTCGGCCAGGGGCACGCCGAGCTTGGCTGTCCAAATGTGCGGTGTCGCTGACCCTTGTTGACCGGGCCTCTGCCAACTGGTCGTCCCGCCGCCGGAGCAATAGACGAGAGACTTACCATCGGCGGCGACGTCGGGCTGGAACTGCGTCTCCATCGGGTGGGTGGTCAGCCGGATCGGGTCGCCTCCTGCCATGGGGACGCAGAAGATGTTGGAGCGGCCCCATGCGTTGGTCTGGCCGTAGATGGTCTTGCCGTCAGCCGAGACGCTGGTCGGAACCTCCGACGCGCTGTCAAACGTCAGGCGGCGCAGCCCACCGCCGTCGGCGGTCATGACGTAGACGTCGTTGCCGCCGAACCGGTTGGAGGTGAAGACAATAGACTTGCCGTCGGGCGTCCAGACCGGGTTGTCTTCGGTGGCCGGGTGTACGGTCAGCCTCCTGGCGGTTCCGCCTTGGGTGGGGACTGTCCAGATGTCACCTTGCCAGCTGAAGGCGATGGTTTTGCCGTCTGGAGAGACCGAGGGGCTGAGGGTGCGCTTGACTAATTCTTGGGCCGGCGCGATGCTGGCGAGGGCGATCGCGGCGGCTGACCAGAGGAGGCGTGGCATTCCCCCGGTTCTACTCGATTCCGCCCCCGATTTTCACCCGGGATTTATGAGTCGGAAATTGGGAGTTGGTCCTCAGTCCTCAGTCCTCAGAAGGAAAAGTAGCAGTTGACCAAAACTGCTGAGGACTGTGGACCAAAGACTGAGGACTACTGGTCAGACTTTCAAATCCACAATGCCGCTGACGCCGACTCCGTCGACGACTTTCAGCTTCTTCGCGTCGGTCACGTCGGTGGTCGAGATGGGGATCAGGGCCCGGATGTGGACTTCGCCCAGGAACTCGATCTCGGGCGAGGCGACAGCGCGGACCTTCTCGACGTTCGCCTTGGAACCCATGACCTGGGCAGCGCCGATCGCGCCGCGGCTGCGCAGGCCGACGGTCAGGATCGGGACGACTTTGGTGTAGCTCTTCGAAGTGTCCTCGTGGCCGGTGAGTTTGTTCAGCTCTTTGTTGATGTCGCCACCAAAGCGGTCGACCACGGCGGCGACACCGATGATCTTGATCGCCTGCTTGATTTGACCGGCACCTGCGACGCCGGTGACGAATAGGATGGTGCCGACAAGGGCGGTGCGGACGAGGTTCTTTCTGTCCATGACGTTCCTTTAGACGACGGACAACCATGGTCAGGTTCGGGAAGGCTTTTGCCGTCGGAGCCGGCAACCGGAAACCCGTGGACAGAGCCCACGCACTCCAAAAGAAAGAGCCCCGGCGACCGAAGTCGCCGGGGCTCTGTGTCGAGTCTGAACTCAGGGTCAGAACTTGACGGTCAGCTGAGTGGCCAGGAGGCCGCCCTTGAAGACCGAGTTCGCGCCACCGAGGCCGCCCGGGTTGAAGGTCGTACCGGCTCGACCAGCGTTGTCAACGTCGCTGAACATGTACTTGAACGAGAGTTTGCTCGTCGCGCCCAGGTTGTAGCCGACGCCGACCGTGTACCAGCGCTGCTTCGGTTGCGTACCCGCGCCGAACTTGAACTTCGTGTCCTCGTACTTGAGGTTCACGTCGAACATGTTGTTCAGTTTGAAGTCTGCACCGACAGCGTAGTCGTCGATCTTGTCGTCCGAACCAGCGGTCAGGACGTTGTTGCCGAAGCCAGCGGTGTTGCTGACGCCCTTGACGAACTCGCCCATGCCCCAGATGGTGACATTGGAGCTGGCAGCGAACGAAGCGGAGACGTTGAACCCTTCAAAGTTCACCGGGCTCTGCCACGTACCGAATTGACCCCATTCGCCAGGTGCGAGGAAGTTCTTCTCGACGCGGCGGAAGCCGGCGCCAAGCTGGAACTTGCCAGCGTCATAGGTCGCCTGGGCGTGCCAAGCGGCGTTGTCGCTGTCCAAGCGGCTGCTGTTGTTCTCGTTCAGTTGCGACTTCGAATAAGCACCGTAGAGTTTGATCTTGTCGAACTTGAGCTTGATTTCACCACCGTAGACGTTCATGCGGTTGACGATGCCCGTCGTGCCGCCGAAGTTGGTCCTGGTGTTGCTGTCCAGCCAGAGGTAGGCCAGGTTGACGCTGCCCATTTCGCCGATCGGGAACATGAGCTGGACGCCCAGGTTCTGGTCGACGGTGCCGTTTCCGAGACCGATCGGGTTCAGGTCGGTGCCGTTGGTGCTGTTGCGGGCGCTGTCGCGACCACCGAACACCTTCAGGCCGGCCTTGCCGAACTTGAAGTTGAGGATGCCACCGTCGAAGTAGTAGTCACCGCTCTCGCGAGCTGCGTTGGTGAAGTACTCCGAGGTGTACTCGCTGCGCTGGAACAGGTAGTGACCGACCTTGGTGTGGACGCGACCGACTTGGGCGCTGAAGC
This sequence comes from Armatimonadota bacterium, assembly GCA_018268335.1. Lineage (GTDB taxonomy): Bacteria > Armatimonadota > Fimbriimonadia > Fimbriimonadales > Fimbriimonadaceae > JAHBTB01. Next base: position 11,246 of record JAFDWT010000004.1, on the reverse strand, counting down.
CCTGACCCACGAGGCTGGCGTCATAGTTGACGGACAGGTCTTGCAGGTAGATGTCGCTCGCACCCTCAACAGCCAGCTGCGAACCGGGCGTGTAAGCGCCGTAGGAACCCAGGGTGCTGAGGACGTTTCCGATCACCAGGGTACCGGCGACCTTCGGGCCTTCGTTCGTCGACTTGAAGTTCAACTCGAGCTGGTGGAGGACCGAGAAGTTGCGGGTCATGCCCGTGGCGAAGCCTGTGTTGCGGTCTTGACCGATGGTCTCGCCGCTGTGCAGGATGCCGATGTTGCCGTCGCTGCTGTGGCCAGCCAGGACGAGCAGGTCAGCTTGGCCGTGGATGTCCAGGGCCGGCTTGTAGGACTCGAGAGCCTTGAGGCGAGCCTCATGGTCAGCGAGAGTCTTCTTCATGTCTTCGACGTTGACGCCGAGACCAGCCAGTTCCTTCTCGAACTCCTTCGCGAGCTTCTTGAGCTCGGCGATGTCGCCCGAGTAATCCTTCATGCCGGAGACAGCAGACTTCAGAGAAGCCAGCTGGTCCTTCAGCTCTTGGATCTCGCCGCTGTAGTCGGTGCC
>JAFDWT010000004.1:0-10565 GCA_018268335.1 Armatimonadota bacterium | reverse complement strand
GCCCAGTGGTTGTCCGGAACGACGTCCGGGAATTGGTCTTGTGCGAACGCGGGTGCGACCAGCGCGACGCCAAGAAGTGTGCTCAAAGCGAGCTTCATCATGCGATTCATGTTTGGCTCCAAACAAAGTCCGATTGAAGCTTTCCGCACTCGCTAATTGATCGTTTTCCCTGACCGGATCCCCACAACTTTCCTTAAGTTCCCTGTGAAGCCAAGCCGGGTTTTGATCGCTCAGCGACGCATCCTGCGTCAGTCGTCCTTCTGGTAGGCACAGACACGGGCTCTGTTCCTGTCTGATATATTGGCATAGAGGTGCTAGCCGGTCCCGGAACCTGGCGAATCTACTAGGCTTTTGGGCCTAGTAGATTCAACCTCGAACGATTGCGAGGATCTCTTCCGTCTTGGCCGCAAGCAAGTTCTTGTCGCCACGGGTCTCCACGTTGAGCCTGATGACAGGCTCGGTGTTGCTGCCCCGCAGGTTGAACCGCCAGTCTTGGAATTCGATGCTAAGCCCGTCAGTGCGGTCGATCTCGCCGCCCTGGTATTTGGCCTCGACCGCCGCCAGGGTCGCCTTGACGTCGGCGACCGTCGAGTTGATCTCGCCGCTGCACGGGTAGCGGTCCATCATGCCGCCCACAAGCTCGCCCAGGCTCTTGCCCGTCTGCGCCATCAAGCGCAGGGTCAGCAGCATCGGGATCATGCCGCTGTCGCAGTACCAGTGCGACTTGAAGTAGTGGTGGGCGCTCATCTCGCCGCCGTAGACGGCGTTCTCGGCCCGCATCTTCTCTTTGATGAATGCGTGTCCGCTCTTGCACATCACCGGGCGTCCGCCGTGCTGCTCGACGATCTCGAGTGTGTTCCAGGTCAGGCGCGGGTCATAGATGATCGCCGCGCCAGGGTTGTCGGCCAGGATCGACTGGGCGAGCAGACCGACCAAGTAGTAGCCCTCAATGAACTCGCCGCGCTCGTCGACGAAGAAGCAGCGGTCATAGTCGCCGTCCCAGGCGATGCCGAGGTCGTATTGGCCGGTCTTCATGGCCTCGACGACCGGGGCGCGGCTCTCCTCCAAGATCGGGTTGGGGACGCCGTTCGGAAAGTGGCCGTCCGGCTCGAACATCATCTTGGTGACCTGGAGCGGCACGTGCGGCATCAGCGCCTCCATGGCGACACCAGCCGCCCCGTTGCCAGGGCTGGCAAGGACTTTGAAGCCCTTCAGGCCGCTCGGCGGACAGACCTGGAGCAGATGTTGGACGAAGTCGGGATAGGCGTCTTTCTTGCTGTTTGTCGCTGACTTTCCACCCGGCGCGACCTGGCCGGCCAGGATGTCGGCGGCGTCTTTCTCAATGTCGTAGAGGCCGGTGTCGCCGCTGATCGGACGGCTCTCTTGCCGCACCATCTTCATGCCGTTGTATTCCGGCGGGTTGTGGCTGGCGGTGATCATCACGCCACCGTCATAGCCATAGGCGGCAGTGGCGAAATAGACCATCTCGGTGCCGACCATGCCGAGGTCGACGACGCTGGTGCCTTCTTCGTTGAGGCCCCCAGTGAGGGCTTCGGCCAGTTCGGGCCCGCTGAGGCGAATGTCATAGCCGACGCAGACCGTCTTGGCTCCCGTCTGCCGGGCATAGGCGCGACCAATCGCCCGGGCGATCTCGGGGTTCAGCTCGCCGGGCACCTTGCCCCGGACGTCGTAGGCTTTGAAGCAGGCAAGGTACTGGCCCATGTGCCTGGCAAGGTTACCAGCCCCGCCGCAGACCAGGTAAGAAAGGCTCTATGCCCGCCCGATTCATTGGAGCCCACATGCCGACTGGCAAAGGTTTGCCTTTCGCCCTCAAGAACGGAGTCGAGATCGGGTGTACGGCGGTGCAGGTGTTTACCAGCAGCCCGCAGAGTTGGGCGGCGAAGCCGGTGACGGACGAAATGGCGGCGGCCTTTCAAGCGGCGGCTCTAGAGACGGGGCTGGGCCAGCACACGGTCAGTCACGACAGCTACCTGATCAACCTCGCCGCTCCCGACGAGGCCAAGCGGCAGCAGGCTGTCGACGGCCTCAAGCGCGAAATGGGGCGGTGCGGGCAGTATGCGATTCCCTTTGTCGTCAGCCATATGGGGGCGCACATGGGGCAAGGCGAAGACGTCGGCATAGCTAAGGTAGCCGAGGCCACCAAGGAAATCTTGGCCGACACACCGCCATCTGTCACGTTGCTGATGGAGACAACGGCGGGCCAGGGCTCGTCGCTGAACTACAAGTTCGAGCACTTGGCGGCGATCATCGAGGCGGCGGGAAACCCGGCGCGGCTGGCCGTCTGCCTGGACACGTGCCACATCTTCGCCGCTGGATACGACATCCGCACGGCAGAAGCCTATGAGGCGACGTTTGCCGAGTTCGACCGGTTGGTCGGCTGCGACCGGATCAAGGTCATCCACTGCAACGACAGCAAGAAGGGCTTGGGCACTCGGGTGGACCGGCACGAACACCTGGGCGAAGGGGAGATCGGGCCGGTGGCGTTTCAGTGCCTGGTTAAAGACCCTCGGTTCGAGGAGACGATGATCGTCGTCGAGACGCCGGAGGCCGAGACCCACCACGCCGTGAACGTCGCGCGGCTTTGGGACTGGGCTCGGGCGTAGGATCCTGATCCTCCCCCTAACCCCCTCCAACCGGAGGTGGAAGGGGGGAAAACCAGCAAATCCACTAGACCAGCACAATCGCGGGAAACTCACCCTCTAGCTCAAGGTTTTCATGCCGAAAACCTAAAGTGATGGGTGAACTTGCCCTGCGATGTTGCGTGGTGCTGGCGGCGTTTGGGGTCTCTTTGGGGACCGGCAAGCCCGACTTCGACTTCGCATGGAAGGCCGGCCTGCTGGGGCTCGCGTATTCGGGACTTCTCTATATGGTGGAGAAGAAAGGGTTCCGGAACGGCGGCGTCTCGGGTTTCGCCGCCGTCGCTGACGCGGCCTGGATCGCCGCGAACCTGAGCAACGCCCACGTGCTCCAACACTACGGTTTCCTAGTCCTCGCCCCCATGCTGTGGGCGGCGGGACGCTATGAGGCCGAGGCCGCCTCGATGGCTCCCTTGGTGGCCTCGACCATCATGGTCGGTTCCAATCTCTTTGGCGGTGAAGGGTTCACCGTCCCCGTCATGATGCACACCATCGGCGTGCTTGTCGTCGGGTTGCTGGGTCAACAGACGCGCATCGTCGTCCAGGAGAAAGAAGTCTTCATCACTGCCGAGGCGGCAGGCGAAAAGACAAAAACCCCGAGCGACAACGGCGAGCTGCGGGCCACCTATCGCGCCTTGCGCCAACACACCGACGAGCTCCAACGGCGCCACCGCAAAGACCAGGCGATGGTCAAGCTGTTCGACTCGGTCAACCGGTCTGGCGAGAACCCGTTCCAGGGGTTGGCCGACGCTGCCAAAGAAGGCTCGGGTGCCGAGGGCGTCGTCGTCTTTGGCGCCGCCGACGGGGGACGCCGTCTGGTCGCCGAGGCCGCTACCGGCAAGTTCCCAGTTGGATCAGCCGAGACGCACTTCGACCTTCCAGCTGGGCTCAGCGACGCCCAGGCCCGACACCAGTTTGAAAAACGCTTCAACGCCATCAAGGCCGAGAACGACGGCACCCAAGTGGGCACGGCGCTGCTCAAAAGGAACGGCCGCGTCGTCGGCATGGTCGCCCTGTTCCACCAGTCGATGAAGGGGTTGGAAGCGGCCCTACAAGTCGTCGCCGATGCCGCCGACAGCATGGCCCACCTTCTGGCTGGCCAGCGCGAGCGCGACGCCGAGAAGCGCCGACTCCGCGAAACCGAACTCCTGTACACCGTCGCGACGACCGCCCAAGGATCAGAGTCGAAGCAGAACTTGGTCTCCCGCGTGGTGCGCGAATTGGGTGAGGTCTTGCGGCTCGACCACCTGGCTGTCAACTTCCTGGAGGGCGCAGAGGCGGTGCCGGTGGCTCTGCGCGGCCTGCCGGTGCGACCCGTCGACTCGATGTCCTTTGCCTACGGCCCTGGTGTCGGCGGTTGGCTGAAGCTGGGCGGGCCGGAGGTCGTGATGACCGACGCCCTGGCCGACGACCGGTTCCCGAAGACCGAGGCGGTGAAGAAGCGCATTGGCAGCGTGGCGGTCGTCCCGATCCAGTTCGGCGAAGAACCCTACGGCTTTATGACCGCCGCGACCCACCGCGTCGGCGGCCTGGACAACGCTCGGATCGAAAGCCTGCGCATCGTCTGCGCCGAACTGGGCCATGCCCTGGCCCGTCACGAGCAAGGCGGCCGCGACCCCGAGGGCCTGATGACGCCCAAGGAGTTCCAAGAGTGCCTGAAGGGGATGGGCAACGGATGCCTTGTCTACCTCGACGTTCCTCGCCGAGAAGAGCTTATTGAAACCTACGGCAAGCCAGCCTATGACATGGCCGTGCGCAAGTTCGCCATGCGGATGCGCGCCAAGTTGCCGACTGGCTCTGGCCTTTGTCGTCGCGACGAAGGCGACTATGTCGTCGCCCTGCGCGACGTCGCGGAGCCGTTTGCCCGCAGCTGGGCGAACGACGCCGCGGCAACCGCTTCGATGGTCGCCCTGACCACGCCGGACGGGCGTGCCCGTATTCCACTTGCATTGCGCGCCAAGGTCGCTGCCTTTGGCCCGCAAAAGCACCTGATTTCGGAGAAAACTTCTGCATAAAATGCGAAACGGCACAGGACACAGCGACACAGAGACATCTGTTCGGACTAAGATGATTGGACGTTTGCGGCGGGGGAATTTGGTTGGCCCCGGCAGGCAGACTCGACCGTACGGTAGAGCGCACGCGTGTCTGGGGAGCACGACGGAGCGCATGTCTGACGCCGTACGTCTGGAGGAGGCTAGGTTTATGTTGCAGTCTTATAATTGGAACCTTGCGAAAGAGGCGTGTCTGGAAACACTGGCCCACGATCCCGACCACTTGGGCGCCCTGGAGACGATCGCGCAGGCACAGTGGTTTGGCGGCGAATTTGACGACGTCATCCTGACCACCACCAGACTCCTTCGCCTGAATCCCCACGAACCTGGCTACCGGTACACCCGCGGTATGGCCCGCCTGAGCAGGGGCGACCTGGCCCATGCCGCCGAAGATTTCCGCCGCGCTCTGGCCCAGAGCAACAACACCGCTTTCAAAGAGCAGGTCGCCTGCTCGCTCGACGCTGTCGAGCTGTGGATGGAAGACCTGGCCTGCGGTCGTCCGGTGAGCCGCAAGACTAACTGGATCCCGTCGTTCGGTGTCCGGTCTTCGCAGCCGCGGTCTGAAGTACTGCACTAAGAGCAATAGGACATATAGGTCTTATATGACCTATATGTCCTATTCACTTATTGCAGGGCAGCAGCTTCGTCCGTGCGTTCCCACGGGAAGGCCGGGTTGCCGAAGTGGCCGTTCTTGGCCGTCGGGGAGTACTTGAAGTCCAGCAGCCCGAGGTGCTTGATGATGCCTCGCGGCGACATGTCGAACGTCGCGTTGACCCGCTCACGGATCGTGTCGACGGGAACAGTCTCCGTGCCGTAGGTCTCCAAATTAACCGCCACCGGCTGCTCGACGCCGATCGCGTACGCCAATGAGACCTGGACCCGTGCGGCCAAGCCGGCCGCGACAATGCATTTGGCGACGTGCCTGGCCATGTAGGCCGCGCTGCGGTCGACCTTGGTGGGATCCTTGCCGCTGAAGGCGCCGCCGCCGTGGGGGCACATGCCGCCATAGGTATCGACGATGATCTTGCGGCCAGTGAGGCCGGTGTCGCCCTGCGGGCCACCGGTGACAAAACGCCCGGTCGGGTTGATGTGATAGGTGATGTCGCCCTTCACGTACTCGCCGTACTGGGCGAGCACCGGCTTGATGACGTGCTCCTGGACGATTTCCTGGATCTCCCGCTCGACATCGGCGCTGTGCTGCTGGCTGACGACGACGGTGTTGATCCGGGCCGGTCTGCCGTCTTCGTATTCCACGGAGACCTGGCCTTTGGCGTCAGGGCGCAACCCCAGGCTCGGCTGCTCGCGCCGCACGGCGGCAGATTGGCGCATCAGGGCGTGGGCGACCGCGATCGGGAGCGGCATGAGTTCGACCGTCTCGTCGGTGGCCATGCCAAACATCATTCCCTGGTCACCGGCGCCGCCGGTGTCGACGCCCATGGCAATGTCGGGCGACTGGCCCTGGATGCTGACCATGACGCCGCACATCTCGCCGTCGAAGCCGATGTCGGTGCTGGTGTAGCCGACGTCGGTGATGGTCTTACGGACGAGTTTGGCGACGTCGATATAGCCCTCCTTCATGGTGAGCTCGCCAGTGACGACAGCCAGGCCGTGGGTGACAAGGGTCTCGATCGCCACGCGGGCGGTCTTCTCTTGCTCCAAGGCGCTGTCGAGGACGGCGTCAGAAATCTGGTCGGCCAGCTTGTCGGGGTGCCCCTCGCTGACGCTTTCGGATGTATGGATCTGCCGGTAGGACATCGAACCGGGGGAAGGATACCGATTGGGGCGGTCGTCCCCAGGGACGCTCTTGGCTGCCGGGCTCCCCAGGTGGAGTGGTGACCAACCCTCCTGGCAACTTCGCGTGATTCTTCTATAGAGCGTCGGTTGGCATCTTCTCTGCTTCTTTGTCGGCACGGGTCTTCGAGACTTCTCTATCGAGGCAAAAGATGAAAACTAACCGAGCTCTCCTCCTCTCCCTGATGGTGGCCGTGCCGTTTGCCGCGCACGCCATCACGTTCATTGGTACGGGCACCAACGGTGGCTATAACCTGAAGGCGCAGGCGACCTTCAGCTGGTCTGCTGGCGTCCTGACCGTCGCTTTGAAGAACACCGCGGTCAATCCGACGGACATTCCGGCACACGCCCTTTCTGGCGTCTATTGGAACATGACCGGCAACCCGGCCATGACGAAGAACAGCGTCGCCCTCGGCGGCTCGTCGACGATCGTCAATCCCGACGGCGGCACGTTTGCCAAGAAATATGGGTTCAAGGGCGGCATCACCAGCGCCAGCTTGGGCGTCACCAACGCATATGGGCTTTCCTCTGTCGGACTTGGCATCTTTGGCAAGTCTGATCAGTTTGACAGCTCTGGCGGCGGCGGCAGCCAGCTCAACGGAGACGACTACGACCTGATCTCTGCAGCCGGCCACGCTAGCCAACCACAATTGAACAGCATCCCCCTCGTTCAAGACGAAGTCATCTTCAAGATGAACCTGGCTTCGTTCAATGAAAGCGATATCAGCAACGTTCGCTTCCACTATGGATCCGATGCTGCCGACCCGACGACAGGTGTCGTGCCCGAACCGGCGACGATGAGCCTGCTCGGCTTGGCCTTGATCCCGGCGCTGCGCCGACGCAAGTCCAACTGAAGCCAGTCTTCCACTCTCCAATCCAATCCCAACTGAGTGCCGGCCGCAAGGCCGGCCTCTCTTTTTGCTAAGAATCACTAGCAAATATACGCTATCACCATATGTTCTACTCTTCATATCATCTGCATGGAGCTAGAATTTTTACCTGCTAGCACTAGTAAATCTATGTAGTTCATTCGCAATATTTCGTTGACTTTCTATGTATATATACTTGGTTTATCATATGGAGGACTCAAAAAACAATTACCAGTAATTTTTGGACTGTACAATAGCAATCGTCTCCTGCTTGATTAAAAGGGGAAGAGGATTGGAACCATGAAAACAGTACGAATAGCACTAATGGCCGCGGCCGTCGTCGCGCCTATTGCTGCGCATGCATTGACGTTCAACTTTAGCGTCGTTGCCTCGGGAGGGACTCCTGACGGCCCTGCTCCCTGGGCGACGTTGACTGCCAACCAGAACGGCGCGAACACAGTGGACTTTTCGCTGACGAACAACTCACCAGGTTCGACGAACCAGTTCATCCGCGAACTGGACCTGAACATCGACCCGTTCCGATCCGGATTGTCCTTTGCTATCCTGTCCGACCCGACAGGCGTGTTTGACAGCAACACGTTTTCGCACAACGGCGTCAACGGCATCAACGGCAACAAGTTCGACGAGGACGTCGAGTTCAATACTTCCGGATCCAGGTTCACGTCGGGCAAAACGGTGACCTGGCGCGTGACGGGAACCGGCCTGCTTGTCTCCGACTTTGACACGCTGACTTCTGGCGGCAACGGCTCGATGAAGGCGATGTTGCACATGCAGGGCTTCAACAACGGCAACTCTGGCAAGCTCGGCCCCGGCGACCCCGTTCCCGAGCCAGCTTCCATGGCGGTCATCGGCCTCGGCGTGGCGGCACTGGCTCGCCGACGAAAAGCCTAAGCCGCAAGGACATCTCTCTCCGGAACCCGGAGGGCCGCGATAGCTGCCCTCCGGCATTTACTCGTCAGGAATCACTCGTATTTATGCCTGTTTGCGACCTATAGACCATTGAATTGCCGGCCCGTATGTTAACTGGCCAGTAGAATGACTGTGTCTTCGTTTCCTACTTGGGAATCGGGAGGAGCAAACTATGAAGCACTTGCGTTTGGCGTCACTGTGCGCGCTTTTTGTGGCCCCGTTGGCCGCCCATGCCCTCACTTTCAACTTCACTGTCGTCGTTACCGGCGGCACTCCGGATGGTCCGGCTCCTTGGGGCACGTTGACGATCTCCGACAGCGGAGTTAACACCGTCGATTTCACCCTGACGAACACTTCCCCAGTCACGAGCAGCCAGTTCTTTTCAGAACTGGATCTCAACATCACGCCTTACCCTTCCAGCTTCACGTCGTTTTCGGTGATTTCTGACCCCGACTTGCTCCTGGTCGGCATGTCGATGGCACAGGACGGGATCAATGGCATCGCTGGCGAGAAGTTCGACTTCGAAGTCGATTTCCGCAAGAGCGGCAGCGGTCAGCGGTTTACGTCGGGCAAGAGCGTCAGCTGGCAACTCGTGGCCACTGGCCTAGACGCATCGGACTTTGACAGCTACTCGACCGGCGGCAACTTGCCCATGAAGGCGATGCTGCATATCCAGAGCCTGAGGGACGGAACGTCCAGCAAAGTCACTCCGGATGGAGTGCCAGAGCCCGCGACGATGGCCATTCTGGGTCTCGGCTTGTTCGGCCTCGCCCGACGACGACGCTAAGGACACGACTTAGAAGCCCCGGCCCTTCTGGGCCGGGGCTTCTTCGTGTCACTTTCCTTCTGCTTCCGTGACCGCTTTGGTCACGCGGTCCCACGGGATCACACCGGAGTGCATGGCCCAGGCCGATTGCGCGTCAAAACCTTCGCGCTTGACGCAAGCGACCAACTCCGACACCATGTGGACTTGGAAGAACTTGCCGCCCATCGCTTGCAGCGTGTCGCTGGCGTAGAGGAGCTTTTTCTCCGGGAAGTACACGACCATCATCCGTTCGGTGGTGCTGCCCCGAATCGGCACCACGCGCAGGCGGTTGGGGCCGGTGCCAATGTCGACAGGCTTGTCGACCTTGCGGAGATTCGCGGCCCTTGGCTTGAGCTGCAGGGCGTCGGGAACGACGGTGTGCGGCGCGCTAATCATGCGCCGGGCTTGGGGCTCGGTGAGATGGTGGATGTAAACGGGGATCCCTTCGGCGACAAACGTCCGCAGGCCGCCCATGTGGGGCCAGGCGTCGGAGGTCGAGACGACGGCCTTGACCGGCCTGCCTGGAAACTGCTTTGCGACCTCTTTCAGGATAGCTGCCGTGTACTCTGATCCTACAACAGACTCGATCACGACCAGCCCGTCGCCCTGGTCGACGACGGCGCATTGGAATCCTCCCGGGAACAACACAACGCCCGGTGCGATCGTCTTCGGCGCAGCCAACTTGACCGGGGCGACCTCTTGCTTGGGTGCGGTCTCGGCCAGGAGAGCCTTGGGCTCCGTGGGAGCGCCTTTGGTGAAGGTCACCTTGGTCACCGTCACGTCTCCCTGCACCATGCCATTACGCTGGAGAGACCACTGCAGTGGGAAGCGGACTCCGCCCTGCTCGATCGACCAGTTGCCGTACACAGTGCGGTAGGCGACGTCGCCCCATGGGGCCCAATAGTATTCGCCCACCTGGGTGGTCTCGACTGCCGTCAGGAGGTGGGTGACCGGGTTCAAGAGGACTGTCACCGGAACCTTGCCCCACGAGAACTTGACCACGTCCTGCAGGACACCGTGCAGCTTCGTCGGCTTCTCGGCACGCAGGTCGGGGGCAGAGGCCGCAGCCAGCAGAACACGTTCTGGCCCGATCGCCAAGCGACGGCGCATGTCGGAGGCCTCGGTGGCCGGGACGAGTTTGTTGTTGCGAAAGTCCAACGTGAACTTCCGCGGCATCCAACCCTGGACGACGGCACCGTTCATCTTGCCGTCCACAGCGACCGTTGCAGCGGCGAAGTCGGCCGTTTCGGTGTAGTCACGGATGATCTGCAGGTACGGGCCCTCGGGTCGCTCGGACTGCTCGAACATGTGTTCATAGGCGACACATTCGGTCGCTGTCTTGGCGATGGCGGCCAACCGGTCGCGCCCGCCCTGGGCGGCGAGGCCAGCGTTGACGATGTCCAGGGCCGTTGGTTGCGCCAAGGCAAGAACAAGAAGGGTGGTCACAAGGGAACTATACGGA
>JAFDWT010000049.1:873-16950 GCA_018268335.1 Armatimonadota bacterium | reverse complement strand
CCCCCGAGGGCACACGCCGTCCGCTCCAGCCCCATGCCGGTGTCGATGCTCTGGAAGGGCAGATTTGGCAGGCCGGTCTTCTCGTAGCCTTTCTCAGGTCTGGCCGGATCACGCAATTTTCCTTGCCAGTCGTAGCTGATAAAGACGTCGTTCCAGACTTCGAGCCACAATCCGGCCGCTTCGTCGCGCAGCCAGTCTTCGCGGCTGTAGGCACCGGGTTCGGTTGATGGCGGCGGGACGTCGTCGGGCACCCAGTAGAACATCTCGCTGTTCGGCCCGCACGGGCCCGGGGGGCCCTTGGTGAAGCTACCGGCGGGCCAGTAGTTGGTCTCTTCGTCGAGGCGAAAGATTCGGCTTTCGGGTGCGATGCCCGCTTCGCCGACGTGCTCGGCCCAGTAGCCGTATGCCTCGTCGTCCTCCTCAAAGACGGTGAACGACATGCGCTTGGGGTCGCGGGCCAGCCATTGGGGCGAGGTCAGAAACTCCCAGCTATACGCAACCGCGTCTTTCTTGAAATAGTCTCCGAACGAGAAGTTGCCGAGCATCTCGAACAGCGTCAGGTGGCTGTCGTCGCCGACCTCCTCGATGTCACCGGTGCGGAGGCACTTCTGGCAGGTGATGAGCCGGTTGTGCGGTGGTTGGGCGACGCCGCGGAAGAACGGCTTGAACTGGTTCATGCCCGAGCCGTTGAACAGCAGGGACTCGTCCAGACGCCCGGTCACGTCATATGGCACCAGGGAGCTGGCCGGAAACCGCTGGTGCCCCTTGGATTCAAAGAAAGCGAGGTATTTGGCGCGCAGTTCCGAAACATTCATCGGCGGCGAAAGGGTACCAGGGGAAGATGTCATCGGCGTGGGCGGGTAAGTTCAACATCTGATGGATTGCTATGAGATTTGGGTCGACCTTGCGCCAGGGGTCAAAGACCTGGAGTTCGTCAATGCCGTCCGCGCTTATTTGGGGGCGTTTCAAGAGCAGGGGAAGCTGGAGTCGTTCCGTATCCGCCGCCGCAAGCTCGGCTTTGGGCCGGAGGTGCTCGGAGAGTTTTGTCTCACCCTTGAGTTCAAAGACTTGACGCAACTCGACGCGGCGTTCAGTGGCGCTGCCACCCGGGCCGGCGTCGTCGAGCAGCTCCACGGACAGGTCTACTCTCGCGTCCGTAACTTCAAGTCCGCTCTCTATCGCGACTTCCCGGACCCCGTACGTGTCTGAAAACATGGCCGCCCGACCTTCAAGGTTTGAAGCGCTGCACACGCTGAATGTGACGAACCTGGACGTCGCGTTCGTCAACATGTTCGTCGCGCTGACGACCGGCACGTTCTTGGTCGGTTTCGTCAAATATCTGGGCGGCAACGACTATTGGGTCCAGCTCGTTGTCGCGGTGCCGACCCTGGTCGGGCTCCTCCAGATTCCAGGCGCGGTGGTCGGCCGGTCCTTTAAGGAGTACCGAGGCTTCATCGGCGCCGGGGGCCTGGTGTGGCGTTTACTGTACATTCCAGTCGCCATCCTGCCCTTGCTGGCTTTGGCCAACGACGTGAGACTGGCAATCCTTCTCTTGTGCGTCTCAGTGGCGGCGGCGGCGATCAACTTTGTCAGCCCGATTTACAACGACTGGCTGGGTGAGATCGTCCCGGCCGAGAGCCGAGGCTGGTTCTTTAGCCGTCGCACGCTGATCATGACGGTCACCGCGGCTGTGGCCGGCTTGGTCTTTGGTGTCGCCCTCGATTGGTTCAAGAAGAACCATCAGGAATCTATTGGGTTCGCTTTCATCTTTGCGATGGGCGTGGTGTTTTCGCTCGTCAGCTTCTGGTTCTTCTGGCGAATGGGTCGACATGAACGGGAAAAGCCGGTCGAACCGCAATGGTCGGCGACATGGCGGATGGTCCGCGAGCCCATGCGGGACAAGAATTTCCGCAAGGTGCTGCTGTTCACTGGCATCTTCTTGGCTAGCCAGGGTCTGGCAGGCAACCTGCCAAGCGCCTATGCGATCGAGATCTTGAAGCTGCCGTTTTCGCTATTGCAGCTGATGGGTCTGGTCAGCGCCTTCGGCACGGTTTGCTTCATTCGGGCCTGGGGGTTCTTGGCCGACAAGTACGGCAACAAGCCGATGCTGGCGATCATCATGGTCGGCGCGATCTTGACGCCTGGCCTCTGGATCATCTGTCGGGCGAACGACCTCAACTTCAACGCCACCGTCCTGCTCATCGGCATGTTCTTCAACGGCATTGTCTGGAGCGGGGCCTCGCTGACCCACTTCAACCTCTACTTGGCTTCGGCGAAACCGGAAGACCGCGCGAATTACCTTGCGGCGGCGTTAGCCGTCCAGTCATTGGCCGCAGGAGTCTCCCCATTGGTCGGCGCGGCGATTCTGAAAGCGCTCCGCCTGACGCACGACCCCATGACTGCTTACAAGATCATCTTCTGGATCATCATGGGTGTCCGTGTCGTGGCTATGGCGTCGCTGGCACCTGTCCACGAGCCAGGGGCTACTTCTCTCCGCAAGGCGCTGAAGCAGTTCCGGCGGGTGACACCGGGCGGTGTGGCGGCGTTGCGGACGATCCGGGCGGGTGCGGACACCGGAGAACGGGTCGCCGCGCTGGACCGGATCGGCTCGACACAGTTCACTTTGGCCCTCGACGAAGTCGCCAAGGCGTTGGCCGATCCGGTGCCGCGCGTACGTCGTCAAGCGGCGGCGACTTTGGGGCGGATGGGGACGGCTGAGGCCGCGCAAGCCCTTCTCGAGCATATGGACAAGCACCCTGAGCTGGTCGAAGACGAGACTCTGGAGGCGCTGGGTGAGACAAGGAGTTGGTTGGCGGTGCCGGTCTTGGTCACATACCTGCAGCACCCCAGAGCGTTGTTGCGACGCTCGGCCGCGCGGTCTTTAGGCCGGATCGGCGACCCGACGGCGGTGGACGCTTTAGGGGCTGCCGCATCGCCAGATTCGGATCCCGATTTGCGACGGGCGGCTATCCAGTCGTTGCGGATGATGGAGGCGCGGGACGCCGGACACATTTATGCCCAAGCGCTAGAAGACGACAACCGGTCTGTCCGTTCCGCAGCAGCCGAGGCGGTGAGCGAACTGGGGCTGGCCGACCTGGCCGATCCGTTGCGGCATGCTTTGTCTCGCTATGACGCGACCCAAAGTGAGGTCGCCTACGCACTGGGATGTGTGGGGCAGGTCGATGATATTCCGGCCATCCTCCAGTCCGCACTTCGCGCCAAAAGCGCGACGACTCGCCGCCGTTGCCTTCTCGGCGTCGCACGATTGCTTGGCGTCGAGTCCGACGCCTATCGGTTGTTCTCTTTGGAAGGAATCTCTCGCGACACCGAACTCTTAAACCGGCTGAGGTTCCTGACGCGACGCTCCGAGGAGGTCGGCCAGGCCTTCACCAGGTACAGTACGGGAGACGAGGCCGGGGCGTTGGCCGACCTTGCCCGACACGTGCACGCACCGGCGGTCCAATATCTCGCCGAGACGCCGGTCGAGGAGGGTTTCCTGGTCGCTGTGCTGTATGTGGCGCGCGGCTCGGTTGCCACCGCCTGACCTCGCACGGCGACTCATGGCCAACCTGTCGTTCCGCAAGACGCTTGTCCTCCACATGGCCGCCGTGGTCTCGTTCACCATGGCGGTGGTCGGCGTCTACACGTACCTCCAAGTGACCAAAGACGCGGAGAACGCGGGCCGGGCCGTCATGCGGCAGACGGCCGTTCTGGTCGACAAGCGGATTGGCAACTTGCTTCACCTGGCTGAGAGCCAGGTGCGTATCCTCGCCGACCTGGCGTCCGACACCCAGCCGTCGACGTTTGACGCCTTTTCCAAGGTGATGGTCAAGGTTCTCAAATCGAACGACAGCCTGGGCTCGGCAACGTTGACTTTGGACTCGACTGGCGAGTCGGTCGGGCTGGACCAGGCCACAGTCGGTGCCTTGCAGATCACCCAGTGGAAGTCTGGCCCGAAGGGAAAGGTGCGGCTGATGTCGGTGCCCTATGGTGCGGCGACTCTCTCGCGCGGCATGGAGGCAGGGTGGCCCAGCGACCCTAGACAAGACATTGCCTATGTCGCCTGCAAAGCCAAGCTGCGGACTGTCTGGACTGACACCCGTGTCGGCCCAGACACGATGGGTGGCAAGCCCGGCGCCACCGTCGCCACGCCAGTCGTCGATGACTCCGGCAAGTTTCTCGGCGTCCTGTCCGTGACACTGACGCTAGACGATCTGAGCCGTTTTCTTGCCGGCGCCAAGGTCAGCGACCATGGCGAGTCGTTTTTGGTCGAGTTCACCAGCGCTGGGCCCCGAGTGGTGGCATATCCGGTGGGGAACAAGCTGCTGGTGGGAGAAGGAGGTAAGCAGCGACTGGCCACCTTGGAGGAATTGGACGACAAGGTCGTCACCAAGTTGGTACAGACCATGGTGTCACCGAACGGCCTCAGCTCCGACAATCCGGAGATCAATGTTGGAGGCGTCCGATACCTTGCAGGCATCAGGAAGGTGGAAGGTGAGGACGTGCCTTCCTGGACGCTTTGTGTAGTTAGTCCGGCCGACGACTTTTTGGCCGGCACACGACAGACCGCTGTGTTCTTTGTCAGCTTGGGGGCGCTGGCATTGGCGGTCGGAGCAGGCGCCAGCATGCTGCTGTCCCGCAAGATATCGCAGCCGCTGGTCGCACTCGTGGAAGAAGCCGACCGGATCCAGAGCCTCGACCTCTCTGCCCATGCGGTTCCGACGTCGAACATTCGCGAGGTCGACGAGCTGAGCCGGTCGATGGAGCGCATGAAGAATAGCATGCGGTCTTTGGAGAAGCTCGTGCCGACGGAATATGCCCGCTGGCTGATCAGCAGCGGGCAGGAAGCCAAATTGGGTGGCGAGCGGCGGCACATTACCACCTATTTCGCTGACATCATTGGCTTCACAGCACTGTCGCAGGATTTGCCACCGGAAGAATTAGTTGATGTTTTGACAGAATACTTGGATGTACTCAGTGCTGAGGTCTTGCGGCACGGGGGCACGGTCGATAAGTTCAACGGTGACGACGTCATGGCGTTTTGGGGTGCGCCGACGGTGACGACCGACCATGCGGTGGCGGCTTGTCGGGCTGCCTATTCGTCGCTCGCGAGCTTGGACTCGTTGCATGTCGAGTGGCGTAACCATGGGCGGCCGTTGCTTCGGGCGTCGTTCGGGATCGCCACCGGCGACGTCGTGGTCGGCAACGTCGGGAGCCGGCAACGGATGAACTACACGGTCATCGGTGACTCGGTCAACATGGCGAGCCGGTTGCAGGGGCTCAACAAGTTCTATGGCACCAATATCCTGCTCGGTCGGGGTACCTATGAAGAGGCAGGGTCGGCGATCGTGGCGCGGCACATCGACAGGGTCGCCGTCTTTGGACGCGACGATCCCGAGGACGTCTACGAGTTGCTGGCCATGGCCGACCATGCGACCGAACTGCAGATCAAACTGGCTGAACTGCACAAAGAGGCGATGCGGGCGTACTTGGGCCGCGACTGGGACGGTGCCGTCGCCGCGCTGGACAAGGTGCTGCACTACATGCCGCACGACGGGCCGGCGCGCGTGCTGGCGGAGAGGGCCCGTGAGTATCACAGTCAGCCGCCCGGCAAGAACTGGGACGGATCGGTGCAGATGATGGCGAAATGAGAAGCGCGCGCGTGGCCGTTTTGGTAGGGACCAAGGGGAGAGGCAGCAACATGGCCGCCTTGGCAAGGGCCGGGCAGTCTGGCGCGATGCCTGCTTCGGTCGTGTTGGTGGTCGCACCGCGATCGACGACGCCGGCACTGGAGACCGCCGCCGAGCTCGGTGTGCCCAGCGTCGTCCTGGACTGGAAGGCAGAAGGGTATCCCGCTGCTTTGTTGTCCGCGCTGCGGGAGGCTGAGGCCGACATTGTGTGCCTGGCCGGGTATATGACTTTGCTGCCCGACGTTGTTCTGGCGGCGTTTCCTGGGCGGGTGCTTAACATCCACCCTGCCTTGCTGCCCAAGTTTGGTGGCAAGGGGATGTACGGGCACCATGTCCACGAGGCGGTGTTGGCGGCGGGGGAGCCCGAGTCGGGGGCATCGGTCCACTTGGTCACACCGGTCTATGACGAAGGCGAGGTGGTGGTGCAGTTGCGCTGCCCTGTCGAGGCTGGCGACACGCCGGAGACCTTAGCGGCCAGAGTATTGACCTTGGAGCACAAGGCGTATCCGATGGCGGTCGCCGAGGTGTGGAGCCGTGCGCGAGGTTCCTGAGCCGCACCCTTGGTTCTTGCGGGCGGTGGCCTTTCCCGTTTTGCGGGTTGTCGTTTGGGTGGTCTTGGCGGTTTTTGGGGCGCCCATTCGGGTGGTTAGCGCTCGGCGCGTTCCGCGCGAGGGGGCGTTGTTGGTGCTCTCGAACCATATATCCAACGTTGACCCTGTGGCTGTGCAGTGGTCTTGTCCTAGGGTCGTCCACTTCATGGCCCGCAAGAGCCTCTTTGACATGGCGGGCATCGGGCCGTTCATGCGGTGGTGGCGGGCGTTTCCGGTCGTGCAGACTTCGGCCGATACAGGTGCGCTGAAGACAGCCTTGGCTCTTCTGGCACAGGGGCGTTGTGTCGCACTTTTTCCTGAGGGTCAACTGTCGCCGGACGGGCGGCTGATCGAGCTGCAGCCGGGCGTGGCCCTGCTGGCTCGGAAGAGCGGGGCTCCTGTGGTCTGCGTCGGATTGCGGGGGACCGACGGTGTGATGCCTTGCCCTACGCAGACGCCTCGATGGTCGGGACGCCCGATTGTGGCGGCTTGGGGCGAGCCACGGGTGTTCGGTAAGGACGCTTCGGTGGAGGAGGTTCTGGGTTGGGTGCGTTCGGAGTTAGCGCGTTTGAACGGGCAGGACATATGACAAACACTTGTTTCACGTGGGATAACACGTGACGTACAAGTGATTACCTAGTGTGCCGTGTCTCGGATTGACGTGATTCGCCTTTAGGCGAGGGCGGAGGGTTTTGTCATCCGGAGTTTTGAGCGGAAACGGACTGTTCTGGTTTTTGTCTGCGACCCCTCCAGGGTCGGGACCTGGGAAGGGCCTCTCCCCGGCGTCGCCGGAGCGACGCCCGGGCTAGCTTCTGGCACCCCTCTAGTGTGCTCCTCATCCATGAGGTGTTGGACGAGCGCGTGTCCATTGCATCCGCTCTCAACGGCTTGTTCGCAACGATCTGGCCGCGTCTTTATTTGAGGACATAAACGATGCCGTTGGAGCAGGTGACGGTCGTGGATACTAATTGGCCGTTGACGAAAAGCGACTCTCCCTTTCGTTCGAAGAGAATGGCGGTACCGGCAATTGACTTAACGGACTGTTTGGTACCGGTCTTGATTGAGCCAGGTGTCACGACCCCTTTGGCGACAAGGCCTTTGAGATACTTGGATGGCCCACCGGCCTTATCGATGGCTTTGTCATCGGCGAGCACCTTCTCATTGGGGACGACGACTGTCTTGAGGCTGTCCTCGCGTAGGACATCGGAGAAGTCTCCAGCCTGGTAGACGGTCGCCATATAGTTGATGTGCGCCTGGACGTTGACCGTCTGCATGATGGTCGGTTGCTTCTGGGCGGAAGTGAGGAAGCCGCAGACGAAGATGGCTGCATGAACAAGCATGCAGCCAGTTTGCCCCGTGCAGGCCTACTCCAGAATGGCGGCGCGTTAACTTAGCTGTTCTTTTGCCTACTCTGGAGCCTTTTCGTTGCGGGGGAGGGCGGTGGAGTTGCCCTTTTCCCAGCCCGGAACGGGCTCGTAGGGGCGGCTGATGTAGTCGATCATGGTCGCGAACATCGTCAGGAACCAGACAAAGCCGCCGATGGCGAAGAGCTTGGTCAGCTTGGAGGCGTACTTGACGCCCATGAAGATGGAGACGACCAGATAGGCCTTGAGCAGGGCGATGCCGATGGCCAACAGGTTCATGAAGACCGAATTGTGCTTCAGCGGCTCGGGCATATAGTTGGCGGCGCCGATGGTCAAGACCATCAGGACGAGCAAGGCGAAGCCCGTCGCAAAGAGCGTGCGCTGCGGCGTGATATGGTGGCCGTGGTGAGCCGAATGGGTTGCGTCAGCCATGGTCGTTTCTACTTAGGGATGAGATAGTAAAGCGGATACAGGAATATCCAGACCAGATCGACGAAGTGCCAATAGAGGCACACCATTTCGGTCGGGATGTAGTCGGTGATGGTCGGGGCTTTTCTGACTATCAAATAGATCAGCGCCGTGAAAAGGATGATGCCGACGACGACGTGCACACCGTGCAGGCCGGTCATGGCGAAATACATGCTGAAGAAGAGCCTGGCTCGAGCCGGGTTGCCTTCCTGGTGTTTCTCTGGGCCGTCGAGTTTTTCGACGATCTGGGTGAAAGTTCCAGGTTTGTGGCTCCCGAACTCTTTCTCAAAGGCCTCATGCGCGGCTTCGCCATACACAAAGCTCTTGTTGGGGAAGAGGTGGTGCTCGAACTTGGCCCCGTACTCGACCGTTTTGACCCCTAAGAAGCCGAAGGCGCAGAGGATCGTCAGGACGAGCATGCCGACCTGCCACTTGGTCTTCTTCTTTTGGGCGAAGTGGACGGCCAAGGCTGCGGTGAGCGAGCTGAGCAGGAGGATGGTGGTGTTGATGCCACCGAGCTTCCAGCTGAGTTGTTCGTGGAAGTGATAGAAGTCGCCTTGGTACTTCCAGCGGTAGAGAGCGTAGGTCAGGAACAGGGCACCGAAGAACATGACCTCGGTGACCAAGAACGCCCACATGCCGACGATGTACGTCTCTTGTTGCTGGTCGATGTCCTCGTACTGGAAATAGACCGGATCTGCGTTGGGGTCTACGTGTGCGGGTGCGTGCGCCATCAGTGTTTGCCCCCGGTCAGAGCCGGTTCCTCCTTGTGCTCGGGTTCATACAGCTTGCTGTCTTCCTCGGCGTCGTAGTCATAAGCGGGCTTGGTGACGACGATCTTGTGGTCGAAGTTTTCGGTGATGGGGACCGGGTCGGTCTCCTCCCACTCCAGGCCCTTGGCACCCCACGGGTTCTTGGGAGCTTTCGGTCCCTTGAACAGCGAGTAGGTGAGATAGAAGGCAGGGAGCAAGAAGCCCACACCCAGAACCGTCGAACCGGCGGTGGACAGGACGTGATAGATCTGCCACTCCGGTGCGAAGTAGTACAGGTGGTAGCGCCGCGGCATGCCCAGGTAGCCCAGGATGAACTGCGGGAAGAAGGTCAGGTTGAAGCCGACGAAGATGATGATCGCGCTCATCTTGCCGAGGAACTCGTTGTACATCCGGCCGAACATCTTGGGCCACCAGAAGTGGACACCGCCGAGGAACGCCGTCACGGCGCCGCCGACCATCACGTAGTGGAAGTGGGCGACGATGAAGTAGGTGCCGGTCAGGTGGACGTCAGTGCCGATAGCGGCCAGGTAGAGGCCGGTCAGGCCGCCGATGACGAACAGCCCCATGAAGGCCAGGGCATAGATCATCGGTGTCCGGAAGTGGATGCTGCCCTTGTACATCGTCGTCGCCCAGTTGAAGATCTTCACGGCCGACGGGATGGCCAGGACGAAGCTGAGGAACGAGAAGACGACACCTAGCAGTGTGGACTGGCTGCTGAGGAACATGTGGTGTCCCCAGACGAAGAAGCCCAGCAGGGCGATGGCCATCGAAGAATAGGCCACGAACTGGTAGCCAAACACGGGCCTGCGGCTGAAGCACGAGATGAGCTCGCTGATGACGCCCATGCCTGGCAAGACCATGATATAGACGGCCGGGTGGCTGTAGAACCAGAACAGGTGCTGGAAGAGGACGGGGTCGCCGCCCAATTCGGGGCTGAAGATGCCGATCTGGAACGCGCGCTCGAAGATGACGAGCACCAGGGTAATGGCGACGACCGGCGTGCCCAGGATGATGATGATGCTAGTGGCATAGTGCGCCCAGACGAAGAGCGGCAACTTGAACCACGTCATCCCCGGCGCGCGCATCTTGTGGATGGTCGCGATGAAGTTGACACCAGTGGTGATCGACGAGAAACCGGCTATGAACGCTGCCAGCAGAGTCAAGGTGATCTGCGTGTTGGAGTACAGCGAGCTGAGCGGCGTGTAGAACGTCCAGCCAGCATCGACACCGCCCATCGCCATGGCGAGCAGAGCGATCACGCCGGCGATCGAGTACAGGTACCAACTGAGCAGGTTGAGACGTGGAAAGGCAAGGTCTCTGGCCCCGATCATCAGCGGTATTAGGAAGTTGCCTAACGTCGCCGGGATCGACGGGATCAGGAAGAAGAAGATCATGATGATCCCGTGGGCGCTGAAGGTCTTGTTGTAGGCCTCGGAGCTCAGCAAGTGCCCGCGGGGGCTGGTCAGTTCGTAGCGGATCAAGCCCGCGGCGAGGCTACCAGCGAAGAAAAAGATCGAGATCGAGATGAGGTACAGCACCGCGATCCGCTTGTGGTCCGTGGTCAGCAACCACGACTTGATCGTGTGGTCCGCGGTCAGATATGTCTTTTTCTCCCCGTGATGTTGGGTCGCGGGAATCGCTGTCGCGCTCATGGTCTGTTCTCCGATTGTTTGAATTGGGCCGCGCCGGCGCTTTCCACGCGGTTGGCGGCGTCAGTCGAGTTTTGCGGCCCTGCAAATCCGGGGATGCTGCCTTCGGGCTTGCGTCCGGCGGCTTCGGCGGGCGCATTGGCCGCGCTACCCGAAATCGATTTGATATAGGCCATCAGGTCAAGCACTTGCTCTTCGGTGATCTGGCCTTTGTAGGCGGGCATGGTGTTGGTGTAGCCCTTGTTGATGAGCCGCCAAGGGTTGACGATCGACTCGCGGACGTATTCGTTGTCCGCGACGACCTTCTCGCCGTTGTCGAAGTCCCGCTGCTTGCCAAAGAGGCCGACCAGCGTCGGAGCTCGTTCGGTGTCGACCCCGCCGTGGCAGTTGCCGCAGCCCTTTTCGGTGAAGAGGCGTTTGCCAGCGTCGGCCATTGATAGGGCCGTCGGAGTGAAGCGGTTGCCGTCCTTAGCCAGCCAGTCTGCGTAGTCTTTCGGGCTCATGACGATGACTTGGCCGACCATTTCCGAGTGCTGGGTGCCGCAGTGCATGGCGCAGAGCATCCTGAACTTGCCGGTCATCGTGGGCGTAAACGTGAGCTCTGTGTAGCGTCCCGGCACGACATGGAACTGAGCGCGAAAATCGGGCAGGTACATCGCGTGGATGACGTCCTGCGAGATCATCGTCATCTTGACGGGCTGTCCGACGACGCAGTGCAGTTCGTTGTTCTCGCGGATGCCGTTCATGTGCTGCAGGTGCCACATCCACTGCTTGCCGATCACGAAAATCTCCGATGCCTTCTCGGGCATCTTGCGGTACTGAATGAAGTCAGTCGCGCTCCAGAAGAACATGCCGATGGCGAGAACCAACGGGGGCAGCGACCACGACATTTCCAGCAGGTTGCTGTGGTCGATCGGGTTCCGCCGGTCGGCCTTGCTGCCAGCCCGGTACTTGATCGCCAGAACGGTAACGAGGATTCCGACGACGAGGGTGAAGAAGACCGCTAGGGCACTGGTCCCCCAGAAGAGCAGGTCGTAGTGGAACGCCCACTCGGAGGCTTGCGGAGGCATTACTGGGAACTGGAACATAGGGTTACTGGTCGCCTCCGTGGGCTTCCTCGGCCTTTTTTGCTTTGCGGCTCCAAACGACCACGGCGCAAGCCATGGCCAAGACTGTCAACACGCCTCCTGTCCTGACGACGTTGAGGATGTTGATCGACCGTTGACCGGTCATAGGATCGACGTTGACGCAGGCGAGGAAGAAGGGGCGGTCGTCTTTGACGCCGATCTTCTCCTCTTTTGCAGCGCGGATAGAGCTGAGCAGAACTTGCTGCGGATACTCGGTGGTCACAAAATAGCGGCTGAGCCGGCCCGAAGGGGTCAGGACCATGAGGCTCGCGGGGTGGGTGATGTTGCCGGTCTTCTCGTCGCGGGTGTAGACAAATCCGACCTGGTCGGCCAGTTTGCGGATGTCCGCGTCCTTGCCGGTAAGGAAGTGCCAGCCTTTCTCGGTGTCTTTGCGACCCGGGACGGTGCTGCTGCCTTCGTAGATATCGACGTAGGTCTGCTTCTTGGCTTGGGCTTCCTTTGGCCCTTCCCTGGGGTCGATGCTGACGCAGACGACGTCGAAGGTGTCGCCGACGTTGTCTTTCTTAAAGCCTTTGACCGACGCGACGAGGTTGTTCAGCTCGTCGGTGCAGACACCGGCGCACTCGTAGAACAACATCAGCAAGACGACCGGCCGCTTGTGGAAGTAGGTGTCGAGCGTGACCTCGTTGCCTTCGGCGTCCTTGAACGGTAGCTTCAGGTCGATGTAGTCGTTGAGTTTTTGGTCGACGCGGACTCCGGCGCGGGTGGCGTCGGTGGCCACACGGCCTTGGCCGGGGACAGGTGTGTCCTTATAGCCGTAAAACTGGGCTTGCGCGAGCGTGGTGGCGGCGACGGCACAGAGGAGGAGAAGCCTCTTCATGGTGTGCCTGCCTTGGCGCCGGGCCTGGTGGGGAGGCCGCGCTCGGCGACGATCTTGATGGCGGTCTCCACGGGGACTTGGGCGACGCCCTTGTCTTTGTCCACCCAGCCCAGCTTGGTCGTCTTTTCTTCCTCTAGCTTGCGGAGTTCGACCATGTCCATCTTGGCGGTGACGCCGGTTTGGACGACTGGATATTCCTTGGGCGGCGTGACCTTGCGCTCGGCGACGACGCGGGGCGGCTGGCTGAAGGTGTTCGTCCGGTCTATGAGGCCGATGAACGCCCAGCAAGCGACGGTCACGACAGCCAGAGAGACGAACAGCAGGACAGCACCAAACTGGCCTTTGCGGCCGACTTCCATGTCCCGGCCCTCATAGCCCATCTTTTCGAGCAAGTTCAGATCGTCTTCTTCATGATGCATCGGCGGCTACCTCCGGGGTGGTCAGGTACGGGTGGGCGGTGGTGAGCAGCGGGGCCTTGGCCAGCTGGAATCCCATGTTGGCGAGCCACACGCCGCCGACCAGGGCGACGCAGCCGATGTCGGCGATCGTCACCGAGATGTGCGACCGCGTGAACGGCATGACGATGTAGTGGACGTCGGTGAAGCGGAAGACGAGGATCCACGCGGCCACAATGCCGAGCCGGATCGGGTCGCGCTTGACCCCGGGCGAAAGCAGCAGCAGGAACGGCACCAGGAAGTTGAAGGCGATCTGGAAGAACCCGAACAGGTTCCAGTCGCCGGTCAACCGGGCGTGGTAGTAGCTGGTGAACTCGGGCAGGTTGCCGCTCCAGGTGATGAGGAACTGGCTGAACGTGAAGTACGTCCAGAGCATCGTCAGCATGAGCATCATGTTGCCGAAGTCCTTGGTCATCAGCTTATCTTGGAGGACGGCCTTGTACGTCTCCGATTTGCCGTTCATGACCACAAAGAAGGTGGCGAAGGCGACGGCGGAGAGCGCGCCGCCGACGACCCAGATGAATCCGAACATCGTCGACGACCAGTGCGGGTCGATGCTCATGACGAGGTCCGTCATCATGAACGTCGTGGCGAGGACGTAGAGCACGATCGCCGCGCCGGAAAGGTTGTTGCGCTTCTGGTGGAAGGCAGGGTCGCCAGTGAGCTCTTCTTGGCGCGTCCAGGTCTTGAACCGGTCGGCCAGGAAGTAGAAGATGCCAAAGTAGAGGACGATCCTTGCAAACCAGAACCCTTGGTTCAGGTAGGCGTTTTTGCGGATGACGACCATGTCACCGGCGTGCGGGTGCAGCCAGGCTCCGTAGAGCTGGTCTTTGAACAGCAGTAAGACCGGGAGCAGCAAGACGCCGATCAACAGAATGCCCATCGGGCCGCCGCCTGCCTCCCAGATCCTCGCCACCGGCGTCGACCAGCGGCCCCGGACGGCATTGAAGAGGATGGTCATGGACAGGCAGCCAAAGGTGAGCGAGGCCCAGATCATCCAGCCGAAGAGGTAGGAACCGGCGAAGGCCGCTGCTCCGGACTGCGTGTAGCCGATGCCGGCGGCGACTAGGCCGAGGACGGCCAGGCCGATGCCGGCGGTCTTGACCAAGTTGCCGAGTTTTGCCGAGTCGTTCATCGTGTGCCTCCTGCGGGGGCGGTCGTCGGTGGGGTCTGCTCGCCAGGTTTAGGCGCTGGCGTTTCGCCAGCGTTCGTCTTCGGGAGCAACGGGCTGGACGGGAGCGTCGTGGTCGTGCCACCGGCCCCTTCGACCGTGCCGGTCGCGGCCGGCTGGCCCTTGTAGTCCTGCACCTGGAAGAGGTTGCCTGAGTTCTTGGCGAAGCCTTCAGCGCCCAGGGCTCGCAGGCTGGTCTCGTCCAGGTCGCCGACCTGGGCGTGCTGGCTGAACTGGAGGGCCCGGATGTAGGCGGCGATGGCCCAGCGGTCCTCCGTCTTGATGCGGGCGGCCATGGGGTACATGGCGCCGTAGCCGTTGGTCATGACATCAAAGAAGTGGCCGACGGGCATGGCGCGCAGCCGGTCGGTGTGATAGGTGGCGATCGGCCGCGAGATGTTGTAGCCGCGCTGGGAGATCATGCCCTTGCCGTCGCCAGTCGCACCGTGGCAGTGCGAACAGAAGGCCAGGAACCGGTCCTGTCCGCGGCGGATGACGTCTTCGGTGACCGCGACCGGGAACTCCTTGACCAGCTTGCCGTCGGTGTAGCCGGTGTAGAAGGCGGAGTCAGCGCGCGCCCCGTCGAACGAAACGGTGGCGGCGACCGGTTGGCGGGTGTTCATGCCGTCGGCAAAGAAGTCGCTGCGCTCCTGGCTCTTGGCCTTGGGCTGTTGCCACATGTCGATGTGGCAGCCTGCTAGTGCAAGGCCGGAGAGAAGTACAAGTGGCAGAGTCCGCTTCATCAATATCCCTCCGAGGTCATCACGCGCTCGACCGAGAGCGGTTTGAGGGACTTGAAGAACCCTTCCAGTGCGTCCTCGTCGTAGCGCGGGTCGGTCGCCTCGACGGCGATGACAAACCGGTCTTGGGATGCCCGCTTCATTTCTTCGGAGTTGAACATAGGGTGGTGCGGTTTGGGCAGCCCATTCAGGCCGATCATGCCGAACGTGGCTCCAAAGGCAGAGAGCAGGATGGTCAGCTCGTACACGATGGGCACGAAGGCGGGAAGCGAGAACAGCGGTTTGCCGCCGGTGTTGTGGCCGTAGCCGTTCAGGCCGGTAGGGCCAGGAATGAAGCTGGGGAACTGGAACCCGGTGCTGGTCCACCAGACCAGGAGCAGACCTGCCGACAGACCGGCCAATCCGCCGAGGAACGTGACCCAGCCGAGCTTGTCGTCCTTCCACTCCAGAGCGTCGCACAGGCCTTCGACCGGTACCGGCGAATAGGCTTCGATGTCCCGGTACCCGGCGGCGCGGGTGGCTTTGGCCGCCTCGACGAGGTCGTGCGGGTTGTCGAACGACGCGCAGACGGCGAACGGCTTGGGCGAGGTGTCGCGACCGTGTGACATCTTAGTGCGTTCCTGCGGCCTCCGGCTCCGCGTGGTCATCGTGTTCGTGGGAGTCGTGCATCTGGTGTTGCAGCTCCTTCATTTCAAAGATGTTGATCATGGGCAGGAACCGCACGAAGAGGAACATCAGGAAGATGAACAGGCCGATGGAACCGAAGAACATGCCGAGATCCCACGGCGACGGCGTGTAATAGCCGAAGCTGGACGGTAGGTAGTCGCGGGTCAGCGAGATCGGGATGATCACGTACCGCTCGAACCACATGCCGATGCTGATGCTGAGCGAGACCAGCATGAGGACGGTCAGGTTCTGCCGCATCTTCGGGTTCCACAAGATCTGCGGGATGATGCCGTTGAACAGGATCAAGGCCCAGAACGCCCAGCTGTAGGGAGCGTGGAGCAGGTTGATGCGGTTGTGCAGGAGCGCCTGCTCGTAGGGGAGGCCACTGTAGAAGGCGTAGAAGACCTCCATGATGTAGCCGTAGAAGACGATGAGCCCGGTGGCGAGCATGACCTTCGCCATCCAGTCGAAGTGCTTCATCGTGATGACGTTTTCGAGCTTGTACCACTTGCGCAGCGGCACCGCGAAGGTGATGACCATCGC
>JAFDWT010000049.1:429-797 GCA_018268335.1 Armatimonadota bacterium | reverse complement strand
GTGTGGACCGACAAGACCAACGGCGTCGAGATGCCGGCCAGCATGATGCTGGCGTGCTCGTAGCGGTGCCAGTGCTTGGCGCTGCCCCGCCAGCCGAGGCTGAGGATGCCGTAGACGTAGCGCCCAGCACCCTTGGCGCGGTCGCGCAGGGTGGCGAGGTCGGGGATCAGACCGACGAACCAGAAGAGGATCGAGACGGTCATGTAGGTGCTGACCGCGAAGACGTCCCAGATGAGCGGGCTGCGGAACTGCGGCCACATGCCCATCACGTTGGGATAGGGGAACAGCCAATAGGCGACCCACGGCCGACCGGTGTGCAGGAGCGGATAGAGGCCCGCGCACATGACCGCGAAGATCGTCATGGCCTC
>JAFDWT010000049.1:0-353 GCA_018268335.1 Armatimonadota bacterium | reverse complement strand
CCGATCCACCAGACGAAGTTGATGATGTCGAAGCCCCAGCCGACGGGCTGGTTGTTGCCCCAGACTCCGATGCCGTACATCAACAGGAAGGTGATGGACAACAACAGCAGGTTGACGCCGAGGAACCCGGCGGCCAGGAAGATTTGCCACGGGCTCGACTTGAGGCCCTTGACCATCGGCACGGGAAGTGCGATGGCCGGTTCGTTGTGCGGGGCCTGGCTCAGGACGATGTCGCCGATCAGGGCGTCGAACTCACCGTCCTTGTATTGGGCGGTGAGTAGGTCCTTGTCGGGCGGGACGGGGTTAGCAGACATCTCTGATCAGGCCTCCAGGTCGGGATGCGGGTTGCGGAC
>JAFDWT010000048.1 GCA_018268335.1 Armatimonadota bacterium | reverse complement strand
TCTACCACTGAGCTAACCGCCCGGTTCTTCTGTTGTCGGCGCCGGGAGCGGCGCTCTGCTAGGGCCGGAACGGCCCTGGGGAACGGAAATGTACCCCGGAGCCGATCAAGATGTCATCCGGACCCAAGCGATGCCCGGATTCGAGTGGTGAGGTGGCATCCCACGCCCGCAGATGGCTGGACATTGTCCAGCCACCTGCGCGGCGGTATCAGTCACCGTGGGCGGTGTGGTTGAACGGGTCGCTGGGCCTCTGGGTATGGCACACCGTGCAGGTGTCGATGGTCCCAGCGTGGCCCTGTTTGGTGACCGCCTGGACGTTGTCCCTCGGGTTCGAGCTGGGCGCGATAGCGTGCGGGCTGTTGTGGCAGACGATGCACTTCACGCCGTTATGCCCCACCGAGTCGCGGAACAGTTTGCCCGGCTGTTCGTATTCGTGGCCCGGGACGCGGTGGCAGTCGCCACACTTGGGCTCGTCTTGCCAGGGCCGTCGTGCCGGGTTGGCCACCTGCGTCATGCCACCGTGGCATGTGGAGCAGGTCATGCCGTTTGCCTTGTGGACGTCGCGCAGGCACTGGGTCTTGGGGCCGGGATGGCAGGCGTAGCAGGTGTTTTCTGATGTCTGGTCTGGCATGCGTAGAGCGTGGGCACCGTGCATGGCGGCAGACAGCGACTTGACACCGGAGACTCCTGGGGCTCCCAGGGCTGGGTCGGCATGGCACGAGGCGCACAGGACGGGCCGCTTGGCATAGAGGTTGGTCCCGTGCCGCTTGTCGTGGGCGACCAGGATCGAGCCCTCCATCGTCGTCCGCGACGTCGCCTTGTGGCACTGGTTGCAGCTCATTTCCCAGGAAACCGGAACCACGTTCTGGGTCGAGGCGACCTTGACGCCGCTCTGAAATACGTCGACCTTAGCCAGTTGGTAGCTGTCGTCGACGCCGGCATCGGTGATTTGGGTCAGCGGGATGCCAAAGGCAGCGTAGTCGCGGTCAGATGTGGGCTGCATCTGGCCAGACAATCCAAAGCCGAACAGGCCCACGTTGGTCGGCAGTTGGACCCCGAAGAGCGGTTTGGCGTACTTCCAGAAGTTCGTCTTCGTCGCGCTCTGCGTGTTGCCGGGCACTGAGTACTTCACTTGGAGGTTTTCAAAGATGATCTCTGGGGAGCTTCCCCGTCGGATCACTTGCGCCCGTAAGGTGTTGGCCGGGGGGAGCACACAGAGTTCGGAAAAATCTTTGTTCAGGCAGTGCATGCCCAAGTCGTTGTAGGCGAAAACCGTGTAGCTTTCGGCGGCTGATGGTGGGGGCTTCGGGGCCGGCAGGGGTTCGGTCGGATTCTCCTGCGCCAAAGCAAAGACCCATACGTTGGCTCCCATGATCAGCGGGAGCCATAGTGTTGGCTTCATCACATTCTCCTCTAGTCACCGGGCACACGCTTCGCATGCCCGGTTAATGCATAGAGGAGCTGACTTTGCTACGAGATACTTGACCTAGAAATCAAGAATGTCTTTTTGACGGGTCAAGACTTAAGCAGTTCCCTCGGCGTAGGAGTTCAGGCAGGCGACCTGGCGGTCGATCTCTTGTGGCACTGTGTAGACGTCCTTAGCCAGCGTAGCGGCGATTGGGCTGCACAGGGCTTGGTTGGCGAAGCTCATGTCCATCACAGGTGCCGGTGGCCTTCGGCTGCATCTTGCCTGACAGGCCAAAGCCGAACAAGCCGAAATCGTTCGGCAAGATCGCACAATGGAACTCCGAGGGCGAACTGGCAGAAGTTGGTCTTGTCGAAGCTATGGGTGTCGGGACAACGGGACAAAGAAATCCAGGTGGCGCAGATATGCGGCCACCTGGTTCCACAGGACAAAGGGCTTAGCGCTTCTGTCTGCGTCGCCGCAGCAGGACCGCGCCGAGAGCGAGCATGGTGCACGTGGCCGGCTCAGGAACCGCTTGCGCTTGGCCGAACGCGATGTTATCGAGGCCCATGTTGTCGGAGTTGCCACCCAAGCCGGTCAGATCGAGCACGATAAACAGCGACGAGGCCGTGAGGGGGGCGCTGGTGAAGTCGAAGCTGAGGTGAGTGTTCGTGCCGCTGCCGGGAACGACGATGTTGTTCTGGCTGAACAGGACGCCGCCGCCACCGTCGACGACGGAGAGGTTTTTGAGCGTGACCTGGGAGCCCCAGTTGCCGAGGTCGAAGCTCTGAAGCTGGACGACGCTGGTCGAGGCGGTAAGTCCGACCTTGTATCCGGGGTCGCCATCAGGTTCGTACTCGATGACGTTGACCAGGTCACCATATCCGGTCTCCCAGAAGTTGACGTCAGCCTGGGAGCCCAAGCCGACATAGCTGGCCGTCACATCGGGGGTGAAGCCATAAGCGGCGCCGTAGTGGTGACCACCCATTGTGGTCGCGGTCACGTTGTCGCCATAGCTTTGCGGCATCAGGCTGCCGTTGGTCAGATTGTCGATGTCAAACGTCAAGACCGTTGCGCTGGACAACGCCGCGGCCATGAAAATGCCTAAGAAAATCGGTGCTTTCATTACTCTCCTTTACAAACCAGAGTCCGCCACATGACGAACAATGCAAACATCTTACTGTGTCTGTGGAAGAAGTCGCACCAAGATTCGGCGTTTGCGCCTATCTAAGCGTTACAATCGTTACAAAATAAGCAAGGGCTGGAGCCGTTTGGTCCCAGCCCCAACCGTTCCTACGAAGATCCCCTAGGCGGTGCCTTCGGCGTAAGAGTTCAGGTAGGCGACCTGCTCGGGCGTCAGAGTGTCGATGGCGAGGCCCATGGACTCGAGCTTGAGGGCGGCGACCTGGCGGTCGATCTCCTGCGGCACCGTGTAGACGTCCTTGGCCAGCGTCGCGGCGTTCTGGACCATGTATTCGCTGCACAGGGCCTGGTTGGCGAAGCTCATGTCCATGACCGAAGCCGGGTGACCCTCGGCGGCGGCGAGGTTGATCAGGCGGCCGTCGGCGAGCAGATAGACCTTCTTGCCGCTGCGGAGGGTGAACTCCTCGACGTACTCGCGGGCCATGCGGCGCGACTTGGAGGACATGTCCAGGGTCGGAATGTCGATCTCGGCGTTGAAGTGGCCGCTGTTGGCCAGCACCGCGCCGTCCTTGAGCTTGTCGTAGTGCCGGCCGTCGATGACGTTTTTGTTGCCCGTCAGCGTGATGAAGATGTCGCCGCATGGGGCCGCTTGATCCATCGGCATGACCTGGAAGCCGTCCATGACCGCTTCGATCGCCTTGGTCGGGTCGATTTCGGTGACGATCACGTGGGCGCCCAGCCCCTTGGCCCGCATCGCGACGCCGCGGCCGCACCAGCCGTAGCCGGCGACGACGACGGTCTTGCCCGCGAACAGCATGTTGGTGGCCCGCATGATGCCGTCCAGAGTGCTTTGGCCGGTGCCGTAGCGGTTGTCAAAGAGGTGCTTGGTGTCGGCGTCGTTGACGGCGACGATCGGATAGGCCAGCACACCCTGCTTGGCCATGGCACGCAGGCGGATGACGCCGGTCGTGGTCTCCTCGGTGCCACCGATGATGGTCTCGATCAGCTCGCGGCGGTCGTTGTGGATGACGTTCACCGTGTCGGCGCCGTCGTCCATTGTCAGAGTCGGCTTGATGTCCAGAGCCTGGTGGATGTGGCGATAGTAGGTGTCGTTGTCCTCGCCCTTGATGCAATAGGTGTGGACACCATAGTGCTTGACCAGGGCAGCGGCGGTGTCGTCTTGGGTGCTCAGGGGGTTGCTGGCGCAGCAGGCGACCTCGGCGCCGCCTTCCTTGAGTGTGCGTAGGAGGTTGGCCGTCTCGGTGGTGATGTGCAGGCAGGCGGCGATGCGTTGGCCCTTGAGCGGTTTTTCTTTGGCGAACCTCTCGCGGATCAGGCGCAGGACAGGCATGTCCTTTTCTGCCCATTCGATCCGGTCGCGGCCCTGGTCGGCCAGGGTGATGTCCTTGATGTGGTTCGCCGTGTCGTTCATGGTCGTGCCTGGGAGTGTCGCACAATTGGCGGCACCTCCCATAAGTATCGGCCTGGTCTGGACGGCGGCACTCTATGTCCGGCCCTGGAACCGCTTCGCTCTATCCAGTGCCACCCGTTTGGGTTTTTCTAGCCGGTTTCGACGTTCGACGCGGGGCGGCGGCGGCCGGTTGTCGACTTGGGCTTGGCCGCGGCAGCCTTCGGTTTGCGGGTGGTCGTCTTGGTCGGGGCCTTTTTGGGCTTCGCTGCTTTGGGAGGCTCGGCTTTGGGGGATTCCGCTTTGGGGGCCTCTTCGGCCTTCTCTTCTACCTTGGTGGCGGCGTCTTTTGGCTTCTCGGCCTTGGGCTCGGCGTCCTTGGTCTCCTCGGCGACTTTCTCGCCAAAGTCCTTAATCTTCTGGCCGATCTTTTCCAGCAAGGGCTTGGCGCCTTTGACAAGGGTGGCGGCGACGACGACTCCCCCTAGAAGGAGAAGCGGACCTAGGGTGCGTGTGGGCCTCATTGTGATTCGTTTCCTTGATTGACAATTACCGGCTCCTGGCTCGGAGCGTTGCGGTCAGGGGACTTCTTACCTTGCAGCTCTTGCAGCGCAGTCCATGCCAGGAGGCAGCCAGCGATCGTGATGAGCACGTCGGCGACATTGAAGACGGGAAAGTCGATGATCCGGATCCAGAACATGTCGGTGACCTGGCCGAACAGGCTTCGGTCGATTAGATTGCCTACGGCGCCAGCGCTGAGGCACACCATTGTGATGTGGCTTAAGCGGCTCTCTTCTGGCTTCCTGATGCTGTAGACGAGGGCACCGACGCTGATGAGGACGGCGACCGGTGCAAGCCAAATGCCCTTGCCTTGCAGCATGCCAAACGCGATGCCCTTGTTGAAGACCAGCTTGAGTTCGAAAACTCCGGGCCACAGGGCGGCAATGGTCTTTCCGAGGATGCCTTGCGCTGCAGTTCGCGCCAGGTATTTGACCAATTGATCAAGTCCGACCAACGCCAGGGTGGTTCCGATGACTGTGGAAGTATGGCGTTTGTTCAAATCCCTAGCACCGCCCTGTCGCGTGCTGAGAGCGGCACTTGCTCGCCTTGGTAGTCGACCATCTGCACATCCTCCCGACGTAGCCGCGAGCGGCTACATTTGAGGAACGGGCTGACGGAGAATTCGGTTCCCGCTGGCCCAGGTCGCAAGCTGACGGCTGCCATCTTGAAGAGGTTCGGCAAATCGAGCCCTAATGTTGCGATCTGCTCATGTTGGCTCGGCTCAATGACGGCGACGACCGAGACGTCCTGGCTGTCCTTGGTGTCCTTGTCTTCTCGCCACTTATCGAAGGCAGCGAACACTTCGCCCCGGACCGCAAGCAAGGTCTCGACCTTTTGGTCAATATCGTCAAATCCATCCGGAACCTGGGGCACCAAGACCTCATGGAAGACGCTTGGCAACTTGTTGGGCTTGTCAAGTAGCGTGTAGATCTCATCGGCTGTATGGCAAAGCACCGGCGAGATGAGGCGACACAGGACACTGAGCACCTCATGGCACGCCGTCTGCGCCGAACGGCGAGACAGCGAGTCCTTGGCGTCACAGTACATCGTGTCTTTAATCGCGTCCAGATAGAACTTGCTGAGGTTGTTGACGCAGAAGTTGTGGACTTCTGACATGGCCTGGCGGAAGTCGTATTCCCGATACGCTGCCAGGACACTTTCTGCCACCTGGTGGGTTTTTCCGACGATCCACGCGTCGATTCCTTGGAGCTCGACCTTGTCTGCCTCGGTAAAGTCCGAGAGGTTCATTTGGAGGAACCGCAGGTAGTTGCGGATCGCCCGGTATTCGTCGCCGACGACCTTGAGCAAAGCTTCGGTGCAGGGCATGTCGGTTTGATAGTCGATACTGGCGACCCAGTGCCGTAGCACGTCCGCGCCGACTGTCGAGCAAACCTGCACGGGGTCAATGACATTGCCCAGACGTTTCGACTGCTTGATCCCGTGCTCGTCGGTGACCATGCCGTGCGTGACGACCTCTCGATAGGGGGCCATGCCTTGCGTGGCGGTGCACAAGATCAGCGAGACGTTGAACCAGCCGCGGTGTTGGTCGCTGCCTTCAAGAAATACGTCTGCGGGCAGGTCGTCTTTCCATTCGGGCTCGACTTGACCTGGAAGAACACAAAGGGCCGTGCAGCCTGAGTCGAACCAGACGTCAAAGACATCGACCTCCTTGCGGAGCTCGGTCTCGCCGGTAACTGGATGCTTATAACCATTTGGTAGAAACTCGCTCGGCTCCCTTTCATACCAGGCGTCAGAGCCTTCCTTTTCGACCAATTGCGCGACGGCTTCGATGGCCACCGGATCCAGAACGGGCTCGCCAGATTCCGCTCCGTAGAAGACCGGGATCCCGACGCCCCAGGGCCGCTGGCGCGAGACGCACCAATCTGGCCGGCCTGCGATCATGCCGCGTAGGCGGTCGTAGCCGGATTTGGGGAACCATTTGACCTGGTCGACCTCTTCCAGCATCTTCTCGCGCAGGGTCTTGGAGGGGTCTAGGTGGAACGGGTGGTCGATGCCGATGAACCACTGCTCGGTGGCACGGAAGATGACCGGCTGGTCGTCGCGTTCGGCGTGCGGGTAGCTGTGGCTGTACTCCTGCGCAAGGAGCAGCATGCCCAGCTCGCGTAGCCGCTCGACGACCACGGTGTCGCACTTCTTGTAGTGGACACCAGCGAACTCACCCGCCTCCTCTGTCAGCACACCGCGCCCGTCGACCGGGCAAAGCACGGGCAGACCGTAGCGCTGGCCGGTCATGAAGTCGTCGCGACCGTGGCCAGGGGCTGTGTGGACGACACCTGTGCCGTCTTCGGTCGTCACATAGTCGGCCAAGACGCCCACTGAATCGCGCTCAAACACCGGGTGCTTGAACCGCACGTGCTCCAAGTCGCGACCTGGGATCTTTTTCACCACTTGGTCAATATCCAGCCCGACTTTTTGCATGACGTGCTGATAGAGGGCCTCCGCCATCACCAGGTGTTCGTCGCCGGTGCGAACGACAACGTAGTCGAGCTTGGGATGGAAGGCGACGGCGAGGTTGGCTGGGATCGTCCAGGGTGTCGTTGTCCAGATCACGGTCGAGACATTGGTCAGCCCCTCGAACAACCCGCCCTTGTCCTCCACGAGAGGGAACCGAACATAGATCGATACGGAGACGTGGTCTTTGTACACGATCTCCGTGTCGGCCAAGGCCGTCTGCGAGGTCGGTGACCACAGCACTGGGCGCAGGCCACGGTAGACGTAACCGCCCTCGACCAGCCGTTTGAAGACGCGCAGGATTTCGGCCTCGTACTTGAAGCCCATCGACGTGTAAGGCTTGTCCCAAGTGCCGAAGACGCCCAGCCGTCGGAACTGCTCGGATTGCACTGCGATGTAGTGCTCGGCGTGCTGGCGGCAGGCCTTGCGCAGTTCGACCGTCGTCGGGACTACTTTTTTCTCCTGGTACTTCCTCATCACCGCCTGCTCGATCGGCAGGCCGTGGTTGTCGAAGCCAGGCACATAAGGAGCGCGGTAGCCCATCAGCGAGCGCGACTTGACGACGAAGTCCTTCAGGATCTTGTTCATCGCCGTGCCCAAGTGGATCGGCCCGTTCGTATAAGGCGGCCCGTCGTGCAGGACAAATGTCGGCGCGCCGGCCTCCGCCCGCGCCGCGATAATCGAACGATAAAGCCCCGCTTCGTCCCAGCGAGCCTGCATGTCGGGCTCGCGTTTGGCCAAGTCGGCCTTCATGGGGATGGCCGAACTTGGGTCTGGCAAGTTCAGTGTGGCTTTAAAGTCCATGGAAGTCAGGATTGTACTGGGGGGCCGGGGCTCCGGCGCGGGTACAACCGCCACGTGCCCTGGTACCGCGTCGTCCTCAGCGTCGTCTGCCCGCCCCTCGCCGTGATCGACAAGGGAGCGAAGCCGCTCCTGCTCACCCTGGTCCTCACCGTGCTCGGTTGGGTGCCGGGGATCGTTTGTGCGCTGGTGTATTCCAGCTATCCGACGAAGTCGGCGGCGTTCTAGCTTCGAATTCGGTCGGTCGATCCGGGCCCCGAAAGGAGTGGTCAGGCCCTGCCCGTACTACACATCAAGTGCCAAGTGGTTCCGAACCTGTCTGTCAGGTGGGCATAGGATCCACCCCATGGCGCGGGGCCGAGGCCGCACATCACCCGGCCTCCTTCTGAAGCGAGGCCGAAGACCCTTCCGATCTCTTCTTCATCTTCGCAGTCGACGACGATTGCGCTTCGGGACGCTGATCCAGACTTGTCTGAGCCCATCAGGGTGAAGGCGGGGCCACGTAATTCGGAGTGATAGATGGTGTCGCCTGTTCTTGGCTGCTGGTCCATCGCAGGGGATTCGTCGACAGGGATGAGAGACAGCTCTCCGCCGAACCACTCTTGGTAGTTCGTCATCGCATCTCGACAAACGCCATCGAACTCAATGTATGGGTGGAGTCCCTTCATTTCTCGGTAATTCTACGTTCCACCGGTGAAGTCAGGCATCCTCGCCGCGCAGGAACTCGAGGATCTCCTCAGCCAGCCTTGTCGTGAATGTCGGCACCGCCGCGATCTCCTCGGCGCTGGCGCGCCGGATGCCCTCGATCGACCCAAAAGTCCGCAGCAGCAACCGCCGCCGTCGGGGCCCGACGCCGGGGATTTCGTCCAAAACGCTTCCGTGCAGCCGTTTGTCCCGCACCTTGCGGTGGAAGGTCAGAGCAAACCGGTGAGCCTCGTCGCGGAGCTTGCGGAGAAGCAACAAACCCGGCGACGTGAGCGGCAGGACGACCTCGCGGAACGTGTACTTCTCCCCGAGTTCGGTGCCTTCCAGCAGGCGCGGGGCGTCGACGGGGACGTAGACCACCTCGTGCCGCTTGGCCAGGCCGACCATTGGGACGGTCAGCCCGAGGGAGTCACGCGCCTTCAACGCCGCGCCGAGTTGGCCCTTGCCGCCGTCGATCATGATGAGGTCGGGGAGCTTGGCGAACTTCTCGTCTCCGTCCAGATAGTTGCGGAGCCGCCGGGTGATGACCTCGTTCATCATCGCGAAGTCGTCGGGACTCTCGGGGTGCCAGCGGATCTTGAACCGGCGGTACTCCGACTTGGCCGCTTCGCCGTTTTCGCAGACGACCATCGACGCGACGGGCGCGGTGCCTTGGGTGTTCGAAATGTCGTAACCTTCGACGCGTACGGCGGGCGTTGGCAAGCCGAGTGCCTCAGAAAGTTGCTCGATAGCCAGCTCGGCCCAAGCCTCCTTCTGTTCCATCTCCATGGCGAAGGTCTTCAGGGCCTGCTCGGCGTTCTGGGCGGCCAGATCGACCAGGCGCATCCCTTCGCCGCCTTGCGGCACGTCGATAGTGACAGCGCTACCCTTCCGCTGCCGCAACCACTGCTGGACGATGCCCTTCTCCGCGATCTCCACGGGTAGCAGAATCTCACGGGGAATCTCAGGCGCGTTGGAGTAGTACTGCTTGACAAACTCCTGCACGGCCTCGGTCGGGGCCGCCTCGCTGCTGCCGTCCAGGATGTACTGCTGCTGGCCGATTAGGCGGCCGCCGCGGATGTAGAGCATCTGGATCGCCGCCCCACGCTCGTCCTTGACCACCGCCACCACATCCCGGTCGCCCTGGTCGTCGCTCAGCACTTT
This sequence comes from Armatimonadota bacterium, assembly GCA_018268335.1. Classification (GTDB taxonomy): domain Bacteria; phylum Armatimonadota; class Fimbriimonadia; order Fimbriimonadales; family Fimbriimonadaceae; genus JAHBTB01. Next base: position 5,291 of record JAFDWT010000048.1, on the reverse strand, counting down.
CTGGCGTTCCAAGACGCTCTCGAGCGAAGCCACCCGGTCGCGCAGGAGGGCTGCCTTCTCGAAATCTAAGTCCTCTGCTGCCAGCATCATTTGGGCGCGCAACTCGTCGACGACGCCGTCCTCTTTGCCCTCCAGGAACCGCTGCACCTGGCCCAAGACGTCGCCGTATTCGGCTCGGTCGGCCAGCCCGGCGCACGGGGCCAGACACTGCTTGAGGTGGTAGTACAGGCACGGCTTCTGCACCGCGCCGCCCGACCACGACTTGCCGCATGGGATCAGCGGGAACGTCTTGTGGAGCAGTTGCAGCGTCTCCCTTACTGCATAGGCGGAGGTATACGGCCCGAACGTCTTGCCAAACCCCTTGCGCGGGTTGCGGGTGAAGAGGACGCGCGGAAACGCCTCCTTGGTGATGACAATGAACGGGTAGCTCTTGTCGTCGCGCAGGCGGACGTTGTAGGGCGGCCGGTGCTGCTTGATCAGGTTGCATTCGAGCACCAGCGCCTCAAGTTCGCTGTCGACGACGATCGTCTCGATCCGCCGGATTTTGCGGACCATCCGGCTGATGCGGTCACCCAGCACTGCGCTGGCGCGGAAATACGAGCGCACCCGCGAGCGCAGGTTGACCGCCTTGCCAACGTAGAGGACGGCGTCGTCCTCGTCGTGATAGATGTAGCACCCCGGGCTCGTGGGGACCGACTTGAGTTGGTCGTCCACGTGCTCGTTCAGCGGTTTCAGTCGGGGTGCACGCGCCGGCACAGTAGACATTAAACTACCACTGACCGCGCAATTCCAAGTACCTTTCGCGGGTCAAGTGGGTCAGAACCTCGTCGACGAACTGACCGCGCTTCCAAAAAGCGCCGGGCAGCCGACCGTATTCGAGATACCCTGACTTCTCCTGCATGCGCTGAGAAGGCGCGTTGTGGCCCAGATAGCTGCTGGTGAGCAGGCGCAGGCCCAGGATGTCGAAGCAGTACCGCGCCCGCACCCGCGCCGCGTCGGTGCCGTAGCCCTTGCTGCGGTTGCGTGGGTCGGCGATGTAGCTGCCGGTATGGGCGCGGCCGTTCTTGTAGTCGATACCGTGGACGCCGGAGTTGCCCAGGTGGACGCCGTCGAGGGTCTCGATGGCGAAGACAGTCTGGTTTCCTCCCTTGCAGGCGCCAGCAAACCAATCCTCTTCAGTCAGGCGCGAAACCGGCGGGTCCATGAGCAAGTTCTCGCAGACCTCGGGGTCGTTGATCCATCGGTAGCAGTTTTCGAAATGGCGCTCGCGGTCCAAGGGGACCAAGCGCACCAGCTTGCCTTCGAAGCCCTTGACCATCTACAGATTCTACAGAAGCAGACAAAAAAAGACCGGGCCGTCTTGCGGGCGGCCCGGGGAGTCTCTCTTGCTTCGCTCTTCTTTGTCTTCGGCTGTCTTGTCTGGTGGAGGATTTCGTGACCAAACTGTCTGCTTGGCACTTGCAACACCGGTGGTGGCTCGGGCGTTCCCGGCTGTGGACGGAGGTCCCGGTCAGCCAAACCGCTCAACCAGCAACTTGGCCGTTTGGGTCAAGGCGTCGGACGGCCCTAGCATCCCATCAGCGGCTTCCAGCTGTTTCATCTGTTCCTGTCTTTCCGGCGTGTCGGCCAGTAGAGGGAGCAGAGCCTCGCGCACGGCCTGCGGTGTCGCCTGCCACAGGTACAGCTCCGGAACAGCCCGCCGTTCGAGGATGATGTTGGGCAGACCGATGTGAGCGATGCGCGGCCGGCGTATTTGGGCTTCCATCTCCATCAGCCAGTTGCCTCGGTAGACGATGACCGACGGGCAGTGGCACAGTGCGGCCTCCAGCGTCGCCGTGCCGCTGCAGACGATCGCCGCCCGTGCCCTCCGCAAGGCCTCGGACGCCCCTTCGACAATCTGGACTTCCGGCCAAAGGCTTCGGATCCAGTCCTTGTCCACCGATGGTGCAAGCCCTATCCAGAATGGTCCGTCAAGCCCCTTCGTGGCCTCGCGGGCCAGCGGGAGGTTGGCCGCGATCTCGTGGTGGCGCGACCCGGGCAGAACGGCCAGACCTTCCCGGTTCTCGACTGCGGGCCTAGCGGCGGCCAACTCCTTGAGCGGATGCCCGAGCCAGTGGGCGTCGCAACCTTGGGCGACCAGCAAGTCGCGGCTCCATGGGAACTGCGTGACCACCAAATCGGTGATGGCGGCAAGGTCCTTCCCCTGCCGGTCGCGCCGCCAGCTGCCAGGAGGCGCGAAGTAGGCGACTTTCCAACCTAGCGCCTTGGCCCGCCGGGCCAGCTTGATGTTGAAGAATCCGAAGTCGATGGGGACGAAGAGGCCGGGTCGGCCGGTCGCCAAAGCTCGTTGGGCGGCCAAGAACCCGCCGATCCCGCCCCATGAAGCGACAAACGCCATGACAATGCCGATCGCACCCCACTTGGTGGAGTCGGCGACCAATTTGCCGCCAGCGGCTTCCAACCGATGGCCGCCGACACCTTCAAAGGTGGCTCCAGGGCGCAATGCGGCGATGCGGGCGGCCAACGCGGCCGCGTAGGTGTCGCCACTGGCCTCGCCGGCGCTAAAGAAGACGCGCATGGTCAGCGCTGGTCGCCGCGACCGTTCTTACCGAAGAACAACCGCTCCTGGAACTCCAGGAGCACCTGCACTTCAGGAGTGATCTTGACTTCTCGGCGGACGATCTCGAGCGCATGGGTCAGGCCGAGCTGCGACTTAAAGAGGAGCTTGCACGCCTTGTGCAAAGCCAGCCTTGATTCCTGCGTGATACCGACGCGCCGCAGGCCGACGGCGTTGATGTCGTGGACGGTCTGCTCCATCCCTTCGGTGATCATGAACGGGGGGGCGTCCCGGACGATGCGGCTCATGCCGCCGACCATTGCCAGCCGGCCGATGCGCACCCACTGGTGCACGCCGGTCATGCCGCCGATCGTCACCATGTCTTCGACTGCGACGTGCCCGCTCAGGCCGACGTTGTTGGCCACTGTCACGTCGTCGCCTAGAGAGACGTTGTGCCCCAAGTGGACGAAGGCCATCAAGTAGCAACGGCTGCCGATGACAGTCGAGTTGCCCTCGCCGGTGGCTCGGTGGACCGTCACGTACTCGCGGATGACGTTGCCGTCACCGATTTTGAGGAACGTCGGCTCTCCGTGGAACTTGCGGTCTTGCGGGTCGCCGCCGATGACGGAGCCCTGGGCGATGCGGTTGTCGCGGCCCATCGTGGTGCCACCCTTGACGGTCACATGCGATTCGAGCACGCACCGCTCGCCGATCACCACGCCCGACTCGACATGGCAGAACGGGCCGACCACGACCCCAGCGGCCAATTCGGCGCCCGGCTCGACGACAGCCGCAGGATGCACCCAAGGCTGTTCGCTCATTTCGGCAAGAGTTTGAATGTCATCTCCATTTGGGCGACCATCTCGCCATCGACCGTCGCCGTTGACTTCACGCGTCCGATCGACCCACGGATCCACATCAGCACGCCTTCGGCGATGAGAGTGTCTCCTGGCACCACGGGCCGCTTGAACTTGACTTCGTCGATAGCGCCGATGACGGGTGTCATCCCTTTGTATTCCGGCTCCATCAGCAACATCACCGCTCCCGACTGCGCCATGAATTCGACGATCAAGACGCCAGGCATGATCGGCATGCCTGGGTAGTGCCCCTCAAAAAACGCCTCGTTGGCTGTGACGTTCTTGAGACCCTTCGAGCTTACACCGGGCTCAACTTCGAGGATCCGGTCCACCAACAGCATGGGGTACCGGTGCGGCAGGATAGCCTTGATGTCGGTGATGTTGAGGATCGGCAAACCAGAACAATTATGCCCGGAATCCTCTAGTCGGCTTGAGCCGGTTCTGGATTTGCAGCCTCAGTTGCCTTGGCATGGGCTTGGTGGCGGGCCTCCCGCCTGATCTCCAACCAAACAGAAATCGCCATGAGGACCAAGAGTCCAAGCAGGATCATTTCGAAGTGCTCACGCACAAATTGGATGCGACCAAAGATGTTGCCGGCGCCCACACACACCCAGACCCACAGGAAATTGGCGACGATGCTGAGTGGCACGAACTTTTGGAAGGTCATGCCCTCCATGCCAGCGACAAACGGGGCAAGGGCCCGGACGATGGGGACGAACCTGGCGATCACAATGGTCTTGGCCCCGTGCCGCTCGAAGTACGACCGGGTCTTGGCCAGGTTGTTCTTGTGAAAGATGCCCTTGCTGGTCTCGGTGAACAGCCGATGCCCCAGAAACTGGCCCAACTTGTAGTTGACCATGTCACCTAGGATGCAAGCGATGGGCAGCACAGTCAACAGAATCCAGACGTTGAGCAGCTCGCCCTCTGGCCCGTCGCTGCGTGTGAACAGGCCGGCTGTGAACAGAAGCGAGTCGCCCGGCAAGAACGGGGTGATCACCAGGCCGGTCTCGACGAACAGCGTCAGAGCGAGGATCCAGTAAATCTGGGTCCCGTACTCTACGACAAGCCTGTTCATGTGCTTGTCGAGGTGAAGGACGAAATCCAAGAATTCGCTCATCGCGGGCTTCCGATTCTGACACGACCGGCAGGTCTTTCCTGGACAAGACTCCGTGGGAGTGCCCTAGGTTGCGCGGTTGGGTCTAGCAGTCTACGAAGACAAATACTCGCGGAGCCGCCGCCGCTGGGCGACTTGGCGGAGCTTCTTGATTGCCTGGACTTCCAGCTGTCGGACGCGCTCGCGGCTGACTTGGAACTCTTCGGACAGCTCTTCGCGGATGCGGACGGCGTCGCTGTCGCCGTAGCGAAGGCGTGCGGTGACCACTTTGCGCTCGCGCTCGTTCAGCTGTTGCATGACTTCGTGCAACTCTTCCACGACCTCAGAGTTCAACACCATCGTCTCAGGGCTGTTACACTTGTCGTCCTTGATCAGCGAGCCGAGGGTCGTGCCTTCGTTCTCGCCGACCTGCACGTCGAGGCTGACCAGGTCTTGCGATGCCTGGATCAGGGTGACAAGACGCTTGGACGTGATGCCGAGGGCTTCGGACAGCTGTTCCATGGTCGGGTCGCAGCCCAGTTCCCGCATGAGAGCCTGTTTGGCCTTCTCCACTTTCCGCAGAGATTGCGAGATATGGGCGGGGAGCCGGATGGCTTTGGCTTTGCTGTCGATTGCCCGGCCGATGGTCTGGCGGATCCAGTGGGTGGCGTAGGTGGAGAAGCGGAATCCCTTGGTAGGATCAAATCGCTCGATGGCGTACATCAGGCCGATTGCGCCTTCCTGGATCAAGTCTTCGAGAGGGATCGAGCGGCTGTGGTAGCCC
>JAFDWT010000047.1:11286-15413 GCA_018268335.1 Armatimonadota bacterium | reverse complement strand
ATGTGCCCATTCGACGCAAGGCATAGGCAACCGCTTCTCGGACCCGCCACCGTTTGTCTTGGCAATATTGAAGGACAAATGACAGGCGGTCGCCATTGACGGGCTCCTCGCCAGCAAGTTCGATGCCCGTGATGATTTCATCGATCATGCCCCGACCAGCGGTGTCCTTGAGCTCCTCAAGAGTTTTCGGATGGCCGCTTCGGGCCATGGCGACGAGGTCACGGATCCGACCAAGGTACCGGTGGTTTCCAAGGAGTACGGCGTACTTCTCTTTGAGAACGTCATCACCAAACTGCCTGCACCAAGTCGGTTCGAGCTTGCTTATCGCCTCCCAAGGCATGTCGGCGCATTTGGCGACGACTTGTCGCTGGAAGTCCACTTCCTGACGCATACCCGGAAGCTGGCCCAACAGCATGACAAACTCTTGCCCTTCTGGATTCGTCACGTCCAGTTGGTCGATGACTTGTTTGAGCAACAACCTGCCGTCGGGGAAGGAGACGGCCGCTTCGACGTCCCAGCCGGTCCACTTTGGCTTTCGCTCGAGCAGGTGACGATAGACCAGATCGAAGTCTTCGCGTTCGCTTGAGATTCGCGCCAAAGCCATTGCGGCCAAGTTCGCATTGCCCAGCGCCCGATTGCTGGGGGATAGCATCTTGCGGAGAAGTGGTTTGGCGGACTGCTCGCGTCGAACTGAAGCTGCCAACACGTATGGAACGGATTGAGTCGGCTCAGGAATGGTGACGCTCGTGTCACCGTTGATGATCTTGATACACGTCTGGCTAGTCGTGTCGAACCAAGGTGTTGTTACCGCCGAAGCTGAAAGGGCTTGAGCAACGGATAGGTCGGGGTAGACGAAACTGCTAATCGCGGCAACGCCTGGATCGTGGGCTGCCACTTGAACAAGAGCCGAAGGCCTGGAAGCGTCTAGGGGGTTCCAACTGGCGGTCAGGAATGCGGCATAGAGGGCGGGGTCCTCTGTTGGCTTGAGTTCGCCAGCTGCGTCCGCCACTCCATGTCTCGCCATCGCGAAGGCCCGAATATTGGGGTCGTCAACGGTTCCTGCTAATTGTGGCAGTCGAAGGGCAATCCGAATCTTGGCGCCTGGCGACAATTGCTTCCAGTTCGCCCGGCCAAACCGTTCGGCTTCCTCTGGGTCGATGTCAGCGATCGCCAGCGCAGTTGACTCTGCCAGGGGTTTGGCTTGGTGCTCCAATACCTCTATCGATGCCTTGTCGCCGACACTGGCCGCAAGCACAGCGAAAGCACTGACTGCCACAGAGTTGGTTCCACGAGTCTTCGTGGCTGGCGAATCGGGGCCAAGGAATGTCCTGAGGTCAGGCAGCACGGCTCGACTGCCATTGGTCGCCAGAGCATGGAACTTTGCGTCCAGAACTTGCGGGTCCGCATCGACCAGTGAGGCCCGGATACCTGCCTCTAGATCCACCACTCGCAATGTCGCGAGAGATTGTGCTGCGACCAGCCGGGCGTCACGGTTGGGAGAGCGGAGGGCACGGACAAGGGCTTTCCAGCCTCCCGGCCCGCTGTCCAACAACTTGGCTGCCACGCGGTCGCGCAAATCTGGGTTCGACAGTCCCAGTGCCAGCCGGTCTGGCGAAGCGGTCTTCAGGTCGGCTTCCGTCAAGGGGCGCCCGTAATAGTCCCAGGTGCGATAGCCGACCCACAGGGCCAGGGCGACGAGGCCCGCCGCTTGCCATTTGAACCTAACAGAACCAGTCGGCTGACTCAACAGTCCTATTCTGCCACAGCAAATGAGGCGAGCGTCCGTGGCGCGAGCGACGAGGGCGTAGTAATATAGGGCGGCTTCAGACAGCCGTTGACTGGGGCAGGACACGATCCATGGCGGACAACGTTTTTGAAAAGGTGAAGAAAGTCGTTTGCGAAGAGCTCGGGGTGCAAGAGAGCGAGGTCAAGCCCGAGTCGTCCTTCACCGAAGACCTGGGTGCAGACTCGCTCGACGTCGTCGAGTTGGTCATGGCCCTCGAAGAGCAGTTCAGCACTGATATCCCGGACGACGACGTCGCCAACCTCAAGACTGTGGGTGACGTGGTCTCGTACATCGAAAAGAAACTCGGCTAATGGCCTTGCCCGCCCAGCCTTCGGGAAGGGTGGTCGTGACCGGCATGGGGGCGGTCACGCCGCTCGGTAACAGCGTCGCCGAATTCTGGCCGCGCGTCGTCGCGGGTGAAAGTGGCATCGGGCCAGTGACGTTGCTCGACGCCTCGGAGTACCCGACCAAGATCGCCGCTGAAGTCAAAGGCTTTGTCGCCGAAGACTGGCTGGACAAAAAAGAAGCGCGTCGCATCGACCGCTTCATCGCTTTCGCCGTCGCGGCTGCCCAGATGGCAGTCGACGACGCCAGTTTCCCGACCGACGACGCAGAGCTTAAGGAGCAGACCGGTGTCTTGATCGGTAGCGGCATCGGCGGCCTGACGATGATGACGGAGCAAACGCACCGCCTGCACACCGAGGGACCGAGCCGTGTGTCACCGTTCCTGGTGCCCTACATGATCCCCGACATGGCGAGCGGCTATGTCTCGATCCTGCAGGGCTTCAAGGGGCCGAACACGTGTGTGGTCACCGCCTGCGCCACTGGTACGAACGCCCTGGGCGACGCCTACCACATCATCAAACGCGGCGACGCGGTGGCGATGCTGGCTGGCGGAGCTGAGGCGCCGATCAACCCGATCGGCATGGCGGGCTTCTGCGCTGCCCGGGCGATGACGACCAACAACGAGGCAGGCAGCCGGGCCTCCCGACCGTTTGACGCTGGACGCGACGGCTTTGTCATGGGTGAGGGCGCCGGTGTCCTGATGCTGGAAGACCGCGACCACGCCGTTGCGCGGGGCGCGAAGATTTACGCCGAGATCGTCGGCTACGGCATGAGCGGTGACGCCTTTCACATTACGATGCCCGAGAGCGAAGGCGACGGGGCGCGGCGGGCGATGGAGATGGCGGTCAAGCGCTCGGGTCTGCAGAAATCCGAAATCGGCTACATCAACGCCCACGGCACATCGACGCCCTACAACGACAAGTTTGAGACGATCGCCATCAAGCGGGCCTTTGGCGAACACGCTAAAGACATTCCCGTCAGCAGCACGAAGTCGATGGTCGGCCACTTGCTGGGAGCGGCGGGAGCGGTCGAGGCAATTGTCAGCATCAAGGCGATCACCGACGGCGTTTTGCCGCCAACGGCGCACTACGAGACGCCCGATCCGGACTGCGACCTGGATTACATTCCTAATGTCGCCCGCCAGGCGCAGGTCGATGCCGTCTTGAGCAACTCGTTCGGTTTCGGAGGGCACAATGCCACCCTCGTCTTCAAGCGACACCAGCCTTGACGCGCTCGTCCAGTCGTTTCTCGACCAACTGAGGGCCGCCAGGTCGGCGCACACCGTGCGCAGCTATGCCGCCGACTTGACGCAGTTATGCTTGGTCACGGATGGGCGTTTTGAACTCACGACGGATGTGTTGCGCGACTACTTGCGCCGCTACGGCGTCACTCCGGTCACTCGGGCCCGGAAGCTGTCTGCTGTCCGGACTTTCATCAAGTACCTACAAGCCGTCGGCGCTCTCGACCATGACCCGGCAGAGCCTTTGCAGTCTCCGTATAAGCGCAAACGACTACCCAAAGCTCTGAGTCGGGAGCAGACGGAAGCCCTGCTGGACCAGCCAGCGACGACCAAGACTCCCCTGCGCGATCAAGCGGTGTTGGAGTTGGCCTATGGTGCTGGTCTGCGGGCCAGCGAGGTCGTGAGCCTGGATGTCTTCGACCTCGACCTCGGCGCCGGTGTCGCCAAGGTGCGTGGCAAGGGCGACAAAGAGCGGATCGTCGCGTTCGGGGCTTCGTGCCGTCGGGCTGTTGAAGCCTATTTGGCCGAAGAACGGGTGCAGCCGACGAAGGGCACGGCGCTTTTCACCAACGGCCGGGGTGGGCGACTAACGACTCGGACGTTCCAAAACATCGTCCAGCGATGGGCTCGAAGTGCGGGCTTGCCAGAAGGAGTGACGCCCCATACATTGCGCCACAGCTTCGCCACTCATTTGCTGGACGGCGGGGCGGGACTGAAGACCGTCCAACAGCTATTAGGTCACGAACGGCTGGCCAC
>JAFDWT010000047.1:10358-11256 GCA_018268335.1 Armatimonadota bacterium | reverse complement strand
AAAGCCAAGCCGAGCTCTACTTGAGCACGGGAAGGTGGGCAAAGGACTCGCCGAGTACCACCTTGCTGTCGGTGCCCATCCACTGGTCAAGCGCGGTCGCGTAGACCGACCGGAAGTCCACCTGCCACCGGAGGTCGCCGTCCTGGAGGGCGGCAAAGTCGGGGCTGGAGCCGTAGAGCCCGCCTTTGACCCGGCTGCCGATCAGGAACATCGGGGCCGCTTGACCGTGGTCGGTGCCGCCGCTGCCGTTCTCATAGGTGCGGCGGCCGAACTCGCTGAAGACCAGCACCATCACCTTGTTGGCGCGACCTGCCGCCTCGATCTCACTTTGGAACGCGGCAACGCCGTCGCTGAAACCCTTGAGCAGCTTCTCATGCTGTTCGGCCTGTTTGGCGTGGGTGTCGAACCCACCGGCGCTGAAGTAGACGACCCGGGTTTGCGGAGAGGCGCAGACCAACTGGGCGATCTGCTTGAAGCCATTGCCAAAGACGTCGTTGGCGTAAGTCTGCTTCAATGTCACGCCGCCGAGCTTGGCCTTGAGGGCCGCCATGGCGTCCAGGGCGGAGGTGTTAGCTTGCTGGATCGCGCGCGTGGCGCTGCCGGCCGGAGCCTCCATGCCTTGGATCTGGCGCAGCATCTTCTCCATGTCCGCGTCGCCGACCATCTGTTGCACGTCGCCTAGCCCGGCGAAACAGGGGATGCTGGCATGGGTGCCGTTCAGAGCCCGAGGCTTTTCGGTCGAGAGTCCGACCGCCGCCAGGGCGTCCAACTTGCCATGGGCAGAAGATTCGTCCATATAGCGGCCGACCCAGCCAGAAGTCATCTTGCCATCGGGGCTGGCCGACTGCCAGATGTCCATGCTCTTGAAGTGGCTGCGGTTCGGGTTGGGATAGCCGAC
>JAFDWT010000047.1:0-10321 GCA_018268335.1 Armatimonadota bacterium | reverse complement strand
AGGTCAAGTGCTTTTTCGCGCGGAATGGCCAGCGTCTTGCGGGCGTCGTAGTAGGCGGCTAGGTTATAGGGAACGACAGTGTTGAGGCCGTCGTTGCCGCCGCTGAGCTGGATGACCACGATCGTCGTGTCCGGGTCGACACTTTCACCACGGGCACTGCGGACGACGTCGGCCTTGGCGACCGCCGACAACCAGGGTGGGGCCATGAGGCCGACGGCCAGGACGCCGGAGGACCGCAACACGTCGCGTCGAGAAAAGTCAGTGCTCATGGTCGTGTCTCTCTTGTAGTGTATGGTCTTTTGGACGGCGGGGTCAATGGCAAGTTCACTCAATGTCGCTTCGGCAGGCGCGGACATGGTCCGCGAGAACCGGCGCTCCCTGCTGGCGGCAGTCGCACTTTCGGTATTGACACTGGCGACTTTCGCCGCTTCGGCCGGGCGTGGGCCTGAGAGCGCGGTCAAGAAGTTCCACGAGGCTATCAAGGAAAACGACGAGGCCGCCATGGCGGTTTCGATGGCCGGGCCTGTGGACGGAGTTGACCAACGGCAGCTGATCGGCCTTGTGCGGCAGCTCCTCTCCATCGAACCCCATGTCGAACTCGGCAAGGTGCAGTCCGCCGGGCGGGACGCGGTTGTGGACGTCAGCTATAGCTTACGCAACGGACGCAGGCAGGTCGTCAGGTTCACGCTGCTGCAGAGCCAGAGCCGCTGGCAAGTGGACGCCAAAAAGACTCTGGACCTGTACCGGCGCCCGTTCGGGTTCTGATCTCGGGTTTAATCAAGGCTTATGAAGAGGTCAGGCCGCGCCAGCGTCGTCGTTGTGGCTGGCGTCATCGGTATTGTCGTCATCGTCTTTATGGCTTTGACGAGCGGCGAGTCGCCCATGACGGTCGGCAACCGTTTCATGGTCGCTCTGGCTGCCGGCGACACCAACACCTTGGCCGACATCTCGATCATGGGCGACAAATCCCGCGACGAAATGAAGAAGGAGTGGGAGAAGACGGTCACGGCGAGCAAGCACTTCTTGTTCAAGTACCGCGTCAAGTCGTTTGAACAGCCAGGCCCCGACCAGGCGGCTGTCCCCGTCGCTGTCGAGCGCAACCTCAACCCGATGGGTGGCAGCTACGACGAGAACTACCAGATTCCGCTGGTGAAGAAGGACGGCAAGTGGAAGGTCGACGTGCTGGCGATGAACCGCACGATGTACCCCTGGTTGCCTCGCTGAAACGCCGGTTGGTCCCAACCGTCAGAATCGCGACATGCTGGCCACCCTTGTTGCTGTAGCTCTCGCACCTCGTCTTCAACTGGCATTGGTCGACTCCACTCCGCAAGTCAAGGTGGACGGAGTTTGGAAGGGCAAACTTGTCTATCGCAACGTCGGCCAGGGCGATCTCACGACTTATGTCAAAGCCGCCAGCCAGTATGGCGTCCATCGCGCGCCCACGACGGTCATCCAGTTTCGCAAAATCGGCGCCAAAGAATGGCGTCCGGCCTACGTGTCACCCGATTGCGGCAACTCCAATCCTATCGAGCCGACGGACTTCCAGCGGATCAAACCTGGTGGTGAAGTGCAGGTCGAAGCGACGTTCACGTGGAGCAAATTGGTGGTCGCCGCCGACCCGGAGCCGGGCGAGTTTGAGGTCCGGGTCACCTTTGACACCCGTGCGCCCATCGACAGATGGATCGGCGGCCCGCTGACCGAACCGGCCCACAGCGAGCGGCGCAAATCCGTCCAAGGCCTTTACGACGCAACACCCCATGACCTCTTCGCCACCAACGTGGTGCGCGTGACTGTCCGCTAAGCACTCCCAGAGGCCAAAGGCGGGCCGCCGGTATCCTCTTGGCGTCCATGACCCCTGAGAACATCCGGAACATCGGGATCATCGCCCACGTCGACCACGGCAAGACGACCCTGGTCGACGCGATCTTTCGTCAGGCGGGCTTGTTCAGGGAGAACGAGGCCGTGCGCGACCGCGTCATGGACAGCAACGACCTGGAGCGCGAGCGCGGCATCACCATCCTCAGCAAGGTCGCCAGTTGTCACTATGGCGACACCAAGATCAATATCGTGGACACGCCGGGCCACGCCGACTTCGGCGGCGAGGTCGAGCGGGTGCTCAGCATGGTCGACGGCGTCCTCCTTGTCATCGACGCTTGCGAAGGCCCGATGCCACAGACGCGGTTCGTGCTCAAGAAGGCATTTGACAACGGCCTGAAGGTCGTCGTTTGCATCAACAAGATCGACCGCGAGGGCGCCGACCCGATCCGGGCCTACGACAAGACGATCGACCTTTTCATCGACCTCGGTGCCAACGAGGACGACCTGTTCTTCCCGCACCTCTACGTCAGCGGGGCGAGCGGCTTCGCCCGGCTCGAGCCTAACGGGCATGAGACCGACCTGCGCCATCTTTTCGAGGCGATCATCAAGCATATTCCGGCTCCGCAAGTGCAGGAGGACGGGCCGTTCCAGATGCAAGTCAACAACTTGGACTACAGCGACTATCTGGGCCGGATGTTTGGCGGCAAGGTGCGGCGTGGCAAGGTGCGCGTTGGCGACCGCATGACCCAGGTGCGCGAGGACGGGAAGCAGATCAGCTTCAACGTCACGAAGGTCTGGAATTACGAGGGCCTCAAGATGAAGGAGGTCGAGGCGGGGCAGGCGGGCGAAATCGTGATGCTCAGCGGCCTTGACGAAGTCCTGATCAGCGACTCGATCTGTGACGCGAGCTTTGTCGAGCCGCTGCCGCGCATCCAGGTGGAGCCGAGCACGCTGACGATGAACTTCTTCGCCAACAGCTCGCCACTGGCGGGCAAGGACGGCGGCAAGTTCCTGACGATCCACAAGATCCGCGAGCGGTTGGAGAAAGAGGAGAAGACCTCGGTCAGCCTCAAGATTAGCAGAGAGAGCGGGCCCGAGACGGTCACCGTCGCCGCGCGCGGCGAGATGCAGCTGTCGGTGCTCATCGAGACGATGCGCCGCGAAGGCTACGAGATGGCGATCGCCCGGCCGCAGGTCATCTTCAAGGAGAGCGACTTGGGCAAGCGACTGGAGCCCGTCGAGCAGTTGACTTGTGAGTTTGACGACACCGCGATGGGCGACGTCATGGAAGAGCTCAGCCGGCGCAAGGCCGAGGTCCAGCAGATGGAGTCCCTGGGCAACGGGCGGTCGCGGGTCGTTTCGTCGATCCCGACCCGAGGCCTGATCGGCTTCCGCTCCAACTACCTGACCATGACACGCGGCAGCGGCATCATGGCGTCGATCTTTGAGGGCTACGAGGCTTATCGTGGCGAGGTCCAGTCGCGAGCGAACGGCTCCTTGATCGCCAAAGACCCGGGCAAGCTGACGCGCTACGCCTACGAGCACATCCAGGAGCGCGGGCAGTTCTTTTTCCCCGTCGGCGTGGACGTCTACGCCGGCATGATCGTCGGCCAGGCCAGCCGCGACGAGGACATGGTCGTCAACGCGACGATCCAGAAGGCGGCGACCAACATGCGATCGGCGACTTCGGATTCAACGACGGTTCTGGACTCGCACAAGGAGTTTTCGTTGGAGCAGGCCCTGGCTTGGCTGCGCGACGACGAACTGCTCGAGGTCACGCCGAAGATGCTGCGGTTCCGGAAGAAGATCCTGGATCACAGCGAGCGCAAGGTCGCCGAGCGCCGGGCGACAGTGTGACGGTGGCGGGCACCCACGATTTGCTTAAAGCCCGGTTCGCTCATGTTCGGCGCGATCTAGACCGCGTTCTGGACAGGCTGGTCGAGGCAGACATGCGCTGGACTCCCGCCCAGGGCATGCGGACAGTGGCCAGCCAACTAGTCGAGATCGCAGACAAGGAACGAGAGACGCTAGTCTGGGTGCAGACCGGAGTCTGGCCGGATGACGACCCGCCGACATTTGACGAGGAGACGGTGACTCTCGCAGAGGCTCGTGTCGCCTTGGCCCGTCTGCGCAAGGCGACATACGCCTTCATCGACGGCCAAACCGAGGCCGAGTTGGAAAGGCCTGTTGCCAACCCGGAGGGATGGTACGAGGCGTTGGGCCTGCTTCAGTGTCCGCTGAGCGAGGTGCTGCGCACTGTCGCCGCGCACGAGTGGTACCACACTGGCCAGTTGGTGATGTACTTGTGGTCGCGTGGCGAGGATCCCTACGCTTGGTGACCCAGCCTGCAAAAAAATAAGCCCGCCGTTCTGGCGGGCTACGAACTGCTTGTTGTGATCGCGGTCAGAACTTTCTGTGAAGCCTTGTTTCGATGGCCTCGCAGCCACCCGACCGACGCCTTCATTTAAGCAATGAATTGTTAAGAAACCGTTGGCGTCGGGACGGTTCGGGACTACCTGGGCGAGAATGGGGACTTTCGACACTGGCAACGTGGCGATGGATATAGAGGGAACCTCAGTCACAATAGGCACTGCCATGATCCTGGTCATCGACAACTACGACAGCTTCACCTACAACCTGGTGCAGTACCTTGGCCAATGTGGGGCCGAGGTCGAGGTCGTGCGCAACGACGAGATCAGCCTAGAAGGCATCGTGGCCAAGCGGGCCGATGGAATCATGGTCTCGCCGGGGCCCTGCACGCCGAACGAGTCGGGGATCTGCGTTGATGTGTTGAGAACAGCTCTGACACCTGGGAGCCCGCTCTACCAAGTGCCGATGTTCGGCGTCTGCCTGGGGCACCAGACGATGGCGCAGGTCGCCGGCGGCGTCGTGCGGCAGGCCAAGAACATCATGCACGGGAAGGCTTCCATGGTCGAGCACGATGGCAAGGGGCTGTTCGCTGGCATGCCAAATCCTTTTTCGGCCATCCGCTACCACTCTTTGATCGTCACGAAGGATTCGGTGCCACCGGGATTTGTCGTGACAGCGACCGCGTTGGATGACGGCGAGATCATGGGCATGCGCCACGAGACGCTGCCGATCGAGGGGGTGCAGTTCCACCCCGAGTCGATCCTTACCGAGAGCGGCATGACGATCGTGCAGAACTTCGTCGACCGGGTGCGCCAGGCGACCCGCGCGGCGGTCTGACCCTGCCAGAATCAGGGGCATGGCCCGCATTGTCGTGCCGGAAGCCGAGGAGCTTCTGGACCGCGAGATCCCCGTCTTGGACAAGGGTTTTGTCCGTCTTGTCGACTATCTCGGGGGCGACCAACGCATCGTCCAGGCCGCCCGGGTCAGCTACGGCTCGGGCACCAAGAGCTTCCGCCAGGACCGCGGCCTGATCCACTACCTGCTCCGCAATGATCACACCTCGCCGTTTGAGCAGGTCATCCTCACCTTCCACTGCAAGATGCCGGTCTTCGTCGCTCGCCAGTGGGTGCGGCACCGAACGGCCCGGCTGAACGAGATCAGCGGGCGGTATTCGGTGATGAAGGACGAGTTTTACGTTCCCGAAGCCGACCAGCTGCGGTACCAAAGCACCGACAACAAGCAGGCGCGTAGTGACGAGACGCTGCCAAGTGACGTCGCGACGGCGATTCTTGAGGAATTCCGCGCCGACCAATCAGAGCTTTACGACCATTACACCGGCATGATCGACAAGGGCCTCGCCCGCGAGGTCGCACGTGCGAACCTGCCACTGTCGCTCTACACGGAGTGGTATTGGCAGATCGATCTGCACAACCTGTTTAGGTTCCTACATCTGCGCATGGACGCGCACGCGCAGTACGAGATCCGCGTCTATGCGGAGGCGATGGCCGCGTGCGCCAAGGCTGTTTCGCCAATGGCCTATGAGGCGTTTGAAGAGCACATCCTGGGCTCCGTGCGGTTCTCGAGAGCCGAACTTGCCGGCGTCGCCGCGATGCTCGACCAGAAGCCGCATGGATTGGACGGCCGGTCGGCGGCGGTCTTTGAGCAGAAGCTGGCGAAGATGCGCTCCCTTGTCCCGGTCGAAGAACCAGAAGAACCTGAGTTACCAAGCGGCTAGAATCACCTCATGGAGGCAGGCCCGAGTTTTTGGCCTTGGTGGCGGCAGAAGTTTCGGGACAACGCCACCATCGCCGGTGGGTTCTGCCTGGTCTTCTCGTTTGCCTTCAGCTACGGCGTGCCGGTCTGGCTGTCGGTCGTCTCGTTCACAGTGCCGATGGCGGCGTATTTGTCGACCGTCCAATGGTTTTTGCGCCGCAGGGAGGTCACTCCGCCGTTCTGGGCCGTGGTATTGAGCTTTGGCGTCGGCTATTTCGCCGTCTTTGCCGGCGCACTGGTGACTGGCATCTACATCTCGGCCTGGGGCACGGCGATGCTGTCGAGCAGATCGTGGATTTCTCCTATCCATCCAGAGTTGATGCAGGCGATGGGCAGAATCGTCGCCTCCCCGATCATCAAATGGACGGTCGTTTCAGGCTTTATTGGCATGCTGCTGACCCACTTTTTCTTCCAGATCAACCGCAAGTTGGGCCCTGGAGTGCTGTGGCAATGGATCAGCGGGAAGTACCACCAGCCGAAACCGGAGGAACGCGTGGTCCTCTTTTTGGACATGCGCGACTCAACGACACTGGCCGAGCAACTGGGAGACCTGAAGTTCAGCGGCCTAGTCAAAGCATTCATCAGCGACGTCAGCCGAGCAGTGCAGGAGTGCAAGGGAGAGGTCAGCCACTTCATCGGCGACGAGGTTGTCGCCACTTGGAAGCCGGGGCGCGGGCTGGACAAGGGCCGGTGCCTGCAGGTGGTCCAGGTCTCCAAGCAGAACATTGCAGCACGTAGCGGCTATTACATGCGGGAGTTCGGGCTGGTGCCTGACTTCAAGGCTGGGATGCACATCGGGCAGGTGGTTGCCACTGAGGTAGGCGAGGCCAAGAGCGAGATCGTCCTCCACGGCGACGCGATGAACACCGCTGCCCGCATCCAAGGCGAATGCAACCGGCTTGGAGAAGAATTCCTGGTCAGCAAGACCTTGGTCGAGCGGCTAGAGAGCCTGCAAGGTTGGAGCTGTGTGGAAGTCGGCGCGCTGGAGCTCAAAGGCAAGGAGCACGCCGTGCCAGTCGCCGCTCTGCGGCTGAGTTAGGCCGCGAGCTGGCGCTTCAAGTGCTTTTTGGCACCGGCGATGCTGAACATCTCATCGCGGAGTAGTTGTTTCAGCGAATAGACGGTCTGAATGTCTTGCGGACGATAGCGGCGTTGGCCACCGGCGGTGCGGATGGGGTTGAGATAGCCCGAAAACTCTCGTTCCCAGTAGCGGAGAGTGTGCACCTCCACCCCGGTGATCTGGCTGGCGACGCTGATGCTGACGCACTGCTCGCCTTTACCGTTACGCACTGTCTGACCCATGCTCGATCCTGACTTCTCTCCGGCGACCGGAGGTTCCACCACTTATATCGGCAAGACCTGGTGTTTTTGCAGGGTCGGGCCTTCTGGTTCCCTTGTTGCCGTCAAGTCAGTGCCACAATGTCAGTCCTTCTGCCGTATGGTGGAAAGGGAACCGCATGGAGCCGGACTGTCGCACAAGGGACACCGTCTTCCAGGAGCTAGCCGAGCGCGCTCCTGGCGCTCCTTTCCTTGCACTTGGCCAGACCGTTTTTTGGGACGAGCCGATGAAGTCCGGTGTCGTCTTGGCGGCACGGCGGGCCGGCGACACGCGGCCCTTTGTCGCGGGCGTCCACGACACCGATTACTTCGCCAAGTTCGCCTCGGCCGACGGCTCAGTCGGCTTTAAGGCGTTGCCGCACAACGACACGACCACCCGCGGGCTATGGAGCGCGGCTGGCGAGTTCAGCGCTTTGTTCGGTTCGGAGACGGTCGTCACCCGTGACGCACTCTCGAAGGCCGGTGCCCGCATCGCTCAAGTCTCCGCCGCACGACCCGGCTATTTGGACGAAGTGACGGAGGCGTGGGGCTGGCGGGGTGTCGTCGGTCTTGATTCGGTCTCGAAGGTCACGGCGGAAAAGAAGCTGGGGCCGATGTTCCCCGAGTTGTTCCGCACTTTCGAGTGGGCTGTAGACACATCGCTGTCCATGGTCGCAGGCCCGCACCGGGCCGATGCCGAGCGCGCTCGCGACCGACTGGTCGAGATGGTTTGTGGGGCTTCGGAGGCCGAACAAGGTCAGACGCTCGCGGACTTTTACGAACGCCTTTTGCCCATGCTTTACGACCTGACGGCAGGTCGGCATGTCGGTGTCGAGACATCACGCACAAGCCGCCTGCTGGCTTTCGACCGCGAGACCGTAGCTCGTCCGCGGTTCGACCTGGTCCGGCTGTTTGTCGATCCGTCGACCCGCTCGATGGCGACAAAGGCGTATGACGACGCGGTGCGTGGCACCGAGATTTACACTCTCGACCGGTTCGGCACAGGCGCCTTGCCGTTCGATTTGATCATTCCGGGTGTCGGCCGTGGAACTCTTCGGCTGGGCAACCGGGGCGGAGTCGTGATGACTCCCGATCCCGTCGGCTTTTCCTTCAAGAAGCCTCTGACGAGCCTGGAGGATCTGGTCGACGTGATCGAGCGGCGGTTCGGGCCAGGATGTGTCCTGGTCGGCAAGGCCGTCTCGCTGATCGGGATGCTCGCCAGTGAGTTTGTCTTCGTCTTCCACGAGGGCGCGAGCAGCTATGTGTCGGTTTCGCGGAAGTTCCATCAAGCGTTGGCAGCCAATGGAGCCCAGTTGAAGCTGAACCCTGTGTTGCGTGTGCGCTATGAGCCTTGGGACGCGATGACCGACTGTTGCACCTGGATCAAGCTGCCCGAGCCGTTGCATCGCCCGTTTGGAGTCGACGAACTGAGCGCTCCGAGCTTCGCAATCCGCTGGCGTGAGGTCTACAAGGAGCAAGTCGCGAGGCTGGAGAAGCTATCCAAGGCCAGGAGGACGGTCGACATTATGGTGCTGCTGGAGCAAGCTCTGGGCGGCATGTGGTCGTGCCTGGCCAGCGAATACGCCCAGATCCACGCCAAGTTGTCCAGCTTGCAGGGATTCGTTGCTAGTGCTCGAGAAGACAGAAAGGCCGTCGCCGCTCGCATCCGCGAAACGAAGCTGCAAGTGAACGAGATCGAGGCGGAGAAGGGACGGCACTGGCGCGACAAGGTCTTCGAAAAGCAGCCTAGCCAAGAAGACCTGGACCGGCGGTCGGCATATGAGCACCAGGTCGACCAGTTGTGTGCCCAAGTGAACAGCTTGGAACTGGAGTGGAAGGCCCTGCTCGCATCGCAGGAAGAGAGCCTGGCATCAGAAGACATCGCCAAGGCGAAACGCCGGCGAGACTCGATCGCCCTTGAGGCTGAGATCATGCGGATGACTTTGGTCCGCGAGGCAATCGTCGCGACCGACGGGCTGCGCAAGGCGGCGCACCGCCCCAGCGCCTGGTGGTTCCCGCTGATCTGCCCCGGCGGAGCCTGGTTCAACTCCACGATGGACGCAGCGGAGATGTGGTTGGAGTCGGTGCAGTGATTCCGTTTTGGAAGGTGGAAGCCGTGGGCAACGGCTTTGTTCTTGTCCATGCCTCGGATGTCGTGGGTGTGGATCTGGCCTGTTTGGCGCGTTCGGTGTGTGAGCCACGCTTCGGTGTCGGGGCCGATGGGCTCCTCGTCGTCTCGCCGGACTTGGCGTTGCGGATGTTCAACCCCGACGGCACCGAGGACTTCTGCGGCAACGGCTTGCGCTGCGCGGCTTGGCACATCGTAGGGCAAGGGTGGGCGGAGGGCTCGTTTGTCATCAGACACCATGGGATCGACGTGGCTGCTTGCGTCCACCTGGACGGCATGGTCGAGGTCACGCTGTTGCCGGCGTCCTTCGATCCTTTGCTAGTTCCGCTGGATCTCGGCCTGCACTCTGGGGAACTCTGGATGGAGGAGCGGTGGGGCGGTCTAGCCTCGTCCGTGAGCACGGGGACGACGCACACGGTCATCCTAGTCGAATCGCTGCCTTCCGACGAGGTCTTTTTTTCTTTGAGCCCGCAGATTGAGAATGACCCTCTGTTTCCCGACAGGACGAGCGTCATGTGGACGCAGGTCGTCGAGCCTGGCCGTCTGAAGCTGAGGATTTGGGAGCGCGGGGCAGGTGCGACGCAGGGATGTGGAACCGGCTCGTCGGCCGCTGCAGTGGTCTATGCCCGGTCAACGGGGCACCGAGGTCGGATTGAGGTTGAGAATCCGGGTGGAACCGTCCTCATCACGCTTCCCAAATGGGACGCCCCAATCACGATGGCATCGGTAACGTCGGTCATCTTTCCCGGTTCATGGGCGGTCAAATAGGCCATATATGACTTTTTAGTCCTATTTGTCCGCCTGTATCCAGCTGGCCACTATCGACGCAAAAATCGCTCCATTGCCGCCAGAGTTTCCTCCGACACATGGTGCTCGATGCCTTCGGCGTCGGTTTCGGCGGTCTGCTCTCCGACA
>JAFDWT010000046.1:5868-10395 GCA_018268335.1 Armatimonadota bacterium | reverse complement strand
ATACTCGAATACATGGACAACAAGAGAGTCCACGTGTACTTGGAACTACCTGGCGAGACCATCTGTATGGACGTGCCCTACGTGCCGCCATCCAAGCGACCCTTACTGCCAAATACCTTTTTTCCCTACACGCCGTACAACGCAGCACCCGACCCCATACAACCAGCGGGGCCCATCACGTTCGCTGATATCAACCACCTTCCGTTCCCGCCCACCTACGACCCTGGCCCAAGGCAGTAGGCTCTGACTACGGTCGGTGCTGTATTACATTCTTCCGGTCACAATCTGCGAATTCTTTGGCTGCGACCATCTTTGATGCCGGACGGTCATACTGGCAATGTGGATGCCAACAAGGTCAATGTCTCTCTTGCCAACGGCCAGGAATTCAACCTGCCCAGCCTGACCGAACTAGCAACACTTCTCGAGTATTCGATTGTCGCTGAGTCGGAAGTAATAAGTGTGACGGTGGACGGGCAGGCTGGCTCTCTTGCTGATTGGAACATTCAAGCTGATGCAGCATCTGAAAATGGCCCGAGCTTTACCTGGGAGGACGTAGAAGGTGACGTACGAGGACCGTTGACCCTTGCTGAGCTTCAGTCAGGAAGTCAGTCTGAGCGTCTACTCTTTGCTGAATCAACTACCCTTCGGGAGTGGCACACGAAGCGGCCCTTCCTTGCAAGCGGTTTGGAAGGTTTAAGAACGGTTGGGAATCAGCAGCCTCAAGAAATTGCGGAACCGGCACCTTTAGGCTTTTGTCTACCTGGATGCCTGCTCGGTTGGATTTGGGCAACGTTCACGCTTGGGCCCCTTTGGATATTCTCAGCTTGCGTCGGGCCATTTTCGAATATCTACCTTGGAGTGGAGGGTTGGCGGCTGCTATGGGCAAAGCGCCGGCACAAATCTGTAGCTGAAATGAAGTCCACTCAAACAATGTGGGTCATTCTAGCGGTCTTGCTATATTTGGTCGTATTCGTCGTGCGTCAGTCTTTATCTTCCCCAACACGACCAGCAACTTGAGGGCTACCGCTCTTTGTCTGCCACATAGAGAGAATCAATGCGGACAGTGCCAGGCTGGCGATGGTCGCCCAGTTCCAAGGCACCCATTCATCTCGCTGCATCTTTCCAGTCATCTCAACAAAGCTGAGAACTACTAGGGCCATCACAACGGGAGCCGTTGCCTTGCTCAGTCTCCATAGGACAGGCACAGGCCAAATACAGGCAACCAGGACAACGAACTTCATGATGCCGAAGTACGAATACGACGGCTTGCCCAGGAGCGCATACAGGAGCGCGACAATACCAAGGATGGCCACACCAGCCGCCCCAAGCCTCTCTGCCTTGGTTGGCGTGGATTCCATTGCCCGACTATATCACGGGTCATGAGGTGAACCACACGCTGGCACCAGGCGCGGCCATTGCAGCGACTCCAATTCCGAGAAAGGGCCATGTCCTCGGCATGACCTCCACCACACCAAACCGCTGTTTTCGCCGCTCTTTACGGAAGTTTCGACGAAAGATTCACGGTCTTTTCGATGGACTTTTCGCCAGACTTTACAGGCTTTTCGACAGGCTTTATTTGCGGACGACAAGGGATTCCTTAGACCCCTACCCCCCGCCCTTCCGACCCCACTCCCCAGTACGGCCACTACCATGGCCATCCTGTTGCCTGACCAAGAGTCGTCACCACTTGGGCTTAGGTGATGTGTACCTGTCGTACCACTCGGCCAATTTCCAGGAGTGCAGTGTGAATTTGTGCTCGTTCCTTTCAGCCTCCATAGCAAGGTCAATGAACTTGGTGGCCAATTCCGTGGAGACAATCTCTGGATGACACTGATTCGCCACGTCTACTGCCGCCTTCAAGTCTGAAATTGACTTCAAAGCATATTGAACTTGAGCACAAGCCCACCCACTATACGGGGTCTTCCTATATGAACCGGAAAACGACTTGAACGCGACAAGGTCGGTGTGACACAACCGTATATGCCCGGCCAGTGAGTGACTTGTTTTGCTGACTTCCCACTTGGACGACGTGACATCGAGCATTTCGTAAACGACCTCAATACGGTCCATAGTCTTCGCCAAGTCGTCCATGCACTGCGTCCATTCACTCTCGGAAAGGACTCCCCTGATGCTGCGCAGCTGAGGCGGCTTGCTCGCCGTTTGGGGCGTTCCGCTTGACATGGCAACACAGAGAGCGACGACGAGGGCTAGTAAGGCTGACTTGACCATGATGCATTCTGCGCCAATTACCCTGAGCTATGACGAGCTATATCGCTGTTCTTGCAAGCCAATGCTTGACACCAAGCCGACCAAGTGCCAAGATTGAGCAACAGACTCGGGGAAGTCTATGGGCCAACAGCCCAAACGACTGATGCTCTGTTTAGGTTCAAAATCCGGTCGAACTCGGCCCCGTAGCTCAGGGGATAGAGCAACAGCCTTCTAAGCTGTGGGTCGCGCGTTCGAATCGCGCCGGGGTCGCCATGAAGGCCTTCGTCTTGGCCCAGCAGGGGGCTGGCTAACTGCTTAGCACCGACCGACAATCTGGCTGTGGGCATCATCGCCCTTTGACGGTTCGGACAGAATGGGTCTGGACGCACGGCCAACATGAACGCTCCGCACCGGTCGCAACTGTCGTCTGCCCACCTGGACATGGTCCGCGGGCTATCGGCACTGGCGGTGGCGGTCGGGCACATGCGGTCTCTGCTGTTTGTCGATGCCTCACAGTTGGCCCAGACCTCGGCGTTTGTCAAGGTCGTCTATTTTCTGACCGGGTTCGGACACCAGGCGGTCATGGTGTTCTTTGTCCTTTCGGGCTTCTTCGTCACCTCGCACATCCACAAGTCGATGGACCAAGGGAAGTGGCGGTTCGACAGCTACTTCGTAGCGCGGTGGACGCGCCTGGGGGTCGCGCTCGTGCCGGCCCTGGTTGTGGGCTTGGCCCTCGATCTGTTGGGCATGCGGCTCTTTGGCGATGCCGGCGTCTATGGGTCGGCGCAGGGCTTCGGCCACATCATTCCCGCCAACGTGGCTGTGTCGATCTCACCCACCATCTTTTTGGGCAACCTGTTCTTCCTCCAAACCATCCTCGTCCCGACGCTGGGCACAAACGGGCCGCTCTGGAGCCTGGCCAATGAGTTTTGGTACTACTTGCTCTATCCCCTGCTGGCCATGTTGTTCCTGAGGAAGAGAGGTGGCAACACACAGCCTGTGTGGTGTGTGATCGGGGCGTCAGCAGTGGTGGTTGTGCTTTGCCTCCGGCCCGAGAAGGCTGTTTACTTCTTGGTCTGGCTGCTGGGCTCGGCCCTGGCCTGGGCACGGGCCTGCCCCGCCAAACCTGCCCGGCTCCTGGCCTGGTTCTCGTTCGTCGGTTTTCTGGCCGCGCTTGCCGTCGGTCGGGCGGTGAAGTCCATCCCCGAGCTGGCCGCCGACGCCGTCATCGCCATCACGTTCACAGGGTTTGTCTACGGTCTGATGAACGCCGACATGCGGCCTAGCACGAAGAGCCTCTATGTCTGGGCGGCGACCAAGCTTTCGGAAATCTCGTACACGCTCTACTTGGTCCATGTCCCGCTGCTCGTCTTCTTTGCGGCTGGCGTGATGCATGGCAAGCAACTGCCACCGACCCTGCCCAATCTGGCCATGTTGTTGCCGGTCTTGGCCTTGGTATTGGGCTACGCCTGGCTGATGTGGTGGCTCTTCGAGCGCCGGAGCAACGATGTCCGGGTCTTCGTCGAGCGCTTGATGTTGCGTCAAGCCAAAGCCAGCCCCTAGCCGGGCGGCGCGAACAAGGCAAGTCGTGGTTGGATGCCGGTATTGCCCGACTTGCCGACCAAGACCGCCTGAAGTCCTGCCCGCACTTCGGTGAGCTTGACATCGATGTTCTCGTTCCCCAAGACCTGTCCCTTCGTCGAATCGGCCCATTTGACCTTCACCCGCGTCGACTTGGTGACTGACTTTGCTTTGCCGCCCTCGGTCTTGGACCACAGCTCCAAATCCAGCGTGCCTGCTGCGGTGTCGACGGCTCGGACAACACCGTCCCATCGGCTTTCGCCTTTCTTGACTTCCACCTTGGCCTGGACAAGCTTCGCCTGGGGTGTCTCCAGTTTGGTGGCGGCCAGCAGGGAGACGTGAGGGTTCACACAGACGCCCGTCACGCTGTCCCATAGTTCAAAGTGGCAGTGCGGCGCGGTGCTTTCGGCGTTGCCGCTGTTGCCCGAGTAGCCCAAGAACTGCCCCGCTGTGACCCGTTGGCCACTCTGCAGGCCCGGAGCAAACACCCACTCCTCAGGCGATGTCCCGTCGTTCGTGCCTGGCGAATCGTTATTGACGTGGTAGTAGTTCACCGTCCAGCCGTTGTCGCCGCGGACGCTGATCGTGTTCCCGGCAGTGCCTCGGCCACGACCAAGGCGCACGACGCCGTCGAAGCAGGCCACCAATGGCGTCAGTTTTGGGCACATGAGGTCGTGCCCCTGGTGCCGGTGGCCAGTACGCGGAGCCAGAAAGTCGTCTTCGAAGCGGCACTTGCCG
>JAFDWT010000046.1:0-5812 GCA_018268335.1 Armatimonadota bacterium | reverse complement strand
GGCAACCGGGGAGCTGAGCCGATCGGTGCCACGATGTCGAGCGACGTTTCGGCGACCCAGACGTTTTCGACCACCATCGGCTGGCTCGCGTCCAACTTGGTTGTGCCGAGGACCAGTGACACTTCGGACTCGTTACGCAGGTCGATCAGTCGGACTGGCCGCGTCGTCGACCCGTCGGTCTGGCTCGCCGACTCGCGCACCAAGACGTTGACTCGGACTGGCCTCGGGAACTGGGTCAGCCGACCGCGGGCGTCCACTGTTTCTTGGACGAGGATGCCAAACTGTCCGTCCAGCGGGTCTGCATGGTCCACGATGCCGTTGACCCTGAGCTTGCCCTCTAACGGTCGAGGCGCCTTGACAAATGGGCCGGCGGTCAGCAGGTCGTTGGTGATTTTGAACCCAGGCTTTCTGGCCCAGGCGACTAGCTTGTCTCCCTCCAGCAGGCCTTGAAGAGGGCTGCTAGCCGTGTCTCGGCCCAGCCGCCAAGCCAGCCTATTGGTCAACGAGACCGCCACCAGCTCGGCAGCCGCGGTCCACTCTGGAGGGGAGACCACGGAACCCACGGGGGCTGGCGACTTGGCACCGACGTCCCAGACCGACGCCTGTGTGCCCTCGACGACCCAGAGGCGGCGAGAGTCAGGCGACCAGGCGACTGCATCCGCGTCCATAGTAACGGAGGCGACAGTCTCGGTGTCCCGCAGCTTGGCGACGCTCAGCCGACCTTTGGACTTGCCTAGGCCAGGCTCGGCGACAGCGATCCGCCTGCCGTCCGGCGACCAGGCCATCGCCTTCGGCGACCGGTCGGCTAAGGCCCGCCGAACTTCCCCCGTCGACCGAGCGAGGACATAGACATTGCCGTCGGCCGCATAAGCCACGCGCTGGCCGTCCGGCGACCAGGCGGCAGCCACAACGCGCTTCGCCAGTTGCTCGGCGGGCTCGCGCGGCGTCGTCAGGTTCTTGGCCCACAGCCCACCGTCGACGGCCAGGTAGAGCAATTCGTCCTTAGTCGGGCTCCACCAAACAGCCTTCACCTTGTCGGCGGTCGGCTCCGGTTCGCCGGTGCGCTTGGCCACCAGCATAGGCCCGCCGGGCCGCCAAAGCGCCACCCGGTTGCCGGACGGGGCAAGACTCATTTGCGTGACGCCCGTGACCACCAAGGGGGTCTCCGTCCAGCGGAGCTGCAGCTCACCCTTGGTGGTGCGCACGAGCAAGGCTTCGGGCTCTGGCGCAGGCAGGCGGGCCAGAGCCACGCACGCCATTGCCAAGACCCCAAATGCCATCGACCCTCCTGCCCTCCCAGATGTTACTTCTGACTTGGGCGACCAGCGGAGGTTGAGGGTTATCTCAGCTCATTTTTGTCAAAGCATCGATTTGCGGGAGGGCTCGTCGGCCCCACCGCTTGGCAGGGCAGACCGCCAACTGCTCTCAAGCCTTCTTGTTGCGCTTGCGGAGCAGGCCCAGGGCGCCAAGGCCGAGGATCGACATCGTCGCTGGCTCGGGCACCGGGTCGCCGAAGAACTGCATCTCACTCATGAACACCCAGGCGTTCTTGCGGTGCAGCTGGATCGTGATCGAATCGCCTTGGGCAAAACCAACAAAGTCGAGGAGCTTGGGTTCTGAGCCTGCCAACTCGCCGATCGGAATGTCCTGGCCGTTGATCTCGACCGAGCCAGGCAGGTTCACGCCACCAGCACCGTCCGAGTCGTCCATAAACAGTTTGATCTCGTTGATGTTCACAACCGAGCCGAAGTGGACGATGATAACCGGATCAAGGTTGACCCAACCCACGTAAGGGCCGGTGCCCTGCAGGTTTTCGACGTTGAACCAGTTGTCGTTGGCGATCACGCCATCGGTCAGGTTGCCGGTGCCGCCCGAAAGATACGCGCCGTCCTGCGTCGTGTTGCCGCTGCCGTTGTACTCCTTGTCCCAGTAATAGTAGGAGCCGGTGTAGCCGTTTGGCATCTCATAGGATTGCACTGTCAATTGCGACGCATTGGCGGCGACAAAAGCGACGCTCAGGATCGTCGAAGCTATAAGCTTTTTCATATGTTCCTCTCATGGTGTCGCCATTGCGACACCCACAGAGGAAGTATCCGTCAGGAAGTCTTAGAGACGCGAAAAATCCCAAGCGCCAGACTCTTAAGTATGAAAAACCAGCAAGACTAGCTGGATTCTCAGCCAGGCCGTTTGTGCTGGAGCAGCTCGATCCAGGTGCCCAGTTGCGCCTGGGCGTCGACGTAGACGTACTGCCCCTCGCCCATGTCGCCGCGCTGCCCGACTGGGCAGCCTTCGGCGGCCAGGAAGTCGGTCGCTTGCTGCATGTCGTCCACCCAAAACGCAATATGGTGGAGACCCTCGCCGCGCTCGTCCAGCGGCTCTTGCCACGCGCTGGGCTGGCCGTCGGGCTCGATGAGCTCCAGTTGGATATTGCCAAGGTCGAAGAACGCCAGTTTGCAGGTCGCGTTCGCTGGTGCACCGCGCACAACCATGTTGACCTCGTTGCCTGGCTGGGTGTGGATCGTGTTCGGCGGGTCGACTCCTAGCAACTTGGCCCAGCGTGACTTGGACGCTTCGATGTCACGGACGACGATCGCAACCTGCGCCAACTTCCGCCCGTTCAGCCCGGAACTGCTCACCCTTTCAACCCCGTGGCGGCGATGCCTTGGATGAAAAGCTTCTGGGTAAAGAAGAAGAGGACGATGATGGGGGCGATCACGAGGGTCGATGCGGCCATGAGGAGGTTAAAGGACGTGCCGCCAGCCTGCGACTGGTACTGCTGCAGGCCAAGGGAAAGGGTGAATTGCTGCTGGTTCTGCAAATAAATAAGCGGGCCGAGGAAGTCGTTCCAGGTGCCCATCAGCGTGAACAATGCCACAACGGCCAAAGCTGGCTTGGCCAAAGGCAAGATGACTTGATAAAACGTCTGCCACTCGCTGCAGCCGTCGATTTTCGCCGCCTCCGAAAGCTCCATCGGGATCCCCTTGAAGAACTGGCGCAGCAAGAAGATGTTGAACGCTCCGCCAAAGAACGCCGCGACATAGAGCGGGCGAAACGTGCCGATCCAGCCGAAGTCACGATAGAGCGCAAATGTAGGCACCATCAAGACCGGGAACGGGATCATCATCGTCGCCAGCGTCAGATTGAAAATCAGGTCGCGCCCAGGCCAGCGCATGCGGGCAAACGAATAGGCGACGATGGAGTTGGAGAGGACAGCCCCGGCCACGGTCAAAATGACCAGGAGCATCGAGTTCCGGGCGTAGACCAAGAATGGGACAAAGCCCAGCTTGTCCGCGTTATAGGCGTAGGCCTTGTAGAAGTTGTCCCACAGCACCGGGTTGGGGATCCACACCGGCGGGCTGACCACCGACTGGGCATCGCTCTTGAGCGAGGTGCTGATCATCCAGGCCAGCGGCAACAGGTAGACGATCGAGAAGACCGTCAGCACGGCATAAACCGTGGCCTTCTGGGCTTGGAGTGTGCGTTTCTGAGATTCTGCTTTCATTGCACCTAGCCTCCCTCGTAGTGCACGCGGCTCTGGCTGAGCTTAAAGGCGCCGAGCGTCAGGACGAGAATGATCAAGAACAAGATCCACCCCATCGCGCAGGCATAGCCCATCTTTTGGAAAGTGAACGCGTTATCAAACAAATACATGGTGTAGAAGTAAGTCGACCGCGCCGGCGAGCCGCCGGGGAACATGACATAGGCTTGGGTGAAGTACTGCAACGACCCGATGATCGCCATGATCACGTTGAAGAGGATGATCGGCGACAGCAAGGGCAGGGTGACGTTCCGCGTCTTCTGCCACGGCGACGCGCCGTCGAGGTCGGATGCCTCGTAAAGCTGCTTCGGTACTTCTTGCAGGCCGGCCAGGTAGATGACCATCGCGTTGCCGCCCGCCCAGATCGCCATCATCACCAAGACTGGCTTGGCGAAGATCGGGTCGCCCAACCAGTTCGGCTCTTTCATACCCAGAATGTCAAAAACATGCATCGACCGCAGCAGGTGGTTGATGATCCCGTGCTCGCCATTGAACAACCACAAGCCCAACATCGCGATAGGCACCGCCGGAATGAGCGACGGCAAGAAGAAGATCGTCCGGTACCAAGCCTGGCCGCGCACTTTGGAGTTCAGCAACATCGCCAGGCCAAGGCTGGCCAGCGTGCCCAAAGGCACCGAGATGAAGGCGAAGTAGAGTGTGTTGCCCAGGCTCTGCCAAAACACCTCGTCGCTGAACAGCTTGGTGTAGTTGTCCAAACCGGTGAAGATCGGCGTCTTGAGGACGCTGTAATCGCAGAAGCTGTAATAGAGCGACCGCACGATCGGATAGATCAAGAACACCGAGAAACCGACGAGCCAGGGTGAGGCAAAGAGGATGCCGTACGCAGCCTCACGCTTCTTGCCGTTTGTCACTTCTTAGCCTCCTCGCGCAGTTTTTCGATCTTGTCGACCTCGTCCTGCATCGGTTGCACGCGCTTCCTCACGTCTCCCAAAAGGTCCTTCACCGATCGCTTGTCCAACAAGTTCATTTGGTCGAGCACTTTCTGCAGCTCCTGCTGATATTGGTTCCAAATCGGGGTGCGCGGCGTGATGAAGACGTTTTTGTCCAGCGACTGGTCGCGGAAGAGTTTGATGAAGGGGTTCGGGTGCTTGGCATAGAACTCTGGGCTCACTTTCATCAGCGGCGTGAACTTTTTCTGCCCCATGCACAGCATCTCCATCCCCTTTTGCGACTGGACGAACTTCAAGAATTCAAAAGCTTCCTTCGGGTGCTTGGCGCCGCGCGGGATGACAATGATATCGAGGTCGGCGATCACGCTGCCCCTCACGTCCGGCCGGTCGGCCGGGGTGGGGAACGGTGAGGCCGCCCAGTCCATGTCCTTCACGTACTTCTGGATGAAGTTCGCCATCCAGACGCCCTGCAGCACTGAAGCGACCTTTTTGTCCAAAAAGGCGTTCTGGGGCGAGTTAAAGGCGTTGGCGAAACCCTGCCGGAACGACTGGAGCTGGCTGGCCCCGTACCTTTTGGCAAAGCCCTGCATCCATTCGTAAGCGCGGACATTGTCCGGCAGGTCTGTGGTGATCTTGCCGTCCTCGTCCATCAACGTGCCACCAAAGAAATACGGCCAGCTCCAAGGCCACCAACCTGGTTCGGTCGGCATAAACCCGGCGCGGACAACGTGCTTCTCTTTGTCCAGCACCATGCATTTCTTGTCGAGCTCGTCCAACTCCTCGATGGTCGCCGGTGGCTTGTCCGGGTTCCAGCCGACGTCCCGCAGAATCTGCCGGTTGTAGTGCAGCGCAGTCGTCGCAGGCGTCGTCGGCAGGGAGAAGAGCTTGCCCTTATAGCTGCAGATCTTGTAGAAGATCGGGATGTAGTCTTCCTCTTTCAGGCCCGCCTCTTTGGCCATCTCGTCCATGGGCATGACCGCTTCGTATGAGGCGTAGAGGGGTAGGTTCGCTCCAAAGAGGCCAGCAAGGTCAGGCGGGATGCCTCCAGCCGTCGCCATGATCGTCTTGTTGTCGATACCGCTGACGCTCAGATAGTCGACGTAAATCTTGTCCTGGCTGGCATTGAACTCGTCGACGACCTTGCGCATGGCGTCGGCTTCAAAGTCAGTCCACTTTTCCCAGTAGGTGACGATGACCTTGCCGGGCTTCTTGACCGGGACGGACACGGACTCGGAACCCCAGACCGCGCCGGCGACCACGGCTAGTCCCAACACAGCGAGAATTGGCGCTCGGTCCATCGACTTCGGCGAGAGTGTAGCATAGAGAACCGTTTCGCAAGGCGTGGTACAACCCGCCCGATGGA
>JAFDWT010000045.1:3046-10291 GCA_018268335.1 Armatimonadota bacterium | reverse complement strand
GGCGGCGTCAGCCGCGTCGGCCACGGTGAGTTGCCTGCTGAGCTCGTTTTGGGTGAACACGCTAGGCTCGGTTCGTCCAGCGTCATCTTATCTCGCGCGTTTTTTGGCGGTGCCAAGCGTCTGGACGACCTTCCGGACGGGCTAGACTTAGAGACCGAAGTCCGGCGTGTGCGCGATGCGCTCGCCTTGCACTACGAGCGCTCGACCGAACAGGTCGCCCGCGACCGGGCCCGGTTATGCTCGGTCGTCCAGCAGGTCGCAGACCGTCGGCGGGCCGAGCGGCGGGGCCGCGTTGAAGAGACTGTTTGATATTGTTTGCAGCGCGATATTTCTGTTGCTGCTGTGGCCGCTGCTGGCTGTGCTCGCACTCTGGGTCGTCCTTGACAGCCCAGGCGGGGCGTTTTACCGTCAGAAGCGCGTCGGATTGGGTGGACGGGTCTTCACGATCCTGAAGTTCCGCAGCATGGTGGTCGACGCCGACCAGAAGGGTTCCTTTCGGACTGCTGCCGGGGACGCCCGGATCACGCGGGCCGGGAGGTTCCTGCGCAAGACTAGCCTGGACGAAATCCCTCAGTTTTGGAACGTCTTTGTCGGCGACATGAGCTTGGTTGGGCCCCGGCCGGACACGCCGTCACAGGAATCGGATTACTCGCCCGAAGAATGGCAGAAACGGTGCAGTGTCCGGCCAGGGATCACAGGCTTGGCGCAGGCCACCAAGCGGAGCGCGGCGTCACCTGAGGAGCGGCTCGCCGCCGATCTGCAGTACGCCCAAGCGCCTTCTCTCGCGCTAGACCTCAAAATATTGGCCCTGACGGTCAAGCAGGTTGTCTCGCGCGGGGGATACTAGGCGGATATGTGCGGCGTCTACGGCTACTTCGACCGCAAAGGGAGAGGGATGCCTCAACCTCTGGTCGACCAGATGGCCGTTTCACTGGTCCACCGAGGGCCGGACGGTCGAGGTGAAGACCACCGAGGAGCCTGCGCCGTCGGCAACATGCGCCTGGCGATCATCGACGTCGAGGGTGGAGACCAGCCGTTCTTCAGCGACGACGGGTCTGTATCGGTGGTCCAAAACGGCGAAATCTACAACTACGTCGAGTTGCGCCAGGAGCTAGCCGCCGCCGGGGTCGTCTTCCGCACTCATAGCGACACCGAGGTGTTGCTCCAGCTTTACCTACGTCACGGGGCCGGGTTCCTCGACAAGCTCAGCGGGATGTTCGCCATAGCCGTCGCCGACCGTCGGACGGGGACGATGTTGGTGGCACGCGACCCGATCGGGGTCAAGCCGCTGTTCCTTTATGACGATGGCGATCGGTTGCTGTTCGCCTCTGAGATCAAGTCACTCTTGCGGGCCGGAGTGCCGCGCCGGATGGACGACGAGGCGCTGCACCACTATCTCAGCTACGGCTACGTGCCGGCACCGTGGACGCTGTTCCAGGGCGTCCGCCACCTGATGCCGGGTTGCTTGGTCGAGGTCTCCTCCACGAAGACCGAGATCCGTCCTTGGTGGGACCTGACTCGCCAAGAGCAGCGCGCCTGGTCAATCGAGGAGTTCAAGGAGACGTTCACGGCTCTGCTCAGCAGGTCGGTCGAGATCCGCATGCGGGCTGACGTGCCGTTCGGGGCGTTTCTCTCGGGCGGATTGGACTCGAGCACCGTGGTGGGCCTGATGGGACGCTACACAGACAAGCCGGTCCGGACGTTTTCCATCGGTTTCCATGACGAGCGGTTCGACGAAAGCGAGTACGCCCGGCAGGCCTCGGAGAGGTTTGGCACCGACCACACGCTGGACTTCGTCGGTCCGGAGATCGTGGCCGACTGGGCCAAGGCGGTCTACCACTGCGACCAGCCGCATAGCGACGTCTCGTTCTTGCCGACGATGCGCCTGTCGCACCTGGCGGTGCAGCACGTGAAGATGGTGCTGACAGGCGACGGCGGCGACGAGTTGTTCGGCGGCTACGAGAAGTACACCGATTTCTTCGCCCGCGACGTCTCGGGTCTGGACGACCAGGCGTTCAGCGACAGCTATCACGACCACATTTCGTTGTTCACCGAGGATCTGAAGCGCTCGCTGTATTCGACTGCCCAGCGGCGAACGGCTAGTGACTGGGACACCCGGACGGTGACCCGCGAGGCAGTCGCGCAGGTGCCACATTGGGACAGGCGCAACCAGGCGATGTGGCTCGACGTGGCGTTGCTTTTGCCTGGCAACAACCTCGTGAAGCCCGACCGGATGGCCATGGCGGTCTCGCTGGAGGCCCGCGAGCCCTTCCTCGACCGCGCTTTGGCTGAGTTTGCGTTCCAGGTGCCGGGCAGCCTGAAGTTGCAGGGCAACATCACACGGTGGGCTTACAAAGAGGCCGTCCGCGACCTTCTGGGGCCGGAACTGACCGACCGCAAGAAGCGGATGTTCACGGTGCCGATCGGCGAGTGGTTCAAAGACTCCTTGCGGCCGCTCACGCGGGCCTTGCTGACTGAGGGGCCCTTCCTTGACCGAGGTGTCTTCGAGCAAGCGACTGTCCGGCAAGTGTTGGACCGCCACGAGCAGGGCTCGGCCAACCACACGCGGGAGATCCGGCAACTTGTTGCCTTTGAGCTCTGGTGTCGCACGTTCCTGGACGCTGACGGGTCAGCCCCTGTCCAGGTCAGTGAGCTTAACGAGAAGGTCGCCACAGGATGAAGTTCTATCGCGACCGCTACTTCTGGACCAACCTGCTGCTCATTCTGGGTTTCGTCGGTATCATCGCGCTCCACATCAAGGAGTACACGGTGTGGGACCAGATCATCGAACTGGCCCGGACGCGCGTGTCGATCCTGCACCCGCACGCAGCCAGGTTTGCGGTGATGTTCCCGGTCATGTACGTAGCGTTGGTGACCAAGCTGCAACCCGACATCGTGTTCAGCTACACGATCGTCATTGTGATGACCGCCCTCAGTTTTCTCATTGCGCGGACACTGTCGATCACCGTTTGCGGCAACTTGGCGAGTGTCCGTCGCTTGTTTCCTGTCGTGTTTCCACCCATCGTCCTATTGGCGATGGTGATGAACGGGCGGATCGCCTGGGCGATGCTCGGGATCATGCTGATCATCTCCGGCCAGGTGGCGCTAGAGAGTGGATATTGCCGGAGCAAGTGGGCCTACTTTCTGACCCAGATGGTGGGCACGTTCTTTGCGTCGGTCTCTAGCGGTTCGATCATGATCGCCTTTTTGAGCGTCGTCACCTACAATCTCGTCGGGCCGATGCTTCAGTGGCCCAAGATCCGGAAGACGGACTTTGTGCGCCTCTGGGTCGGCTCCACCGCGACTTTGGTGGTCGTCCCGTTCGTGCTCATCGGACTGAAAAAGAACATCGACTTCTACGGCGGCGACGACGCGGCGTTGACGCACATTCTCAAGCACGGTTTCGGTCGGTTCTTTCCGACTGTGCCCGAGATTGCCATCCTGCTTGTCGTTGTCATTGCGACGGTAGCAATTGTCTCTTGGATCGTTTTTTTGTCGAAACTCCGCCGAGGTGGGATCGAGACACCCCTTCTCATCGCCGTGCTTCTTGCTTGTCTAGGCGGCATATTTGGTGTCTCCACCTTGGTCTCGTGCTTGCCGGTCGTGTTTTTGCTAATTCTCAACCGCGTCTTGCGTGGGTCGGTCAGGCAAAAACAAGTCCTTACTGCTTGAGGAACCGCGAAACGACCGCGAGGCCGGCGGGGCCGCTTTTTTCGGGGTGGAACTGAGTGCCGGTCACGTTGCCCCGGTTCACCGCTGCACTGACTCGAAAACCGTCGTAGTCCACGTCGGCCAGCCGGTCGCTGGTGACTTCGGGCACTGCGGAGAATGTGTGGACGAAGTAGAACTTTGTGCCTTCGTCGGTTCCTTCCAGGATAGTCCCCTCCCAGGTTCGACCTTCTGGTCGTTGGAGGCCGACCCAGCCGATGTGGGGCCGCTTGCGGACGGTGCCGTCCGGCCTCAGGCGGTCGATCTCGACGACTTGGCCAGGCAAGATCCCTAGCCCTTGGTGTTGTCCAAATTCGAGTCCGACATCAAAGAGCATCTGCATGCCGACGCAAATGCCGAGGAACGGCCTCTCGCTGGCGGCAAAGGCGACGACCGGCTCCCAGAAACCCTGGTCACGCAGTGCGGCGGCGCAGTCGCCGAAGGCACCGACGCCAGGCACGACAAGTCGGTCGACGGCGGGGACTTCGGCCGGCGTCGATAGGACTTTGACATTGCCCCCGCAGACAGCTACCGCCCTGCAGACGCTCAGGAGGTTGCCGATGCCGTAGTCGACGACGCCGATAGTCACGCCACGGCCTCCTTGACTTGGCCGACGGAAAACAGGTCGTAGTGGAAGCAGTGGGCCACGGCGATGGCGTCGGCTCCGCCGTCCTTGACCGCCGCCCTAGCGTCGGCCAACGAGCCCATTCCTCCGCTCAGGATGACAGGCACCTCGACAACTGCGGTCACGGCGCGGCAGAGCTCGATGTCGAAGCCCTTCTTGGTGCCCTCTTGGTCGACGCTGGTCAGCAGGATCTCACCTGCTCCCAGTGACGCCGCTTCTTGTACCCACTCGACGACGTCGCGGTAGGTGTGTTCGCGGCCATTGTCGGTGAAGGCTTCCCACTTGCCGGGCCCGATGCGCTTGGCCTCGACCGAGAGCACCATGCACTGGGAGCCCCAGCGCTCGGCGACGGCCTTGATGAGCGAAGGGTCGCGAGTCGCGGCAGTGTTGACGGCCACTTTGTCGGCTCCGGAGTGCAGAAGCCTGTGGACGTCGTCCACTGTGCGTACTCCGCCGCCCACGGTCAGGGGCACAAAGACGTTTTCTGCGGCTCGCCGGAGAATGTCTTCCAGGGAGTTTCGGTTGTAGAGGGAAGCGACGATGTCCATATAGACCAACTCGTCGATGCCGGCCTCGTAATACTTGGTCGCCAGGGCTTGGGGGTCGCCGACGACGCGAAGACCCTCTAGCCGCACGCCCTTGATGACGTTCGGGCTCTTGATGTCCAGCCGGGCGATGACCCTGGGCTCACGCATAGTTGGCCGAGAGCGGGGTTGCGCCGAAGACAGTGTGTCGAAGCTTCCATCCCTCTTCGGTGTAATCCCACAAGTGAGGTGAACGGAACGAGTCGGCCAGGTTGTCGAAATACTCGCGGTCGATCATCGGCTGCTCGAACATGCGCGATGCGACGGGAAACTCTGACTCTGGCAGGCTGAGGTAGCGGAAAATTTCGCCGGCAAACCGGTCGGGGAACTCGCCGTCGAACCGGCGGACGAGGGCGACGCCTTCTTCGCGGGTGATGTCTCGGCTCCTGATCTCTTGAGCGGCGTCGTAAGTGGCGCGGCCGATGCCGAACTTGATCCACGTCGTGTAGTAGTGGAAGTCGTCGATGCGGTCGTCGATCGAGTTGTACTTGCTGTATGTGCCGGGCGTCCGCTCGGGCGAGGCCTCGAAGCCGCCATGCTCCACCGAGTAGTAGTAGCAGCTCTGCGGATGCCAGCGCAGGTAGTAGCCAAGGTAATGGACCTCGATCCCTTTGTCGACGATGACTTGCGGGTCGGCGGGCATGTAGGGCTTCAAGTCGACTTCGTCGACGCCAAAGTCCTCGACCAGCGACTTGAACGACGTGCCGCCAAAGTAGACCTGCGACTTGTCTTCGGCGGTGAAATACGACCAGTCGCGCTTAGCGTTGTCGGTGTCGACGATCGGGTTGCCGTACTCCGCTTCGTTCTCGCCGTAAAAGACTAGCGGGATATTAAACAGGGCGGCCATTTTGGGAGCCAAGCCCTTTTGGCCGAGGATGAACGGTTGGAACGGGTGGAACAGGTTTTCGACGGCTAAGCGAGTGAGGAGCCTGTGGACGCGGCCGTTGGGGGTGCAAAGATAGTTGTCGAAGCCGGCGTGGATCCAGGCCTGGAAGTTCCGCCAACCCCACTCGGTGTAGATGTGGGGCGCCCAGGTGACGGTCAGCGGGTGCATGTCGTACTTGGTTCGAAGAATGTGCGCGGCATAGAAGCTGTCCTTGCCTCCTGAGCCGGGGACCAGACAATCGTACTGGCCGTCGTGCCGACGGTGCCGGTCGCAGAGTTCGCGGAGCGCGGCCTCCCGCTGTTCCCAGTCGATGGTGTTCCACTTCTCGTCGGCGACCTTGCAGGCGTCACAGACACCGTTCTCGTCGAAGTTGATGGTGACCTTCTTGCTGTCTTTGGTGTGCTTGTGCTCGACGGTGCTGTTGGGACGCTGGTTGGAGATCACGCACTCGGCGCAGTAGGCGACGTCGGTCGGGAGACCGTAAAGCGCCTGGCGGTCTTGTCCGCCAGTTCGGTACAGGTTCAGGTTGATCTGGCGGCGGCGAGGGTACTTCATCGAATTGCTTAACCTATCAAGCATACAAGCTTAGACACAAGAATGAAGGGCCGCACCAACCATGCGGACGGCAGGAACACCCCGCCTCTCTCCCATCAATAGGTTACCTATATCATCGAACGGATGGTGGCAATGACGCGCTCTTGGTCATATCGGCCCAGTCCGACGGAGCACGGAAGACTGAGGCAAGATCGGTTCAATGCATCTGCAACTGGGAAGCTGCCGTGCAACGACGCATGCGCCGGACTTCTATGGATGGGTTGCCACAACGGCCTAGTTTGAATGCCACAACTTGACAGAGACTTCATCAAGTCACGGCTCGAATGTTGACCAAATCTTAACGTATAAAGCCAATGACAAGGGTCGGCACCATGAGGCGGCATCAACTCGAGAGTGTCATTTCTGACTAATTCTTGACGATAGAGATTGGCGATCTCTTTCTTCTTGGCGACGTATTCGTCGAGCCGCTCCAATTGGGCGACGCCGATGGCGGCGGCGACGTTGGGGAGTCGATAGTTGAATCCGACCTCGTCGTGGACAAACTCGACCTCGTCGATCTTGGCCTGGGTCGTCAGATGTTTCGCGCGGCGTGCGGTTTCGTCGCAGTCGGTGGCGATCATCCCGCCTCCGCCGGTGGTCAGCAGCTTGTTGCCATTGAAGCTGAAACAGGACGAGACGCCGTGGGTGCCGACGTTTTTGCCGCGGTAGGTCGCGCCGAGGCTCTCGGTCGCGTCTTCGACGACCGGTACGCCGAGGCGGTCGCAGACTGCCATCAAGGGATCCATGTCCACCGGGCAGCCCAAGATGTGGACCGGCACGACGGCAGCGACGCGGCGGCCGGACGCCTTCTCGAACAGCCCCTCGTCGCGTTGCTCGCACTGGTTTTC
>JAFDWT010000045.1:0-2936 GCA_018268335.1 Armatimonadota bacterium | reverse complement strand
GAGCAGGCGACAGCGTGCTTAACCCCCAGCTTGGCGGCGAACTCGCGCTCGAACCGGTCGACAAACGGCCCGGCGGAGGAGACCCAGCCGGTGTCGAGGCACTCCTTGACGTAAGCCCATTCGTTGCCGCCAATCTCAGGGACGCTGAGGGGGATGCGCGTCATTGCCTCAGACGGCATAGACACCCGGACGGTAGTGGTCTTGGTGGGCGCGAATCCAGTCAATCGTTCGGGCCAGACCTTCTTCGAGCGAGACTTGGGACGACCATCCGAGGTCGCGGGTGGTCTTGGCGGTTGAGGCGAGGAGCCGCTCGACTTCGCTGCCCTCAGGGCGGACGCGCTGGTTGTCGGTCACGACATCGACCGGGCTTCCGGCCAGCTCGCCGATCAGGCGGGCCAGGTCGCCGATGCTGATTTCGCGTCCTGTGCCGAGGTTGTAGGTTTGGCCAGCCGTATTCTCAGAGGAAGCGGCGGCCAGGAAGCCGGAGGCGGTGTCCGCTACGAAGTTGAGGTCGCGCGTCGGATCGAGGTTGCCGAGTTTGACGGTCTGCCCAGCCAAGCACTGGGTGATGATCGTCGGGATCACAGCCCGGGCCGACTGTCGGGGGCCGTAGGTGTTGAACGGCCGGACGGTGACGACTGGCAGGCCAAACGAGAGGTGGTACGACTCAGCGACCTTGTCCGCCCCGATCTTGCTGGCCGAGTATGGCGACTGGCCTTGGAGCGGGTGCTCCTCGTCGATCGGCACCCTTTGGGCGGTGCCGTATACCTCGCTTGTTGAAGTGTGGACGACCCGCGCCACATCGAGCCGACGGCAGGCTTCCATGACGTTGAGCGTCCCTTCAACGTTGGTGCGGACATACGACCGGGGGGCGACGTACGAGTAGGGGATCGCGATGAGGGCAGCGAGGTGGAAGACGGTGTCGCAACCCGAAACCGCTTGCCAGACTGATTCTTGATCGGCCACGTCGCCGGCGACAAACTCCATCTGGTCGGCGTGGCGCGAGGAGTCGAGCCAGCCACGGCGGCCCGCGCCATTATAGTGGACCATCGCTCTGACGTTTGCCCCTTGCTCGACCAGCAACTCGGCCAGGTGGCTGCCGATGAAGCCACCGGCTCCGGTAACCAAGACTTTTCGACCCGACCAGTTCAAAGCGCGATGACTCCGTTGGCGAAGTCGGTCTGGGCTTGCTCGTAGTCGCTGATGTGGCCGATGTCGATCCAGTACTCCGTGAGCGGAAAGGTCGCGACACGTTTGCCGTCGGCCAGCAAGGCGTCGACCAGTTGGGTCATGTCGAGCCTGCCGTCGACACCGATATGGTCAAAGGCATGCTCGCCAAGAAGATAAATGCCGGCATTGACAAAGTGGGTGACTGTCGGCTTCTCGACCAGCGAAGTAAGAAGCGCCCCGTCGGTTTCGACGACGCCGTAGGGGATCTGCGTCTCGTGGGGGCGTACCGCCAGCGTCAAGTCGGCGTCGTGCTCCTCGTGGAACTCCTTCATGCGGCGAAAATCGACGTTAGTCAGGATGTCGCCGTTGATCACCAGCAGGGGATAGGTGGGTGACGAGAGCAGTCGCAACGCCCCCGCGGTTCCCAGGGGTGTCTCTTCGTTGACGTAGTTGATGTTGACCCCGAACTGGCTGCCGTCGCCGAAGTGCGACTCGATGATCTCTGGCAAGTAGTGGGTGGTCAAGCTGACCTCTCGGATTCCCGAATCGCGAAGTTGTGAGACGATCCGTTCCAGGAGAGGCCGGTCGCCGATCGGCAGCATGGGCTTTGGCACGTCCGAGGTCAGGGGCCGGAGCCGCGTGCCAAAGCCACCTGCCATGACGACTGCTCCCAACGTCGATGCGGCCTCCGGCACAAGGTCTTGCATGGTGACGACGGCGGTCAAACGGCCCTCCTCGTCCAAGACCGGCAACTGCTGGACGCACCGTTCGTGCATCAGCGCCAGCATGTCCTTGTCGGACATCCCCAGCTCGACAGTCACGGCGTTCTGGGATGGAAAGTACTCGGGTAAGTCGCCGATGGGGATGTCGAGGGCAGCCCCGGCGAGGATGGCGCGGCGGATGTCGCCGTCGGTAACGGTACGGACAGGCCGCTGGCTGGCATCGACGATGACCGCCATGCCGGAACTGTTCCGGTTGATCATCCCGAGCAACTCCCGGATCGTCGATCCGGTCGTCGTCGCCATATTCTTTGTGTCACGTAGCCGAGCTATTGTCTTTCCCCCGTGTCTCCGTCACGGACCACTCCGTCGAAGCAAATCATTTCGAGATCCCTTGAACAGAGACCAACCCCGAATCTTTACCTGAACGACGGACCAATTGCCACTATTGTTCCCGGGACTTTTCCCCTGGTCAGCGGTCGACGAATGGTTTCTTGATGAGTCTTGGGCCTAACTCCACTGAGCTGAGGACTTCGACGATCCGGCGGGCGGCTTTGCCGTCGCCGTAGATGTTGGGGTGGTGCCCCAGTGACGGATCGCCGACAGCCAGGTGCAGGGCCTCCAACACTCCTTCGGTGGTGCACGGGCTGTCGATGACGTTGCCGCTTCGCTCGCGGCCCTGCTGCCGGTCGCCGACATTGACGACGGGTAGGTCGAACGAAGCCGCTTCGATGATCCCGCTGGACGAGTTTCCTGCCATGAGGCCCGCGTTGGCCATAACGGCGACGTAGAGCTTTTGACCTAAGTTCTCGTGAATGTGCAGCCAGGGCTCTTCGGCAAACCGGGCCACGATACGACGCACGGCCAGTCCGCCGGGATCCGCGTTGGGCATGGTGAGGAGGACAGGGCGTCCGAACTGGCGGAGGGCGTCAAGGAACTGCTGGGTTTGGTGCTCTGCCTCGCCAGGTTCGGTCGTGACTGGATGAAACGTCGCTACGATCGAGCCCTCTGGAAAGCTGTGGCCGAGGACGGATTCCAGCTCGGCCC
>JAFDWT010000044.1:1014-21118 GCA_018268335.1 Armatimonadota bacterium | reverse complement strand
ACGCACAAGTTGCCCGACCCGTTCTTCGTCTTGGCGACCCAGAACAACATCGAGATGACCGGCACCTATCCCCTGCCCGAGGCCCAGCTCGACCGGTTCTTTGCCCGCGTCTCCATCGGCTATCCGTCACGCGAAAGTGAGTCAGATATTCTCAAGCAGCAGCAAAACGCCCACCCAGTGGACACCCTAGAACAAGTCGCTACGCTGACTGAGCTGCAAGAGGCCCAGAACACCTGCCGCAACGTCTTCGTCCACGAGTCGGTGCGCGACTACATCGTCGATGTCGTCCGGGCGACTCGTGAGACCAGCCAGCTGATGCTCGGCGCTTCGCCTCGCGGTTCGCTGTACCTGATGCACGCGGCCCAGGCCAAAGCAGCGACACAAGGCATCGACTTTGTCCGCCCTGACGATGTCAAGGCGGTCGCGACACTGGTCCTCGGCCACCGCGTCATCGTCCGTGGTGAGATCCGCGCCCGCGGGCTCAGTGGCGACGACATCATCAACGGCCTTCTCGACACCGTTCCGGCTCCCGTCCCCGTCGCTTAGAACAAATGGTCAACCGCTACGCGGCCATCGCATTGACTTGGTCGTCGATCTTTCTGGTCGTCATGGCCATCCTTGTCAATTCGTCCGCCCTGTTCTACATGGCGGCGGCGGTCATCGCGACGTTGCTGGCGTCGCGCTTGCAGGCTTGGCTGGCAGTCCGTTACTTGCGGTTTGAGCGCTATACGGCTCCGGCAGTCAAGGTCGGCGAGAACGTTGTCGTTGAGATCGTGGTCTGGAGTGAGCGGCAGCTCAAGCGTCCACTCGTCCACGTTGTCGACGAGCTTCCCGCCCGCTTAGTGACATCGGGCTTGACGCCAAGCCTACCGGTCGCCCCAAGCTTCGACCAGCCGATTAAGACCAGGTACCAATTCAGACCGATGCGGAGGGGCCGCTACCGCTGGGACAAGCTCAAGGTGATCGGCACTGACGCTCTGGGCTTGGTGACGATGGAAAAGGAGTTCCGGACAGAGGCCGTCGAACTGACGGTCTATCCCACGCCGCTGCCTGTCACCGAAGACATCAAGCCGCTCCTCGGCTGGGGTGCCAGCGACGTTGAAAGCGGTCGGACACGCGGCGCTGGCCTGGACCCTCGCGGCATCCGCGAGTTTAGCCACGGCGACCCCTTGCGCTACATCCACTGGCGCAGCAGCGCCAAGCGCGGCAAGCTGATGGTCAAGGAGTTCGAAACCGGTTCGGGCCTGAGCCTGCACTTCATCTTGCAACGCCAAGACGGCACCGACATCGGCGACGAGAAGTCCTCCACCTTTGAGGCCATGTGTGGCCACGCCCTTTTCCTTGCGGTTGATTACGCCAAGAAGGGCGGGATGGTCATCTTCCCCTTGCAGGAAGGCCGTGACGCCGCCAATGCCCACTCGGAAGTCCGCGAGCGCATGGTCCGCGAAGTCCTCACCGACATCCAGCCGACGTCTCGCGAGTCGTTGGCGGAAGACGTCGCCACTGCCCGCCGGTCGGTGCGACCGGGTGAGACCGTAGTCGTGTTCGTCGGAGTCCAAGACCCACTTCTGCCCAGCGCCATTGCCGCGTGGCCAGACGTCCAAGTGACCGTCCTAGCCTATGACCCCTCTGAATATGGCCGCATGTCCAGCGAACAGCGTTCTGCGACCGATCCTCGCTACATTGACGCCCTTGAAGTGGCCGGTGCCAATGTTGTGATCATGCCCAGAGTCGAGAGGATCGGATGAACGGTTCGGGGTTGAAGCGCGGACTGCTGGATCACGTTTTGGCATTGGTCGGATGCGTATTCGCGACTTATTCGTTAGGCATCAGTGTCGCCAAGCCCGTTCTGGGTCTCACCTTAGCCGGGTCTTGTGTGTTCAGCGTCATGGTCGGCAGTCTGCTCAGCCGGGCATTGGCCAAGTCCAAAGTGATCGATTACGACGGCTGGTTTGCTGCTGCCCTCGGTCTCGCCGCCGTTTTCTTCACCCTTCCCATCAACCGCCTACTTCCCGATGACGGCTTCCCTATCGAGCTCATTGCCGGGTGCGGTCTGTCGTTGCTGGTCATCTTTGCTGGCTTTGCAGCCTGGCGCGACGGGACGCTGCTCTTCCTGAGCCTGCCGTGCATCGCGATGTTCGGCCTGGTAGGAACGTTTGACGTCTACAAACCGGCGACCGCCCTGTTCTTTTTGTTCTTGGTTTGCATCGCTGTCCTGTACGCCCGCGTCTATTTGCGGTCGATGACCGAGCGGGCGGAGCGCCTAGGGGCAGACACCGAACTTCTCCGCAGAGACGCTTGGAAATGGGTCGCTGGGCCGGAGTGGGCTTTTGCCTCGGCCGGAGCGATCATCGTTATCTCTCTTCTAACCGGCCCGCTGCTGCAAGTCTCGCTGCAAGGAGTCTCGGGAACGGTGCGCGTCAACTTACCGCAAAGCAAGACACCGTTCATCCCCGCTGCGGTGACCCAAACGCAAGTGGACGTCAAGGTCGGCGGTGGGCCAGTCAATCTCAGTGACATGGTCCAGTTCTCGATCAAGATGGATCGGGCCCGTTACTTGCGCAGTCGATCGTATGCCACCTACCGGTCTCCAGGTTGGGTCGAACCGTTCGACACTCTGAACCCAGATTTCGACCTGTCCATCAACTCCGGCGTGGTCGGGCAGCTGTCGAAGGACAGCTATCAGCTCATCCCTGGCAACTCCTCGCCATTTGAGCCGTTTGCAAAGCCGAAGGACGTCCGCGTGACGATGAAGCCTTACCGGCCTGTCGATCTCTATTTGCCCGCGCCTGGGCCGATCGTGGGTGTCGTGGGCGACTCAGAAGCCTTCGTCCGCGTGCGCTACGACAGCGCGGCCTACAAAGTGCCGCTCGGCTATGGTGACCAGGTGTCCTATATCGTCCAGGTTGACGGCGACCCCAAGCCGACCACGGACACCGCCTTGCCGAAACTGATCCGCAGCCTTGAGCGCGTCCTCGCTTCGCCCAACAGTGCCACCGCCAAAATTCGCGATTTCGCCAACCAGGTGACGTCGGGCATCAGAGACCCCTACCAAAAGGCGCAGGCCATCAAGTCGGCCATAGAACAACTGGCGAAGTACAACACGCAGACTCCAGCATGTCCTGCTGACAAAGACCCGGTCGAGTGGTTCTTGTTCGAGCACAAAGAAGGCTACTGCGACAGCTTCGCCTCGGCCATGGCACTCTGCGCGCGCGCTGTCGGGCTTCCGGCCCGCTACACGATCGGCTATGCGATCGATGAAGGTGCCAAAGGTGACGACGGCTATTACGTGGTCCGAGCCAAAGACGCCCATGCTTGGTGCGAGGTTTACTTCGCCGGGCACGGCTGGGTGGTATTCGACCCGACCGAAGGTGCCCGCGACGTGTCGGCGAGCAAAGAGAGTGCGACCGACGACAAGAAGCCATGGTTTGAGAAACCCATCGGCAAGGCGATCCTCATCGGCGTTATCACAGTCTGCCTAGCGGTGCCGTTCT
The DNA here is from genome assembly GCA_018268335.1 of Armatimonadota bacterium. Classification (GTDB taxonomy): domain Bacteria; phylum Armatimonadota; class Fimbriimonadia; order Fimbriimonadales; family Fimbriimonadaceae; genus JAHBTB01. Next base: position 17,624 of record JAFDWT010000044.1, on the reverse strand, counting down.
TTGTCTGGGCTTGGTTCCTGGCCAGCGCTCGGACTGCCGCGCTCAAGGGCGACCCCAACATGATCAAATTGGTCTGGGCGCAAAACGACATGCAGAAAGCCGTCGAACGATTGGCCAAACGCCCCCGCCGGTTCTCGCAGACCATGCGGTCGTTTGTGCAAGCCCACGGCGACGTCTTGGGGACCCACCGGGCTACTGCCGACGAACTTGCCGACGACTTTGAACGCCTGATGTTCAGCGGGGCCACCGTCGGGATCGAACAGGTGAAAGAGATGCAGGCCCGAGTGAAGTCGTTCCGTGCGGCGGTCAAGAAGGTGCCGCCACAAGATGGCTGACGCTTTTGACCCAAACAAGGCCAGCGACAACCGCGTCGTTCTGCTCGCCGGGAGCGACAGCGAGGGCCGCCGGTCCGGCTTGGCTCAGTTGCTCCAGGCTCTGGAAGCCACGGAAGACGGCTTTGACAGCGAGTCGATCGTCGCCGACGCCCGACCGCCTAGCGAGTGGGTAGCAGCAGCCTGTGCCGTCCCGTTTCTTGCTGAGTACAGAGTGGTCGTCGTGCGCAACATCGCGCGAGTCGATCCTGACGACTTTGCGTCCAATCTGAAGGCTCTCTTGTCCGAAGTGCCTGCCTCCGGTCGCCTGGTACTTGTCGCCGACGATGAGACTGGCGATGGCGACCGGCAAACGCGGTTAGGCCGGAACACCACCCGCTGGGCCAAGGCGGTCAAAGACGTCAAGGGCCTGGTGGTCACATTCGAGCCATTAGCCGGAGACAAGGCCACTGCCGCCTTGCGCCAACGGGCAAAGGACGCAGGCAAGAACCTCACGCCTGATCTGGCGACGCTCATGATGGAAATGCTCGGTGGACGCTACAACGCCGCCGCCGCCGAACTCGACAAGCTCATCCTGTACATCGGCGACGCCACCCACATCTCCGAGCGGGACATCGAGGTGTGCGTCGTGCCCGACCAGGACTACAACGTCTACAAGCTCATGGACGCGGTGGTGGCCGGTCATCCTGGCGCCGCACTTGTCCAACTGAGAACTCTCACCGGGAAAGCCGACAAAATCGAAGGCGAAACCTTCAGCCGGGTCTTCCCCACCCTGTCCCGGCAGTTCCGGTTGCTGTGGCAGGCCCGCTTGTTCGTCGAGCGCAACGTCCATCCCGACAACCCGCCTGTCGACATCCTTGCGCTTCTGCCCAAGAAGCCGAACCTAGCCGACGAAGCAGACTGGAAGCGCCGCAAGATCGTCCAGTCCGCCAAGCGCACATCGTACGACCAGTTGGCCCGGGCGATGGAACTGGTCGTCGACTGCGACGCCCGCCTTAAGGGCCAACGCGCCTCCGTCTCGACTGCTGACACCCTCGAACAGACCGTGCTCCGCCTGGCCCAAACTTTCAGGTAGGGCTCAACCGCCCTTGCGGGGCGAGAGAGCGAAGACCGTCCAAGAATCGTCCGGTGAACCAGTGGTGAATGTCACGCGAATGGTGTTCTGGCTCTGGTCGGCGGTCTTAGCGTTGAGTTCAAAGAAGTAGTCGGTCTTGGGGCTCAACGGCGCGGAAGGGATACAGATCACCTCGCTGGTCAATTCGGTGTCATTGCCAGGATGGTTGATAAGGAGCTTCACTTCCTCTCCCTTCCGGTTGGTCAGACGGGCAGAGACGAACTGAAACGTCGGCAACCCAAAGTACTGGACCGTGATCGGCATGCCCACCAATTTGGAAGCGCCGGGATGGATCCGCAAGGGGTCTGGGAGTTCGTTGACCTGTACCGTCGGAGGCACGCCCTCCTGGCCGTCGAATGGAAACACGATCGGCCTGGGCGGCGGCGCTTTAGGCTTGCCGGGGCTGTAGTCCAGCACCATGAACTTCTGTCCGAGTCCTGCCCCGGTCACCATCGCACCCGGCGAAAACAGGGGCATGCGATGGTAAGGCTGCAACATCAGCCGAACCAATCCAGACTGATACGCCTCGCTCCCACGCCCCGATATAGGCGTGACCACCTCGCCCAGCGCCTTGACAAACCCCTTTTGTCTCGCCCGGTCCCGCGGAGTGGCCCCAAGGAAACCCGTTCCGCCGGGCTCCTCCTTGTGCGAAATCGTCCCCGAGACGTCGAGATAGCCGGCGTGCGCCTGGGCCGCGTCGTCGAGGCGGTCGTCGGGTAAAGCGGGCTCCAATCCAAGCCGGTTGCGAAAGGCGTTGAGGACGATGACGGTCTCGGCCCGTAACCGGGTCAGCTCTCCGTCCGCAGGCCCCTTCTGGCCCAATCCAAGCACAAGCGCCACAGCCCACATGGCAGGCACCATGGTACCGACATTGACCCCGCAGGTATGTTGGCGGCTGATGAAATTCGGACCAGTCCTCGTCATAACAGGCCCTCCCGGCGCTGGAAAGACGACCTTGTGCGAAGCACTGGCCCCTTGCTTCGAACGGACAATCCACATCCCCGTCGACGACTTGCGCACCTGGGTCGTCAGCGGGCTCTCCGAGTCGGTCAACTGGACAGACGAGACCGAACGCCAGTTCCAGCTGGCCGAAGCCGCCGCCAGTGCTACGGCCAAGACTTACTCGGAAGCCGGTTTTGCCGTACTGATCGACCACTGCCGCAACCTACCGCGCCTCGACGAGGTCGTCGAGAACCACCTCCGAGGCTTGCCAGTCCTCAAAGTCTGCTTGTTACCGACCCAAGAAATAACCCTCGAGCGCAACCGCACCAGGACGAACAAGGACTTTGACACGGTGGTTCTGGAACCCATCATTCACTCTGTGACCGAACGGTATGTCGCGGACAAGGGCCGTCAGGGGTGGCTAGTCATTGACAACTCCACGCAGCCCCTCTCCGAGACTGCCGCCATTGTCCATGAGCAGGCGTGCGAGCTATTTTGAGATTTGAGCAGTTGCAAGCCGACTAACCTGCAATCTAATGAATAGAGTCGCATCTCAGTAGAACCATTCATTCGGTATCCTTATCCAATATGCGAAAGTTCGCGTTGGTCGCCATGGCGGTTGTCGCAGGCTTGGCCTGCACCTGGTCGGACGGATATCCCGAGGCCGTCAAAAAGACGCTGTATGCCAAGAACGACCTGCGTGGCAAACCCGCCCCCAAGCTGGAGGTCGAGAAGTGGCTCAAGAACGGAGACCCGGCCACCAAGGGCAAAGTCCTGCTCATCGACTTCTGGGCCACCTGGTGCCCACCCTGCCGGGAGACGATCCCCGAGCTGAACAAGTGGCAGAAGGAGTTCGCGGGTGATCTCGTCGTCATCGGCGTCAGCGACGAGCCGACGGAGACGCTCACCAAGTTCATGGCGAAGACCCCCATGGACTACTCCGTCGCCTCCGACCCCGCGAAAAAGATGTCCAAGCAGGTCGGCGTCGAAGGGATCCCTCATGTGCTTGTCGTCACGCCCGACGGTGTCGTCCGCTGGCAAGGCTTCCCCTTGCAGGACGAAGACAAGCTGACCAGCGCGAAGATCAAGCAGATCATCGAGACTAGCAAGAAGCAGCGGTGAGGCCCGCCGAGCCGTTTAGTTCAAAATAGGGTTAAGCGGCCCGTCAGCCAGTGCCCCGGGTTCAAGACCGTTCAGCCAAGAAGCCAAATCGGCCTTCTGGAAGTCGTTCTTGGGGGTGGAGATCGTCGTGCCGTCCGGGTAGTAGATGATGGTCATCACCGCTCGGACTCGGTCGGTCACGTTGCCAGGCGCTTTGTGCAATGTCCAACCAGTGTGGAAGGTGGCGTCGCCCGCCTTCATCGCCCCGGCACTCGTCAGATTAAAACCCTTAGCGCTCACATAACGATCGAAAAAGGTCTCTGACGCTTCACTGATCTGCTGCGAGATCGGCACAAATCCCTGCTCATGGCTGCCGTCCGCAAAGGTCATCGTGCCCATCACTTGGTCCACATCGACAAGCGGCATCCACAAAGTGATGGCCTGGTCGGTCGCCAACGGCCAATAGAACTGGTCTTGGTGCCAAGGAGTCACGCCACCACCGGGCTCCTTGAACAATGCTTGGTCGTGATACAAGCGCACCTTGTTAACGCCAAGCAACTTGGCCGCCACATCCGCAAAGCGCCTGGCAAGCACGAACCCCTTGACCCGCTCGTCCAGCGTCCACAGGTTCATGGTCTGCAAGAACGCCTTGCCATAGGTGTCCCGCTCTTCCAGCGGTCGAGTCTCGGTGTTGTTCGCGTTCGCGACTTCGACGATCACCTCGCGGTACGCGGCTACTTCCTCGGGCGAGCAAAGACCTCGGACACAGACGTGCCCGTTCTTCTGAAATTCCTCAACAAGCCGACTTTCAAGATCAAAACTGCCCGATAAGTCGGGCATCAATGCATCATGGCGCACGTAATTTATCATGCATGTCTCTTTCGTGAATAGTCAAGGCTTGATCGTAAAACCTTGCGCATCCTTCACAGGGCGTCGTCGCCAGATTCGCCCGTCCGGACTCGCACTGCTTGCTCGATGTCACTGACAAAGATCTTTCCGTCCCCGACCTCGCCCGACCGGGCCGTGTCGATGATCGCCGCTACTGCCGGCTCGACAAGCTCGTCGGGAACAACTGTGACAATACGGATTTTGGGAACCAGGTTCAAAGCGTAGGTGCTGCCTCGAAAGTGCCCGGTCTGGCCTTGCTGCCTGCCAAAGCCCCGGACCTGCTCGACGCTGAGCCCAGTCACACCCGCATGTTCCAGGGCCGCCTTCACATCTTCCAGCTTGCTGACCCGGACAATGGCGTCGACCTTCTTCACTCCTGTCAAGTCTACCGGTGGTCAGGCCACAATAGAATCAGATGCGAGAGACTCGGACACCTGTCTGGCTGATCGTCGCGCCCTGGGCGGGGGCGGCGGTCATTGCTGTGTCGCTCGTCCTCATGGCTTCAAGCGGCCTGAGACTAGTCGCAACCGCAGGTCTGGCCCTCGTTGGTCTCGGCTTGTCCCTTGCCTTGGTCGGCGCGGCCCACCTAGTCGGCGCCGCCAACGATGCGGCCCTCAAATCCAACCACGCGTCCGAGACCCTGGCCCTTGAGGTGCAAAGTCACAAAGACGCCCTCGACGACTTGGCTGAGGGTTTGGACGTCGCCATCTTCCTCGTCGATAGCAAGCTCAAGATCGAGTATGCCAACCAAACGGCGGTCCGCCTCTTTGGCTTTGACGACCCCGAAGGGCGCACGCTGTTGGCGGTGACCATGTCCCCTCAGATCGTCCACATGGTCGAGCGGGTGGCAGCATCCGGTGAGCCCGCCAAGGACGAGCTCACGTTCGAACAACCCGACGAGCAGACTATGTCGGTGGTGGTCTGGCGCGAATCCACCGAGCTCCAGCGCATCTTCGTCTCCCTTTACGACATCACCCACCTGCGGCGGCTCGAAAGGGTGCGGCGCGATTTCGTCGCCAACGTGTCGCATGAGCTGCGCACACCACTCACAACGATTCGTGCCATGGCCGAGACGCTCGTCGACGATCCGGAGGACGAAGAGCTGCGCCAAAAGTACGGCACTCGGATCGTCACCGAAGTCGACCGACTGACCCGGGTCGCCGAAGACTTGCTGACCCTCAGTTCCCTGGAGGCCGGACAGGCGGTCAAATCCGATGTGGACTTGGCCGAGATCGCCCGCCACGTGGTCACCCAAGTCCAGCCGAAGGCCCAAAAGAAGAACCTAGAAGTCTCCCTGACCGCGCCAGAAGCACTTCCACTTCGAGCCAACGACAACCAGATGACCCAGGTGTTGCTCAACCTGATCGACAACGCGATCAACTACACCCAGGAAGGCGGTGTCCAGGTCATGGTGTCAACTGAAGAAGACCACGCGGTGATCGAAGTCCGCGACACTGGCATCGGCATAGCGCTTGACCACCAGCCGCGAATATTCGAGCGCTTCTACCGTGTCGACAGAGGGCGGTCCAGAGAGAGCGGAGGCACAGGGCTGGGATTGAGCATCGTCAGAAACATCGTTGAGGCCCACGGCGGCAAAGTGATACTTACCAGCCAGCTCGGACACGGCAGCACCTTCCGCGTGACGCTACCGATGAATTGATCTCGTTGGGCCGCCGCGCAATGATGCACCGCGGCCCAAATATCAATGCTACTCCTTGGCCCAAAACATCGGGCCAGCCGACTCGCTGATGACCGACTGCTTGAGCACGTCGAGCGCCTTGGTCAAGCCCTCCATGCTGGACATCAGTCCGTCCTCGTGCTCGATGCTCAGGACGTAGTCGTAGCCCACCATCCGGAGGTTGCTCACAAAGTCCTTCCACCACTCAATCCCGTGGCCGTAGCCGACGCTGCGGAACACCCACGAGCGCTCAAGGATGTCGCCGTAGCTCTTGGTGTCCAGGTTCCCGTTGCGGCCCGAGTTGTAAGGGTCGATCCTGGTGTCTTTAGCATGGCAGTGGAACAGGGCGCCTTCCTCGCCCAGTTCGCGCACGGCGGCGATCGGGTCGATGCCTTGCCACCACAGGTGGCTGGGGTCAAAGTTCGCACCGATCATGTCGCCGTTTTTGCCGACGCCGTTGCGAAGCTTGAGCAGCGTGTCGTTGGAATAGCACACGAATCCAGGGTGCATTTCAATAGCGAACTTGACGTTGTGCTCCTTCAGATAAGCTGCCTGCTCGCGCCAATACGGGATGACCCGGCGCTTCCACTGCCACTCCAGGATGTCGCGGAACTCGTCGGGCCAGGCACAGGTCACCCAGTTCGGGTTCTTGGAGCGGGGGCTGTCGCCCGGGCAGCCGCTGAAGCCGTTCACGACCGGGACTCCGAGCAGGCTGGCCAGCTTGACACCATCGCGGAATGCATTGTGATGGTCTTCAGCGATCGCCTTCACCGGGTGGATCGGGTTACCGTGGACGCTGAGAGCGCTCAAGACCAGCCCTCTTTTGTCGAGTTTCTTGAGGAGAGCCTCGCGGTCGGACTTGCTGCTCAAGAGCTGGGGAATGTCGATGTGCTGTTTGCCCGGGTACGCGCCGGCGCCGATTTCGACCGCTTGCAAGCCCAGTCCTGCCGCGGTGTCCAGCGCTTCATCAAGGCTCTTGTCGCCAAACAGGGCGAGAAATAGACCAATCCTCATGTCGGCCTGATTATACGGGGCAGTAGGGTCGCGGGTCTCGGGTACCGGGCCTCGGAACCAAGTCCGGACCAGACATACTCACATGCACATGCCCAGCCAGACCGACACCTTGTTGCGACACCGTGCCCCGTTGGCCAGCATCGACCCTGATGTCGCCGCGATCCTCGACCGCGAGGTCGACCGCCAGGAGCACAACCTGGAGCTGATCGCCAGCGAGAACATCGCCAGCACCGCAGTGCGCGAGGCCATGGCGAGCGTGTTGACGGACAAGTACGCCGAGGGCTACCCGGGCAAGCGGTACTACGGCGGCTGTGAGTTCGCCGACGAAGTCGAACGGCTGGCCATCGCGCGGGTGTGCGAACTCTACGGTTGCGAAGCGGCCAACGTCCAACCCCACAGCGGTGCCAACGCCAACATGGCGGTCTACTTCACCTTCATGCAGCCCGGTGACACGCTGATGGCGATGAACCTGGCCCATGGCGGCCACCTCACCCATGGCTCGCCTGTCAACTTTAGCGGACAACTTTACAAAGTCGTCCCGTACGGCGTCCGCGACGACAACGAACTCATCGACTATGACGAGATGCGAGAACTCGCCGTCGAGCACAAGCCCAAAGTGATCGTCAGCGGAGCGACCGCCTATTCCCGCCAGTTCGACTTTGCTCGTGTGCGCCAGATCGCCGACGAGGTCGGTGCCCTGCACATGTGCGACATGTCGCACTACAGCGGGCTCATCGCCGGCGGCTGCTATCCGTCGCCTTTCGGTCACGCCCAAGTTGTCACGTCGACGACCCACAAGTCCATCCGTGGTCCGCGCGGCGGCATGATTCTTGGCGACAAAGAGCACATCACCAAGATCAACAAGACGGTCTTCCCTGGCCTCCAGGGTGGCCCGCTCATGCATGTGATCGCAGCCAAAGCGGTGGCTTTCGCCGAGGCGTTGCGCCCCGAATTCAAGGACTATGCCCGCCAGGTGGCCCTCAACGCCAAGGCACTCTGCTCTGCGATGATCGAGCAAGGCTTTCGGATCGTCAGCGGTGGCACCGACAGCCACATGATGCTGGTCGACTTGCGCCCCTATGGCGTGACCGGCAAGGTCGCACAAGAGGCCCTGGAACACGCCAATATCACCACGAACAAGAACTCGATCCCGAACGACCCCGAGTCGCCGTTTGTCACTTCGGGTGTCCGGCTTGGCACACCCGCTGTGACCACGCGCGGTATGGGTGAAGCGGAGATGGCCGATATCGCCCGGTTCATTGCCCAAGTGCTCCGGGCCCCTGCCGACGAAGCCAACATCGCCGACGCCAAGTCCCAAGTCGTAGCGCTGACGAAGCGCTTCCCAATCCACACAAAATAAGTGAGATTTATCAGTCCCAATTCAAGATCCGGCCAAAAATAAGTGTGGTATTCCCTACTTGTGGGTTCAAAGAGGCTGATCGCGCTTCTGACCGCAACCGCAATCTTCGCGGTGAACGCGGCCCCTGGGCTTTGCGCCTTTATTTGCAAAGCTACCAGTTGCGAACCTCCGCAACAAGCCACCACGGCCATGAAGGCCGACCACTCTTGTTGCCAGAAGGCCAAACAGCCCGCCAAGTCCGCATGCCCGAAATGCGAAAAGCAAGCTGAGGTTCTGAAGTCAAAACAGAACGCCAATCTGGCCGCGACGTTTTCATGGGACGACTCGCTGGCGGTCATGCCAACGCATCTTCCCTATGTCCAGCTTCCCGAGCCTCAAGTCTGGCGGCCCGTCGCTGACAGCCCGCACCAGGCCCATGCTCCCCCACTCATAGTCTCACGTTCACCTCGAGCACCTCCGGTCGGTTGACGCCCCTGCCCGCGTCACTCCGCGGCTTCGGTCGCACCGACTTCTCGAAGAAAGAACAAACCACTATGAAAAACATCATCAAACTCGTCGCTATCGCCATGATCGCCATGCCGGTCTTCGCCCTCGCTGGCGTTCCTCGGGATATGCAACCGAACGGCAAAGCTGGTAACTGCTGCGCGGGTCACTGTGCGGCTTGCTGCGGCGACCACTGTGGCACATGCTGCACCCACGGCTGCGGCTCTTGCTGCTCCGGCGGCTGCTGCGTCGGTGCCTGCTGCGCCAAGAAGTAAGCCTGGCCCGGACATGTCTCGGCCCCGGCACTGTGCCGGGGCCGAGTTCGTTTATCGCTCGCTAAACTCGAGCGAACCGTCGGCCAAGCCGAGGAACCATCCGTCTGCATCACCAGCCACGCTCAATGGGCGAGATCGAGGCGAAATGCTATGGACCAGTTTCCCGTCGGCCACGTCGTGGACGAAGACAGCACTCGGGCCGACCCAAGCGACTAGAGCACCGTCGGGAGAGACCGCCATCGCTGGATGGGCGACAGGGCCGGGCATCGACCACAGCACGTCCAGCGTCCGCACATCAAGACAGAACACGGCGTCCAGCCGGCGCGCGACGAAGCACTCTGTGCCCGGAACCGCCACGACCTTGACCCAGCGGCCGACCAAAGACGCCTGCTCGACGGGCGGCCAGACGCTGGCGTCCCAGGAGCGGACGCTATAGCCGTCGGCTCCGCAAAGAATCCCAAGAGACTCGACGTAGACCATCGATTCGGGCGCGCTGTTGTCGATCCAGTGCCGCTTCTTCAGTCCCTTCGAGTCCATCCGCTCGACACGCCCAGACGACCACGCGACGACATAGTCGGAGTCAGGGCCAGCGCAGACGGTCAAAGGCAGGTCAGACAAGAAGCCGAAGATCCAACGGCGCTTTCTCGCCCACTTCGTCTCCCCGGTCTTGGCATCAAGCGCCACGACGCCGTGCGAGCCGACGACCACGAGGGTCTCTCCGTCCAGGTCGAACGCCATGTCGGTGACCCGGGCAGCGTCCCGCGTCTTCGCGTCCAGATCGAGGTCTGTCCGGCGCCAGACTTCCCGCCGGTCGGCGTACATCGAAAGCCCACCGCCCAAGTCGGCGGCGGCAACCAAGCTGTCCGGGCCGGAGACGAGCATCCTCACTCCGGCCCGGGCTGTCAGCGACGAGACTGCCGCTTGCACCATTTCTCTATTTTACGACAGTTCAAGATTCAGGCCGGGGCGCACAAGGCATCACCCCGGCGACTTTCTTGTTCGCGTCAGCCGCCTGAGCGGGCGACGCCTTGGCCGTCTTCGCTCGCCTTCGACTTGTCGCGATAGACAGGCTTCTTGAACGGATTCGGCTTGTAGTCTTTCAGAGCCTTGTTGATCTCCTCAATGGCGCGGTCCAACTGGCTGTCCCGTCCTTGACGCCACAGATAGGGGTCGAAGTCGACATCAATGTCGACATCGGTTCCCCAGCCCTCGACCATCCACTTGCCGGTGCGTGGGTCGAAGAACGAGCAGTCAGGCGCGTTGATCTGTCCACCATCAGCGAGCTGGAAGCCAAAGGCGGCGATCAGGCCACCCCAGGTGCGCTTGCCAATGATCGGTCCGAGCTTGCGATGGCGGAAGAGCCACGGGAACATGTCGCCTCCGCTGCCCGACATTTCGTTGGCCAAGAGCACCTTGGGGCCATAGATGGCACCACCAGGCGAGGGCCAGGGTTTGCCGGCCCGCGGGTAGTACGCGGCGTCGAGCGTACGCCCGAGTTGGTCGACCAAGAAGTCGGCAATGAAGCCGCCGTGGTTGAACCGCTCGTCGACGACCATGCCGTCCTTGTCGGTCTGGGCATAGAAGAACCTCGTGAACTGCGACCATGCGCCTTCGGCGGTGTCGGGGATGTGCACGTAGGCGGCACGGCCACCGGTCTTTTCGGCGACGTAGCGGCGGTTGTCTTCTCGCCAGGCCCACAGGCGAAGCGGGAATTCGCTGCCAGTCGGGACGACCGTGACAACGCGGCTTCCCGTACCATCAGCGTTCGGGCCCAGCTTCACCTTGACCTGCTTGCCAGCCTTGTTCTCCAGAGCGACGTAGATGTCAGTTGCCTGGGTCAGCTCTTTGCCGTCGATCTCTAGGACGTACTCCCCTGCCTTGGCGTCGACGCCGACCTTGGCCAGCGGGCCACGGAGCGTGCCGTTCCAGTTCTCGCCGGTATAGACACGGGCGATCTTGTAACGACCGTTTTCGAACGTGTAGTCAGCACCGAGCAGACCTCCGTCGACCGAAGCCGGACCAGCCGGTGTGTCACCACCACCGGGGAACATGTGGCCGACGCTGACCTCGCCCATCATGTCTTCGAAGAGGTAGTTCAGGTCTTCGCGCGACGTGATGTTCGGCACGAAGGCACTGTACTTTTTGGCCATGGCCTCGGTGTCGATGCCGTGGACGCCTGGGTCGTAGAACTGGACCTTTTCGCGGTACCAGGCTTCGTGGACCATGTGGGCCCACTCGACTTGCGGCTCGATCTTGGCGACCAGTCCGCCAAGGTTGACCGCCCCTTGGCCGGGCGCAGCGCCAGGCGCCGCGGCTGGGACAATGGATATTCCACCGCTGAACAGCACGAGCTTGTTGCCGTCGGCAGTGACCTTGACCTGCGAGACTGCCGGTGCAAACGGAGCGAGCTTCCGGTCGGCCATCGTGTATTTCAGAAGCGATGGCGGGCCGTCGAACGAGATGCCTGTCGTCCTCTTGGCCGGAACCAGCACGAAGAACGAACCAGACGGTCCGGCGACAATGCGGCTCACGCCAGTGAGAGTCCCCGGTAGGGCCACTGTCCGGCCCTGAATGCCGTCCAAGTCGATCTCTGTCTTGTTACTGGGCGGCTTGGGTGCTCCTGCCGGCGGGCCGCCGGGTTTGTCACCTTTCGGCTCTTCCTTCACTGGTTCCTCGTCGCTCTCGGGAGCAAGCGGGTCGCCGCCGTCCTTTTTGAGCACGACGATGTAGAGCGAGGCGGGCACGTTGGGTTGGTTCAGGCTGCTCAGGTCGAGCCAGCTTGCCGCTTGCCCAAATTGCGTGGACGCGGCGAAGAAGATGTACTTGCCTGAGCGGTCGAAGACTGGCTCGACAGCGTCGGCCATGCCGTCGGTGATCTGGTGGAACTTGCCAGTCGCCAGTTCATAGAGGAACACCGCGTGCACGTGGCTGTCCAGGTCACGAGAATACGTCAACCACCCCGAGTCCGGTGACCAGTTGAGCGACGTGTTGAACTGCGGGTCGTTGTAGACCGAATGGTCGACCTTGGTGGTCTTGCCGGACTCGACCTCGGTGATCCAAATGTTCTTCTCGTAGTCTTGGTAGGCGATCTTCTTGCTGTCTGGCGACCAAGACAGGTTGCCGAATGTGCTGGTAAAGCCGCCCAGCTTCACCTTCCGCGACTTCTCGGTCTGCACATCAAACAGTTCCAGCTCTTCGGTGATGTTTGGATCGGTGATGTAGGCGATCGTCTTGCCGTCAGGCGACCAGGCGCCTTCGCGGCGGTGCAGGCCGGGCGCCTCGTTGACGATACGCGTGTCACCTTTCGTGGCAGGCACTGTGAAGACATAGCCGCGTGCCGAGACGACCAGACGCTGACCGGTCGGCGAGATCGAGACGTCAGAGATGAACGGCGCCAGGTTCTTAAACTGGGGCCGGATCTCGGGAAAGTCACCACTGATCTCAATGTCCACCTTAGTGGATTGCTTTTTGGCCGGGTCGTAGAGGTAGATGCCACCGAGCTTTTCGTAGACGATCGTGTCGGGGCCGGCACTCAGCGCCTTGACGTCGAAGCCGTCACCCTTCACCTCGTCTTGCGAGCGACCTGTCGTCGGGTCGTAGCTCATGATGCCGGCCGGGCCGCGCACGTCCGAGATGTAGTAGATCTTGTTGCCAAGCCAAGCGGGGTTGAAGATGTTCTCCGTCTTGCGCGGCAGCTTGACGACCTTACTGTCGCTCATCTGACCGAGCCAGATCGGATAGGCCTGCCCGCCTCGATAGCGCTTCCAAGCCTGCTCCCACTTGATGTTAGGGACATAAGCGATCTGCTTACCGTCGGGCGAAACCGCACCCATTTGGCCAGCTGGGAACGGAAGCTGGGTCGGAAACCCGCCAGTCACCGGCACGGTGAACATTCGCGTGTAATCCGAGTTGGAGTTCATCTGGCTCGTGAAAACAACCGACTTGCCGTCCGGCGTCCAGCCGGAGACGATGTCGGGCGACGGGTGGGCGGTCAGACGCTTTGGTACGCCTCCGGTCGCCGGCATGACGAACACATCGGCGTTGCCGTCATATTGGCCCGTGAAGGCGATCCACTTCCCGTCAGGCGAGAAGAACGGGTGCGCCTCGATTCCCGGCGACGAGGTCAGGCGGACAGCTTGGCCGCCCGACCGTGGAACGCTCCACAGGTCACCAGAAAACGTAAAGACAATGCTGGTGGCATTGACGGTCGGCTCGCGGACCAGGAGTGGTCCGCTCTCAAAAGCCGACGCCGAGCCAGCCAACGCAAGAATTGCGACGGGCGATAACAGGCGCATATGAGGCATCCTAGCCCTTATACAGTCAGACATGCAACCTACGTTTTCCGAATCGCAAAATTCTGGGACCTTGCGTGAAGCTGTGGTTGTCCGAGAAACGACATTGCAGGACGCCGAAGCAGTCGCGGCACTCCAAGCCACCTGCTTTCCGCCACCCTTTCCGGCTGAAGCGCTGTTCACGGCCAAGCATGTCCGGCAGCATGTGGAACGGTTCGCGACAGGGCAGTTCGTGGCGACTGCTGGCGGCGTCGTGGTCGCTTCGGCCACGAACATGCTGATGCAGCAAGCCGACTGGGAGGCCCATCGGCCTTGGGACAAATCGGTCGGTGGCCTTGATCTGCCGCGACACGACCCCGAAGGATCCGTTCTCTTCGGAGTCGACATCAGCGTCGCTCCGGACTGGCGGCGGTGCGGACTGGGCCGTCGACTGTATAAGGAGAGGTTTCGGCTGGTGCGCCACCTGGGACTAGTGTTGTACGGCACTGTCTGTCGGACACCCGGCTATTCCGAAAGCGGGTTGGCCACACCCAACGCCTACGTGGAGTCTGTCTGTCGGGGCGCTTCGACCGACCGGACTCTGACCCCCTTGTTGCGAATGGGTCTGGATTGCAAAGGAGTCATCGACAACTACATGGAAGACTGCGAAAGTGGCGACGCTGGGGTGGTGTTGGAATGGAGGCCCTGACCTGTGCCGCCGTCGCTTGGAAAGTCCGCTACAACCCGACTCTCGTCGGCTGGCTAGATCACTTTGACGAGTTGCTGGAGCTTGCGTTGAACAAGGGCGCTGGCCTGGTGGTTTTTCCCGAATGCATCGACCTGGAGCGACTGGGGCCCCATGACCCTGTCGCCCTGCTTGGAGAGGCCCACGAGGAATGGCATTCGGCCCTCTTCGACCGAGCGACCAGGAACAACCTGGTCATTGTTGGTGGCTCGACGCTTGTCTCGACCGACCATGGGTTGGTGAACCGCTCCATCACCGTTTGGCCTGACGGCCAGGCGACCTGGGCCGACAAGCACGTCCTCACCCAATTTGAGGCAAACGAATGGGGCCTGGCCACCGGCACCGAATTTCAGTCGATCCGAGGTGTAGGGACGACCGTCTGCTACGATAGCGAGTTTCCCGCCAGCAGCCGCGCCCTGTGCGAGGCCGGCGTGTGGATCCAGGCTGTCCCAGCATTCACTGAGACCAAGCACGGCTTCCATCGTGTCCGCTACGCCTGCCACGCCCGGGCGATGGAGAACCAAGTCTTTGTCGTGCACGCCAGTCTGGTCGGCGGACTCGGGTACGAGCCTGTGCCTTCGACATACGGAAGCGCCGCGGTCATTGCGCCGCCTTGCGGCGACTTTCCGGCTGACGGCGTCTTGGCTGAGACCGAACCAGGAGAAGAAGGAGTCGCCGTCTACTGGATCGACCCTGAGGAGCTTCACCGGGCCAGGTTAACAGGCGACACGCGCAACTGGGACGACCGCGACAAAGGCCAATGGACCGTCACTGTCCCTACTTGCCGCCACCCTTCAGAGTGATCGGAGGGCCGAAGACTTTCGGAGGCGCCGCTGCCGGCTTCTTAGGCGGCTTGGGCTTGTGGTCGCCATAGGGCGAACCAGACTTGATGTTCTTGACGTGGCCCTGGGTCGCCAATTCTTCCTCTCCGCCAGGCTCCATCAGGATCAATTCGCGCGCTGCGTCGGTCCAATCCTTGAGAATCCGCACCGACACTCCCTGGTCGACCCAGTTGAAGAAGTACCGGGCCGCGTTCTCGGGCTTGAGAGGCATCCGGATGCAGCCGTGCGAGGCCGGGTTGTGCGGGACGCTGGCGTAGCCATGGACAAACACGTCGCCGATCACTTGCACGGCAAACGGCATCTCGGCGTTGTCATAGAGCGTCGACAGCTTCATGGGAAACTTACCGCCAGTTTTGAAGTTGCCCAACGGCGAATCGTGTCCGGGCCGGCCGCTGCTGATATGCGTCTTCATCACCAACCGGTCGCCTTGCCAAGCCCTCAGGGTCTGGCGCGAGACGCTGATTTCAACTGCCTTGGGTGGGATGACGACCGTCTTGGCCTGGCTGCCGTTGTCGAGGATGATCTTCCCTTCCTCGGTTTTGGCCATGGCGATTTGGTATTTGGTCAATTCCTCGATCGGTAGGAGTGACGAACCGTCGTAGAGCTGGCGCAACTTCGTCCGGTCGACCTCGACACCGCCCAAAGTCGTCACTTTCGTGGCTTTGTCGTAGCTCAGTTCGAGGGCAAAGGCACCCGCCAGCTCGTGCAGATCGAGATAGACGCCGCCCTTGGTGTCGGCGAATGTCACGGCTTCCAAGGTGTCCGGGTCTTTGACCTTCTTGTCCGACACCTTAGGCTTTTCCGTCAGCGGCTTCTCTGGCACCGTCGTCTGAGGGTCTTGCCCCCAGGCAATCCACCCGGCGCAAACCCCGAAAAGGACGACAAAAAGCCTCAACTCCCGCACAATTCCTCCATTATCCTGCCATTTGGACTGGAGCAGGCCCGAAAACAGGCCCAAGGCCCGGGTAAGAAGGGCCCGCATGGCCCGCGTGCCGATCTTGATGTACCACCGCGTCACTCCGCTGCCGCGTGGCACGACGGTGCCCAACCACTATGTGCACCCGGCCCGGTTCGCCCGTCATGTGGACGTCTTGCATCGGACCGGATTCACAGCGATCAGCCTGTCACGTATGGCCGATGCCTTTGCTGGACGGGCAGAGATGCCGCGCCGGCCAGTGGTCTTTAGCTTCGACGACGGTTATGAGCACTGGTCCCAGAACGTCGTGCCGGTTCTGGCCACCAAAGGCTGGCCTGGCACTCTCTTCATCGTCTCGGGCCTCATGGGTAAGGACAATGCCTGGGACAACCGAGCCGGCGACGTCCGCGAGGCTCTGATGAACCCAGAGCAAGTCCGTGACGCTCAATCAAAGGGCATGGAGATCGGCGGCCACTCTGTCAGCCACGCCCGGCTGACCAAGCTGGACGACGCCGAACTGGCCCGCGAGTTGACCGCCTGCCGTGAGACACTTGAGGAACTGACCGGGCAACCCGTCCCGTACTTTTGCTATCCTTATGGTGCCGTCGACAAGCGGGTCCGGGACGCCGCCGCCGCCGCCGGTTACGAA
>JAFDWT010000044.1:0-946 GCA_018268335.1 Armatimonadota bacterium | reverse complement strand
CACCTGCGCACGACGGCCCGCTAAAGGTCGTCCAAGTCTGCTCGGCCCGCAACTCGACCTACGGGGCGGTGGCCAGCATGATGACGCTCTGCCACGAGTTGGTTCTGCGCGGCCACGCCGTTTCCTTTGCTACATTCAAAGGACGTGGACTCGGGGCGCACGTCAAGTCGCTAGGCTACCCTGACACGGAGTTCCCCGTCCGGTTCAAAGTCGACCCGATCGCCGTCGTCCAAATAGCCCGCTGGATGCGCCGCGAGCAGTTCGACATCGTCCACTGTCACCTCTCGACTTCCTCGACGAATGGGAGTCTGGCTGCCAAGCTAGCCCGGGTCCCCAGCGTCGCCACCGTGCACGGCCTCAGCGGCAAGATGTCCTTCGTCGCCGCCGACCACTTGATCGCCGTCAGCGGCGAGGTCCGCCGGCACCTGGTCACCCAGGGGATGAGTGAGGCGAAGATTTCCGTGGTCCACAACGGCATCCCGGTGGGCCACAAGCCGACGGAGGAAGAAAGGGCGGGAGCGCGGGCTGCCCTTCGACTGCCTCTCGATGTGCCGATTTTCGGTACAACCGCCCGGCTGACCCCTCTCAAGGGCATCGACCAAGCCTTGCACGCCGCGCGTCGGGTCGTCGACGATGTGCCGCGGGCCATGTTCGTGGTCTTTGGCGACGGCGCCTCCAAAGCCGAGTACGTGGAAATGGCCCGGTCCCTTGGCCTATCGGACAACGTGCTTTTCGCCGGTTACCGGTCTGACGTGCGAGACCTGCTGCCGGCCCTAGACGTGTTTGTTTTTCCGACGCTCAAGGAGGCCATGGGAATCGCCCTGGTGGAAGCCATGGCGGCCGGCGTCCCTGTCGTTGCCAACGACGTGGGCGGCGTCCCCGAGGTGGTCCGCGAAGGTACTGGGTTCCTAGTCACGCCCGGCGAGGCCGTCTCGATGGCCGACCG